>NZ_RSAJ01000183.1 GCF_003933965.1 Streptomyces sp. RP5T
GGGCCGGAGCGTCTGCGGCGGGAGGCGGTCGTCGGGGTGGGCGCGGCTGGTGTCGTACAGGGACAGGCGCCTGCCGTCGGGGCCGACGAGGTTCACCGCCCGCTTGGTGCCGGCGGGCTGGGGCACGGCGGTGAGCGCGATGCCGCGGTCGCGGTGCAGGGCGCGGACGAGGTCGCCCTCGGGGTCGTCGCCGAGGAAGTCGAGATGGTGGGTGGTCATGCCGAGGGCTGCGAGGCCCACGGCGACGAAGTCCCCGGTCTGTCCGGCGCGGGTGCGGATGCCTGAGTCGATCATGTAGCTGTCGGCGTAGGGCAGGGGCAGCGCGGGGACGTACACGATGGTGTCCACCCCGGCCCCGCCCAGCACGAGCACGTCGATGTCGTGGCTCATGTCAGCCCTCCCCGTGGTCGTAGACGGTGACCGCGAGGTCCCTCGTGAGGAGCCTGTCTGCGATCAGGGGCTCGATGCGGGACCACTTGCCTCCGGCGAGTCCACACCCTATCCGTGGCATGTGCACGGACGCGCCGAGCTCCACGGCTTTGTCGGCCAGTCGCCCCGGGGCCTCGTCGATCGCCTCGTAGCGGACCGGGACGCCGTTGCTGCCCCGCCGGACGCCCCGCTGCCCGACCAGGTTGGCCACCCAGACATACCGCTCGACCTGCACGAACTGCGCGGCGCCCAGCCCGAAGTCGTTCGACGCACGGCCGCGGTGCCAGGCCCGGTAGGCGGCCTCCGGTTCCGGCCAGCGCCGGGACACCGCGACGACGAAGCCCTTGCCCCAGCCACCGATGTCGTTGCAGACGTGTGCGATCAGCTTCACGCCCTTCGCGGACGGAGTGGTGGCGTCGCCTCGGATGTAGGTGATCTCCCCCATGACGCCACCGTAGAGGGTGCCACTGACAGTGGCCCCCTCGTCAGCGCGTTAGGTCGGTCGGTTCCCGGTCCGTGGTCCGCTGCACCCGGTGGCGGATGCCGAACCAGCCGGCCACCAGGAGTACCGCGATCAGTGGGATCAGCAGGAGCGTCTTGCGGCCGACCTCGGTGTCGTTCCACATCATCCCCAGGCAGGCCAGGAGGAAGGCGATCGTGGTGATCTCGGTGACCGGGCTGAGGGGGAGCCGGAAGGACGGGCGGGTGACCAGGCCCGAGCGGGCGCGGCGGACGAAGACCAGGTGGCAGATCATGATGATCACCCAGGTGCTGATGACGCCGAGGGAGGCGACGTTCAGCACGATCTCGAAGGCCTGGCTCGGCATGAGGTAGTTCAGGCCCACGCCGAGGACGCAGACAGCGCAGGTGAGCAGGACACCGCCGTAGGGGACCTGGCTGCGGTTCATCCGGGCCGTGAACCGGGGGGCCGAGCCCGCCGTCGCCATCGAGCGCAGGATGCGGCCCGTGGAGTACAGGCCCGAGTTCAGCGAGGACATCGCGGCCGTCAGGACGACCAGGTTCATCACGTCACCGGCCGCCGGGACCCCGATCCTGGACAGGACCGTGACGAACGGGCTCTGGTCGGCCGAGTAGACCGAGCCCGGCAGGAGCAGGGCCAGCAGGACGACGGAGCCGACGTAGAACAGGCCCACGCGCCACATGATCGAGTTCACCGCGCGCGGGACGACCTTCTCCGGTTCCGCGGTCTCGCCCGCCGCGACACCGACCAGTTCGAGGGCGGCGTACGCGAAGATCACGCCCTGCATGACGAGGACGACCGGCATCACGCCGTGCGGGAAGACACCGCCGTTGTCGCTGATCACGCCGGGGCCGGGTGTGCCGCCGCCCACCTCGTGCCGGGTGGCCAGCAGGAAGACGCCGATCAGCATGAAGCCGACGAGGGTGGCGACCTTGATGATCGCGAACCAGAACTCCATCTCGCCGAAGATCTTCACCGAGATCAGGTTCACGGCGAGCACCACGGCGAGCGCGATCAGGGCGAGCGTCCACTGCGGGATGTCGGTGAACAGGCTCCAGTAGTGCGTGTAGAGCGCGATCGCGGTGATGTCGGCGATGCCGGTCGTCGACCAGTTCAGGAAGTACATCCAGCCGGCCACGTACGCGCCCTTCTCGCCGAGGAACTCGCGCGCGTACGACACGAAGGAGCCCGAGGAGGGGCGGTACAGGACCAGTTCGCCGAGGGCCCGGACGACGAAGAAGGCGAACACGCCGCACACCAGATAGGCGAGCGCCAGCGCCGGGCCCGCGGTGTGGAGGCGTCCGCCGGCGCCCAGGAAGAGGCCGGTACCGATCGCGCCGCCAATGGCGATCATGTTGACGTGGCGGGCCTTGAGGTCCTTGCTGTAGCCGGCGTCGCCCGCGTCGGCGGGCACCTGGGCCACGTCGGTGCGGGCGGCGGCCTGTGCCGATTGCACGGCGTCCTTGCTCACAGTGGTTCCACTCTCTGGTGCGCCCCGGCGGGTCTCGTCGGGTCTCCGGGCGGGCGTAGGCCCGTACCTCCTGGTCAAAGGCCCAGGCCAAGGGGCCGCCTTCCCCGGAGAGCGCCGCGCACGCGGTGGCGGCCGTCACAGCGGGAGGCGTCCCACATGATCGGAAAGGGGCCGCCGACCGGGTGTTGCAGCAGTGGTGGGACAGCGATACTGCTGCACATGACGACCGACCCCTCCCCCGGTGCCGAGGAGCAGACCTTCACCGTCGACGAGCTGGCCGCGCGGGCGGGCGTCACGGTCCGCACGGTCCGCTTCTACGGCACGCGCGGGCTGCTGCCGCCGCCGGTGATCGGTCCGCGCCGGGTCGGTCACTACGGCCGTGAGCACCTCGCGCGTCTCGCGCTGATCGAGGAGCTCCAGCACCAGGGGATGACGCTGGCGGCGATCGAGCGGTACGTGCAGCAGCTGCCGGCCGGCCTGAGCGCCCGCGAACTCGCGATCCACCGGGCCGTGGTGGCCTCCTGGGCCCCGGACGTCGTGGAGCGGGTGACGCGCGGGGAGCTCGGGCGGCGGGCGGGGCGGGCGCTGAGCGACGACGACCTGGAGCGGCTCGCCGCGATGGACGTCGTACGGCGGGACGGTGACGGCTACCGCGTCGACCTGGGCCTGCTCCGGCTCGGCGTCGCGCTGCTCGACGTGCCGCTGTCGCAGGAGGCGATCCTCGCCTCGCGGAAGGTGCTCATCGAGCACTCCCGGGCCGCCGCGCACGAGTTGTCGCAGCTGTTCCGGGGCGAGGTGGCCCAGCGTGCCGCGCAGGACGTGAAGTCGCTGTCCGCGCACATGGAACCCCTGGTCGTGCAGGCCCTGTTGACGACCTTCCAGCGGTCCCTGAAGGAGGAGCTGCGCCAGTGGACGTCGGAGGTGGGCGGGGAGTCCTCACCGGTGCGGGAGCCCTGATCACCGCACCGCCCCGAACGCCGGACGGGCCGTTGTCACCCCGCCCGGCGTTCGTGACGCGTCCGGCTCACTCGTCCGTGAAACGGCTCCCGTTCTCCGCCTTCTCGACCAGCAGTGCCGGAGGCGTGAAGCGCTCCCCGTACCGGCCAGCCAGTTCACGCGCGCGTGCCACGAAGCCCGGCAGGCCTCCCTCGTAGCCGTTGATGTACTGGAGGACCCCGCCGGTCCAGCCCGGGAAGCCGATGCCGAAGATCGAGCCGATGTTGGCGTCGGCGACCGAGGTCAGGACGCCTTCCTCCAGGAGCCTGACGGTGTCGAGGGCCTCGGAGAACAGCATGCGTTCCTGCATGTCCTTGAAGGACACGCTCTCGGGGTTCTCCGAGCCCGGTCGGGTGAAGTGCTCGCGCAGGCCCGGCCAGAGGGCGACGCGCTTGCCGTCCTCGCCGTAGTCGTAGAAGCCGCCGCCCCCGCTGCGGCCGGTGCGGCCGAACTCGTCGACCATGCGGTCGATGACCGCCTCGGCGGGGTGGGGCGTCCAGGTGCCGCCCGCCTCCTCCACCGCCTGCCGGGTCTCCTTGCGGATCTTGCGCGGGAGCGTCAGCGTCAGCTCGTCCATCAGGGAGAGGACCTTGGCGGGGTAACCCGCCTGCGCCGCCGCCTGCTCGATCGATGCGGGCTCGATGCCCTCGCCGACCATCGCGACGCCCTCGTTGAGGAAGTGGCCGATCACGCGGGAGGTGAAGAAGCCGCGGGAGTCGTTGACGACGATCGGGGTCTTCCTGATCTGCCGGACCAGGTCGAAGGCCCTCGCGAGGGCCTCCTCGCCCGTGCGTTCGCCCTTGATGATCTCGACCAGGGGCATCTTGTCGACCGGTGAGAAGAAGTGCAGGCCGATGAAGTCGTCCTGCCGCTCCACACCCTCGGCGAGCGCGGTGATCGGCAGGGTCGAGGTGTTGGAGCACAGCAGCGCGTCCGGCTCGACGATGTGCTGGATCTCCTGGAAGACCTTGTGCTTGAGCGCCGTGTCCTCGAAGACCGCCTCGATGACGGCGTCGCAGCCGGCGAGGTCCTGGGGGTCGGCCGTCGGGGTGATGCGGGCCAGGAGCGCGTCCGCCTTCTCCTGCGTCGTACGGCCCCGGGAGACCGCCTTCGCGCAGAGCTTCTCCGAGTACGCCTTGCCCTTGGCCGCCGCCTGCGGGGACACGTCCTTGAGGACCACGTCGATGCCCGCGCGGGCGCACGAGTACGCGATGCCCGCGCCCATCATCCCGGCGCCGAGCACGGCCACCCTGCGGACCTGACGGGGTGCCACGGCCTTGGGGCGGTTGGCGCCGGAGTTCACCGCCTGGAGGTCGAAGAAGAACGCCTGGATCATGTTCTTCGAGGTCTGGCCGGCGGCCAGCTCGACGAAGTAGCGCGCCTCGATGACCTGCGCGGTCTCGAAGTCGACCTGGGCGCCTTCGACGGCGGCCGCGAGGATGTTGCGCGGGGCGGGGTAGGGCGCGCCGTTGGTCTGCTTGCGCAGGCTCGCCGGGAAGGCGGGCAGGTTGGCCGCGAACTTCGGGTTGGCGGGCGTGCCGCCGGGGATGCGGTAGCCGGGCTTGTCCCAGGGCTGCTGGGACTCGGGGTTGGCCTCGATGAACGCGCGGGCCTTGGCGAGGAGTTCGTCCTGGGTGGCGGCGACGTCGTCGACCAGGCCGTTCCGGAGGGCATGTTGCGGGGCGTACTGGGTGCCCTGGAGCAGGACCTTCAGCAGCGCGTCGGCGATGCCGAGCATGCGGACCGTACGGACGACTCCGCCGCCGCCGGGGAGCAGGCCCAGCGTGACCTCGGGGCAGCCGATCTTGGAGCCGGGCGCGTCGAGGGCGATGCGGTGGTGGCAGGCCAGGGCGATCTCGTAACCGCCGCCCAGGGCCGCGCCGTTGATGGCGGCGACGACCGGCTTGCCGAGGGTCTCGATGCGGCGCAGGTTGCGCTTGATCGCGAGGCCGCCGTCGAAGAGCTCCTGCGCGGTCTCGGGGGTGACCCGGATCAGGTCGCGCAGGTCGCCGCCGGCGAAGAAGGTCTTCTTGGCGGAGGTGATGATGACACCGCGGATGGTGTCCTTCTCGGCCTCCAGGCGGTCGGTGATCACCGCGAGGGAGTCGCGGAACGCCTGGTTCATGGTGTTGGCGGACTGGTCGGGGTCGTCGATGACGAGGGTGACGACGCCCGTGCGGTCCTGTTCCCAGCGGATGGTCGTGGACTGAGTGCTCATGTGGAAGTGCTCCGTGTGATCCGTCGTATCCGTGGGAGGGGGTCAGATGCGCTCGACGACGGTGGCGATGCCCATGCCGCCGCCGACACAGAGGGTCGCGAGGCCGTACCGCTTGTCCTGGCGCTCCAGTTCGTCGATCAGGCTGCCCAGGATGATCGCGCCGGTCGCGCCGAGCGGGTGGCCGAGCGCGATCGCGCCGCCGTTGACGTTGACCTTGTCCAGGGAGAGGCCCATGTCCTTCACGAAGCGCAGGACGACCGCCGCGAAGGCCTCGTTGATCTCGACGAGGTCGATGTCGTCGATGGTCAGGCCGGCCTTGGCGAGCGCCTTGCGGGTGGCGGGCGCGGGACCGGTGAGCATGATGGTGGGCTCGGAGCCGGAGACGGCCGCGGAGACGATCCGCGCGCGCGGGGTGAGGCCGTAGCGCTCCCCCACCTCCCTGGAGCCGATCGCGACCAGCGAGGCGCCGTCCACGATGCCGGAGGAGTTGCCCGCGTGGTGGACGTGGTCGATCTTCTCGACCCAGTGGTACTTCTGCAGCGCCACCGCGTCGAAGCCGCCCAGGTCGCCGATGTCGGCGAAGGACGGCTTGAGCTTGCCGAGGGAGTCGGCGGTGGTGCCGGGCCGCAGGTGCTCGTCGTGGTCGAGGACGGTCAGTCCCGCGCGGTCCTTCACCGGGACGACGGAGCGGTCGAAACGGCCCTCCTTCCAGGCCGTGGCGGCCCGCTCCTGGCTCAGCGCGGCGTACTCGTCGACGTCACGGCGCGAGAAGCCCTCGATCGTGGCGATCAGGTCGGCGCCGATGCCCTGGGGCACGAAGTTGACGGCGAGGTTGGTCATCGGGTCGTTGAACCAGGCGCCGCCGTCGGAGGCCATCGGCACCCGGGACATCGACTCGACACCGCCGGCGAGGATCAGGTCCTCCCAGCCCGAACGGACTTTGGCGGCGGCCATGTTGACCGCCTCCAGGCCCGAGGCACAGAAGCGGTTCTCCTGCACGCCGGCGACCGTGTCCGGCAGGCCCGCGGCGATCGCGGCGATCCGGGCGATGTCGGAGCCCTGGTCGCCGACCGGGCCGACGACGCCGAGCACGATGTCGTCGACAGCCGCCGGGTCCAGCTCCGGGAAGCGGGCGCGGAGCTCGTGGATGAGGCCGACGACCAGGTCGATGGGCTTGGTGCCGTGCAGGGCGCCGTTCGCCTTGCCGCGGCCGCGCGGGGTGCGGATCGCGTCGTACACGTACGCTTCGGTGCTCACGAGGAAGCCTTTCAAATGAGGGTCAGCTCAGCAGGGAACGGCCGATGATCTCTTTCATGATCTCGGTCGTACCGCCGTAGATGGTCTGGATCCGGCCGTCGGTGAAGGCCCGCGCGACCGGGTACTCGCTCATGTAGCCGTAGCCGCCGTGCAGTTGCAGGCAGCGGTCCGCGACCCGCTTCTGGAGCTCGGTCGCCCACCACTTGGCCATGGAGGCGTGGACGGCGTCCAGTCCCCCGTCGCAGTGGTCCTCGACGCAGCGGTCGACGAAGGTCCGGGTGACCGCGCACTCGGTGGCCATCTCGGCTATCTCGAAGCGGATGTGCTGCTTGGTGGCGAGCGGCCGGCCGAAGGCCTCGCGCTCCTTGACGTACTCGGTGGTGATCTCCAGGAGGTGCTCGGCGGCGGCGATCGCGGAGACGGCGATGCTCAGGCGCTCCTGGGCGAGGTTGGTCATCAGGTGCCCGAAGGCGCCGTTGTGCTCCCCCAGGAGGTTCTCCTTGGGCACGCGCACGTCGTGGAAGAACAGCTCGGCCGTGTCCTGGGCCTTCTGGCCGATCTTGTCGAGGTTGCGGCCACGCTCGAAGCCTTTCATCCCGCGCTCGACGACGAGCAGGGACAGTCCGCGGGCCCCGCCCTCGGGGGTGGTCCTCGCGACGACGATCACCAGGTCGGCGATGATCCCGTTGGAGATGAAGGTCTTGGAGCCGTTCAGCAGCCAGTGGTCGCCGCGGTCCTCCGCGTGCGTGCGGATGCCCTGGAGGTCGGAGCCCGCGCCGGGCTCGGTCATGGCAATGGCGGTGACCAGCGAGCCGTCGCAGAAGCCGGGCAGCCAGCGACGCTTCTGCTCCTCGGTGGCGAGGCCGGTGAGGTACGGGCCGATGACGTCGTTGTGCAGGCCCAGGGCGAGTCCGGGAGCACCCGCGCGCGTGAACTCCTCGGCGAGGACGGTGGCGTAGCGGAAGTCGGCCGTGCCGCCGCCCCCGAACTCCTCGGGCACGGCGAGTCCGAGCAGGCCCTGCTTTCCGGCCGCCCGCCAGGCCTCGCGGGAGACGATGCCGTCCTTCTCCCACTGCGCGTAGTGCGGCAGGACCTCCCTGGCCAGGAAGGCGCGCACGGTCTCGCGGAACGCGTCGTGCTCGGGGGCGAAGAGGTGCAGGTACCACTCCCCGTCCTCGACGCGGGTCCAGGCGGGGCCGCCGAAGATGGACTCCCAGTCGTTGGGCGGCAGTTCGCCGTTCTCACCCTTGCCGGGGCGGAAGTGGTAGCGCTCCCTCAGCGGCGATCCGGGCCCCTCGGCGACCGCGCGCTTGAACCACTCGTGCTGGTCGGAGGAGTGGTTGGGCACCAGGTCGACGATGATCCTGAGCCCCAGCTCGCGGGCGTCCCTGATCAGCGCGTCGGCGTCCAGGAGGTTGCCGAACATGGGGTCCACGGCCCGGTAGTCGGCGACGTCGTAGCCGGCGTCGGCCTGCGGGGAGGCGTAGAAGGGGCTGAGCCACACGGCGTCCACGCCGAGGTCGCGCAGGTAGGGCAGTCGGGTGCGGATGCCCTCCAGGTCGCCCATGCCGTCGCCGTTGCTGTCGGCGAAGCTGCGCGGATAGACCTGGTAGATCACCGCGTCCCGCCACCAGTCGCTGCGCTTGGCTTCGGCGGAGTGGGGGGCCGGGGCGAGGGCGGAGTGCTGCTGGCTCATGGCGTCCTTGAGAGGTAACGGGTTCATCAGGTCAAAGGCAGGGAGGATGACGAGGCGGCCGCGGTGACAGCGGGGTCGGATGGACACTGCGGCCGCCTCGGGTCTGGTGTGCTGCGGCGGGCTAGCCCTTCGTGCCGCCGGCGGTCAGACCGGTGACGAGGTTCTTCTGCACCAGGTAGAAGAACACCGACACGGGTATCGCGATCAGCACCGCCGTCGCGGCCATCAGGTTCCGCTGGGCGTCGTGCTCGCTGACGAAGCTCTGCAGGCCGACGGCGAAGGTGTACTTGGTGTCGGACAGCATGAACGTCGAGGCGAACGCGACCTCACCGAAGGCGGTGAGGAAGCTGTAGAACGCGGCGACCGCGAGACCGGGCTTGGCGAGCGGCAGGATCAGCCGCGCGAACGTGCCGAAGGGGGTCAGCCCGTCGACGCGTCCGGCCTCGTCGATCTCGAAGGGGATGGTGTCGAAGTACCCCTTGAGCAGCCAGGCGCAGTACGGCACCGCCGTGGTGCAGTACACGAGGATGAGCCCAAGGTAGCTGTCGACGAGCTTCAGGTCCGAGAGCATCTGGTACATCGGCACCATGAGGACGGCCACCGGGAACATCTGGGTGACCAGGAGCACCCACATGAACTTGCGGTAACCCGGAAAGCGCATCCGGGACACGGCGTACCCGGTGGTGGCGGCGATCAGCACGCCGATCACCGTGGTGCCGAGCGAGACGATCAGCGAGCTCTTGAGCCAGCTGAAGAACTCGGTGTGCTGGAGGACGAACGAGTAGTTGTCGAACGTCATCTTCTTCCAGATGCCGCCCGGGTGGAGGTAGTCGTCCTTGTCCGGGCCGAGGGACAGGAAGACCAGCCAGGTGATCGGGAAGAGCGCGATGAGGCTCGCGACGATCAGGATGCCGTGCGAGGCGAAGGAGCCGGCGAGGCTCTGCTCACCGCGGCGGCGGAGCCGGCGGGGCGCCGGTGCGGTGCGGGCCTCGGGCGCCGCGGCGGCGGTCTCGACTGTGGTCGTACTCATGGGAGCTCCTGCCTCAGATCGCGAGCTGCTGGTCATTGCGGTTCAGCCAGCGGCGGTAGAAGGAGGTGAAGACGATCAGGATGGCCAGCAGCAGGATGCCGTACGCGGCCGACTGCGCGAAGTCACGTGGCTGCTGTCCGAAGCCGAGGTAGTAGGCCCAGGTGACGAGGATCTGCGCGTCCGGGGCGGTGTTGCCGAACAGCAGGAAGATCACCGCGAACTGGTTGAACGTCCAGATGATGCCGAGCAGGACCACCGTGGAGCTGACGCTTCTGAGTCCCGGCAGGGTGACGTACCGGAAGCGCTGCCAGGCGCTCGCGCCGTCCATCTCGGCGGCCTCGTACAGGGAGGCGTCGATGGACTGGAGTCCGCCGAGCAGCGAGACCATCATGAACGGCACTCCGCACCAGGTGTTGACCATGATCGCGGCGAAGCGCTGCCAGAAGGTGTCCTCCAGCCAGGACGGGCTCGGCAGGTGCAGCGCGTCCAGGGCGCTGTTGATGATGCCGCCGTCGGCGAGCATGAACCGCCAGCCGAAGACGGTGACGAAGGTCGGCACGGCCCAGGGCAGCACCAGGATCAGCCGGTACAGGGTGCGCCCGCGCAGCTTCTGGTTGAGCAGCAGCGCGAGGCCGAGCCCTATGCAGTAGTGCAGCGCGACGCACAGGGCCGTCCAGACGATCGTCCAGATGAAGTGCGACCAGAAGCGGTCGTAGGCGGTGTCGCCCCACAGGATGTCGGCGTAGTTGTCCAGGCCGATGAACTTGTAGGTGGCGTCGATGTGGTTGACGCCGATCGTGCGGGCCGTGTTGAGGCTGGTGGCGTCGGTGAGCGTGAGGTAGACGCCGTAGACCAGGGGGTACAGCACGAGGACGCCGAGGACGACCGCCACCGGGGCGATCATCGCGTAGGCGTACCAGTGTTTGTGGTAGCTGTGCTTCAGGCGTTGGCCCAGCCCGGGCCGTGGCGCGCGGTCACCGTGGCGTTTGCCGGTGGCGCGGTCGATGGCGACTGTCATGTTCGACACCTTCTGGAAGTTCTGCGGCTCTGAGAAGTGGCTGGGCGACGCGGCCCCGCGGGCGGGGCCGGCACAGGCCGGTGGCCGCCGGATCTCTCCCCCCATGACCGGGAGGTCCGGCGGCCACGCGGACTCACTTGCTGAAGTCCGGCACCAGCTTGGCGATGGCGGTCTCCGCGTTGCTCAGGCCCTTGTCCAGGGACTCCTTGCCGCCCGCGACCTTGGGCAGCTCGGTGTCCAGCGGGCCCCACAGGGAGCTGTACTCGGGCAGGGCCGGGCGCGGCTGGGCGGCGGCGAGCACGGTCTGGTAGCCGGCGATGCCCGGGTCGGCCTTGACCTGGTCGGTGTAGGCGTCGTCGCGGGTGGGCAGCGTGGAGTTCTTCAGCGCGATGGTCGACTGGGACTTCGCGGAGGTCATGAAGTTGACGAACTTCAGCGCGGCCTTCTGGTGCGCGGCGTCCGAGCCGGCGTAGACCGAGAGGTTGTGGCCGCCGGTCGGGGCGCCCGCCTTGCCGGCGGAGCCGCCCGGGACGGTGGCGATGCCGAGGTTGGCCTTGTCCGCGAACGCGGAGCCCTTGTAGAAGTTGGTGATCTCCCACGGGCCCTGGATGATCGCGGCCACCTTGCCGTTGACGAACGCGTCCTGGATGTGGGCGTAGGCGTCGGCGGTGGTGTCGGCCTTGTGCAGGCCCTTGCCGGAGAAGAGGCTCAGCCAGGTGCCGTAGCCCTTCTTGGCGGCGGCCGAGTTCACGGTGATCTTCTTGGCGGAGGCGTCGACGGTGTCGGTGCCCTCGCCGTAGAGGAAGGTCTGCGCGTAGTAGGCCTGGGTGGAGCCCCAGTAGCCGTCGACGCCGGTCTTCGCCTTGATGGTGGCGGCGGCGGTCTTCAGCTCGTCCCAGGTCTTGGGGGCCTCGACGCCGGCCTTCTCGAAGAGCTGCTTGTTGTAGACCAGCGCGAGGGTGTCGGTGACCAGCGGCACGCCGTAGGTCTTGCCGTCGTACTTGGCCTGCTCGATCAGGTTGGACTTGAACTTGGCCTGGTCGGCGAGGGCCTCGGTGCCGTCGAGGGGCAGGAAGTAGCCCTTCTTGGCGAAGGCAGGGGTCCAGCCGACCTCCGAGCGCAGCACGTCGGGGGCGCCGCTCGCGCCGGCGGCGGTGTCGAACTTGTTCTGCGCCTGGTCGAACTGGACGTTGACGTACTTGACCTTGATGCTCTTGTTGGCGGCCTCGAAGTCCTTGATCAGGGCCTTGTACGTCGGCGCCTCATTGGTGGCGTTGGAGGTGTCCCACCAGGTGATGGTGACCGGACCGTCGGCCTTGTCGCCGCTGTCACTTCCGCCGCAGGCCGTCGCCGCGAGGGCGAAAGACGCCACCAGCGCGGTGGCCGCTATGCCACGCCGCATGAGTTCTCCTTGAGGGTGAAAGCCCGTGTGGTGCAGGTGACGGCCCCGTCTGCCGTTCCTGCCTGCCGACTGCGCCGTTGCGGCGGCCGGGCGAGTGGGAACGTAACAGCGATGCAAGGCTTGCGAAAGACCTTGCAGAAAAAAAGTGCAAGACACTGCGGAAGTTACCCCGTCGTGATCCCTTGTCGACCGACGCGAGACCCTTGTTTTACGGGGCTGAGCGGGACGACCACGGGTTGTGCAAGACTCTGCAAGCTCTTGCCATCCCCCTCCCGGACGGGAATCATCCCCTTGCGGGACAAGGGGCGCCGACCAGAACAGAGGGACCGCGATGACGATACGGCCGGTACAGTCCGGTGCCGTGACCACACGGCTAGCCGACATCGCTGCTCAGGCGGGGGTGAGCGAAGCGACCGTCAGCCGCGTCCTCAACGGGAAGCCGGGCGTCGCCGCCACCACCCGTCAGTCCGTGCTGGCCGCACTCGACGTGCTGGGGTACGAGCGCCCGGTACGGCTGCGGCAGCGCAGCGAGGGCCTGGTGGGCCTGATCACCCCGGAGCTGGAGAACCCGATATTCCCGGCCCTGGCGCAGGTGATCGGCCAGGCGCTGACCCGGCAGGGCTACACCCCGGTGCTCGCCACCCAGACCCCGGGCGGCTCCACCGAGGACGAGCTCACGGAGATGCTCGTCGACCGGGGCGTGGCGGGCATCATCTTCGTCTCCGGGCTGCACGCGGACACCTCCGCGGACATGCAGCGCTACGAGCAGTTGCGGGCGCAGGGCGTGCCGTTCGTACTCGTGGACGGTTTCTCGCCGAAGGTGCAGGCACCGTTCATCTCCCCCGACGACCGCGCGGCGATGGCCCTGGCGGTGACACATCTCGTGTCGCTGGGGCACACGCGGATCGGGCTGGCGCTCGGACCGAAGCGTTTCGTACCGGTCCAGCGCAAGATCGAGGGCTTCGTGCGCACCATGCAGGACCAGCTCGGGCTGCCCGCGGCGACCGTCGAGGCCGACCTCGTCCAGCACTCGCTGTACACCCTGGAGGGTGGCCAGGCGGCGGCGACGGCCCTGATCGACCGGGACTGCACGGCGGTCGTGTGCGCGAGCGACATGATGGCGCTGGGCGCGATACGGGCGGCCCGGCAGCGGGGTCTTGAGGTGCCCCGGGACGTGTCGGTCGTGGGCTTCGACGACTCCCCGCTGATCGCCTTCACCGACCCGCCGCTGACGACGGTCCGCAAGCCGGTGCCGGCGATGGGACAGGCCGCGGTGCGGACCCTGCTGGAGGAGATCGGCGGAACGCCCGCGCCGCACAGCGAGTTCGTGTTCATGCCGGAGCTGGTGGTCCGGGGTTCGACGGCCTCGGCCCCTGGGGAACGCGGTCGCCCGCAGGGTGGAGAGACCGGCCCCTCCGCCGTGCGCCGGTAGGAGAACGGGCCACTCTTCCCGTCGTAGGACATGCGTCCCGGACCCGACCGCGGGATGATCGGTGGGGTAAGGCATTTCTGGCAGACTTTGTGTCTATGGGTGACTCGACCGTGACCAGTCTGGAAGACCGTGGGAACGCGGCCGCTCCGGACTCCCCCACGGCCGCGGACCGCCCGGGTCTCCTCCGCCGGCTGCGCACCCCGCGCAGGCCCCGGCTGTGGTTCGAGATCCTGCTGATCGCGGTGAGTTACTGGACGTACTCGCTGATCCGCAACGCGGTGCCGGAGCAGAAGGCGGAGGCGCTGCGCAACGCCGACTGGATCTGGCGGACGGAGCAGCACCTCGGCACGGCGATCGAGGACTCCGTCAACCACGCGGTCAACTCGGTGACTTGGCTCGTCGTCGGGATGAACTACTACTACGCGACCCTGCACTTCCTGGTGACGCTGGGCGTCCTGGTCTGGCTCTACCGCAGCCATCCCGGCCGCTACGCCGCCACGCGCCTGGTGCTCTTCGCGACGACGGGCGTGGCCCTGGTCGGCTACTACCTGTATCCGCTCGCGCCCCCGCGGCTGATGACCGGCGGCGACTTCGTCGACACCGTCATGGTCCACCAGACCTGGGGCTCGATGGCCTCCGGCGACCTGAAACACGTGTCCAACCAGTACGCCGCGATGCCGTCCATGCACATCGGCTGGTCCCTGTGGTGCGGTCTGACGATCTTCGCGCTGGCGTCGGTGCCGTGGGTGCGCGTCCTGGGGCTGGTCTATCCGGCGGCGACGCTCGTGGTCATCGTGGCCACGGCCAACCACTTCTGGCTCGACGCGGTCGGCGGCCTCCTGTGCCTGATGTTCGGCTACATGGTGGCCTCGCTCTGGTACGGGACGCTCCCGCACGCGTTGCCGCGGGTGCCGGACACCCCGCCGAAGGGCGCACCGGACGAGAACGCCCAGCTGCACACCGGGCCGTAGCCGGCCCGCTGCCGGGCGCGCGCCGCTCGGCGGAGGGTCAGCCGCCGGCAGTGCCGGGCCCGTGCCAGGTGCTGCCGTCACCGGAGGCGGGCCGGCCGGCGGGAGCGTCCTGTCGCTGCCGGGTGGGGCGCCCTACCCCCCGTAGAACAGCTCGTCCACCACGCCCCGGGCCCGCCGGGCCGTCCGCCGGTAGTCGTCCAGCATGTCCCC
>NZ_RSAJ01000184.1 GCF_003933965.1 Streptomyces sp. RP5T
GTCCTGGACGGCACCACGCCCGGCGGCTGAACCTCAGAACCCGCCGCCGCCGAAGTCCCCGGAGTCGAAGTCCGAGCCGGACAGGTCGCCGCCCTCGTAACCGGCGCCGAAGTCGCCATAACCGGAGCCGTAGTCGGCCGCGTAGGCGGGCGTGGCCATCATGTTGCCGAGGACCGTGCCGACCAGGAGGCCGGGCAGCAGGCCGCCGCCGAAGTAGCCGCCCGCCCAGGGACCGTAGGCCGGGCCCGCGTCCCAGTAGGGGCGGCGGCCCTGGTCGGTGTCGACCTCGCGCGTCACCGGGTCGCGGCCGTCGGCCAGACGGGTCGCGTCCGCCGCGCAGACCGGGACCTCGCGCGGGGAACCGCCGGGCGGCGTCCAGGTGGCGTCGGTGACGGAGGGGCCGTGCCGGGGGTCGAAGAAGCAGGGCACCCGGCGCTCGGGAAGCGGCCGGCCCTCGCGGCGCGCGGCGAGCTGGGCCAGGGAGAAGCGGCCGTCCTCCAGGGCCTGGGTGACGGCCCGCACGTCCTCGGGCCTGCCGGCCGCCGCCATGAACGACTTCGCCTGCTCGTACGCGTCCAGCGCCCGCTCGTAGTCCGCCCGCATCGCGTCGTCGGCGCCCGCCTCGGCGGGGTGGAAGTCCAGCCGGTCCAGTTCCTCGCCGAAGGCCGTGATGTCCTCGTCCACCACCACCCGCAGCTTCTCCAGCGCGGCCCGCTGCTCCTCGGCGTGCCGGCGCCGGTTGCGCCGCACCAGCGTGTACGCGCCCGCTCCGGCGGCCACGAGCACCGCGCCGACCGTGATCAGTGCCGTGCCCGACATCCCGCCGCCGTCGTCCGCGGAGCGCCAGGTCGACGGCGCCGAGCCGCCCATGTTGGTGAGCGCGGCGGCGGTGAAGTCGGTCAGCTGGGCGCGGGTGTCCTCGCCCTCGACGGTGGTCACCAGGTTCCGCACGGCCGCCCTGGGCAGGACCGAGGAGTCGGCGCGGGCGTCGAAGGCGTCCCCGAGCCGGACCGCGTAGACGCCGGTGATGCCGGTCGCCGTGCGCAGCTTGGTGAACAGGTCCTTCTTCGGGTAGTCGGCGGGCAGCACGGCGACGAACAGCGGCCGGTCCGCCTTGGTGATCCGCTCCGCCAGGGCGTCCGCGTCCTTCGCGGACAGCTGGGCCGCGGCGGCCGGATCGACGTAGACCGGACTCTTCCGCAGGGCCTGGCCGATCGCCGGGACGCTCGTGACGGCCGGGGTGCTCGCCCTGGCCGACGCGGGCGGGGCGGTCGCCGCCAGCGCGGCCAGGGCCGTGAGCACCAGGGCGAACAGCAGCCCCGGAAGGCTTCGGGTCCGTACTGCGGCCTGCGCGGTGGCCTTCATACTCCGACGCTACCCGAAGCCTCCCGGAAGAGACCTCCCCGGCCGCCCCGTCAGGCCGCCCGGTACGCCTGCGTCAGCTTGCGCACCGCCTCTCCGTAGCGACCGGTCAGCAGGAGGTGTTCGGCGTCGGCGAAGGGCGCGGCGACGGCGGCCGTCATGCGCAGGCCCGCCTTCTGCTGGACGATCAGCCGGGCCTTTTCGACGAGCGCGCGGCCCCGGTCCCGGGCGCCGGCCCGCTCGGCCGCCCCGGCCGCGGCCGTGAGCGCGGCGAGCGTGGCCGCTCCGCCCTCCGGGACCGCGGTGAGGGTGGTCAGACCCCAGCCGTACGGGAACTGCGGGTCGTACGTCGGATCGCCCACGTTGATCGGCAGCTGGGCCTCGGACCTCGGCCAGGTGACGGGCAGCCGGCCGGTGAAGGGGCGCCTGCCGTACAGGACGTCCGCGACGCCGTCGCCCTCGGTGCCCGGCAGCCAGGAGGCGACCAGGGCGTCGATGTCGCCGAGCCGGTCGCCGACGAGCTGCGGCCGCCCGGAGACGATCAGCACCGCGCACTTCATGGCCGCGCACACCTTGTCGACGGCGGCCCGGTCGGTGGCGGACAGCTCCAGGTCGTGGCCGTTGCCGACGTCTCCGACGCCCTCGGCGTACGGCGTCTCGCCGACGACGACCACACCGACGTCGTACCCGGCGGTCGGGGCGGAGGCGTCCTTGGAGTACGTCAGCCCGGCGGAACTCTTCCGCATCGCCTCCAGGATCGTCGTGCCCGGAGTGATGTCCCCGGAGGAGCCCTGCCAGGTGACGGTCCAGCCGCCGCTCTGGTTGCCGATGTCGTCGGCGTTCGACCCGGCGACGTACACCTTCTGCGACTTCCTCAGGGGCAGCACGCCACCGGAGTTCTTGAGCAGCACCTGCGACTCGGCGGCGGCCTGGCGGGCCACGGCCCGGTGCCCGGCGGAGCCGATCCCCGACGCGCCGCTCGTGTCGGCGTACGGCTTCTCGAAGAGCCCGAGGCGGAACTTCTGGGTGAGGATGCGGGAGACGGCGTCGTCGATCCTCTTCTCGCTGACGCGCCCGGCCCGCACCTCTGCGACGAGCGCGGTGTGCAAGTCCTTGTAGGCGTAGGGGGCCATGACCATGTCGACGCCGGCGTTGACGGAGGTGCGGACGTCCGAGGCGTAGTCGCCGGGGATCTGGTCGATGCCGTTCCAGTCGCTGATGACGAAGCCGTCGAAGCCGAGCCTGTTCTTCAGGACGCCGTTGATCATGTCGGCGCGGGCGTGCATCTTCACCGGGCCCAGACCGTCGCCGACGACGTCGAGCGAGGAGTACGACGGCATGACGGTGCCGACGCCCCGGTCCACGGCCGTCCGGTAGGGGGCGAGGTGGATCGCCTCCAGCTGCTTGCGGGTGACCGTGGTGACGCCCTGGTCGATGGTGTAGGTGCCGGTGGTGGAGGAGCCGTACGCGGTGCCGCCGTCGCCGACGAAGTGCTTCGCGGTGGCGAGGACCTTGTCGTCGTCCTTCAGATCGCTTCCGTCACGGGCGCCCTGGAGGCCCTGGATGACCGTCTCCATGGACTCGACGAGGGCCGGGTCCTCGCCGAAGGACTCGTAGGAACGGCCCCAGCGTTCGTCACGGGTGACGCACAGGCAGGGCGCGAAGTCCCAGGGGACGCCGGTGGCGCGGACCTCGGCGGCGGTCACGGCCCCGGTCCGCTGGGCGAGCCGGGGGTCGCGGGTCGCGCCGATGCCGATGTTGTGCGGCATGACCGTGGCGCCGACCAGGTTGTTGTGGCCGTGGACGGCGTCGACGCCGTAGACGAGCGGGATCTGGAACCTGGTGGCCCGCGCCCGGAGCTGGAAGGAGTCGATCATCTTCGCCCAGGCTTCGGGGGTGTTGGGCGTGGGTGTCGAGCCGCCGCCGGAGAGCAGCGAGCCGAGGTCCTCGGACGCGATGTCGGCCCCGGTCCCGACGGCCCCGCGCTCGGCCTGGGTCATCTGGCCGGCCTTCTCGGCGAGGGACATGCGGGCGACGAGATCCGCCACCCGCTTCCGCACGGGAAGCCTGCTGTTCAGATACGGCAGCCCGTGCGCGTCGATGACGATCTGCGGGGTCTCTGCGGGGGCCTTGGCGCCGGTCACGGTGAGCTTGAGCGGTACGGTCTCGGCGGTCTCGGCGGCCGCCTTGTCCTTCAGCGTGTGGACGCGGACGGTCCGGGTGGTGCCGGAGGCGGTGCCCGCGGGGAAGGTCAACTCGCCCTTGACGGAGGTGTAGTCGGAGGGGGAGGCGGAGCCGCCGGCGGTCTCGTAGGCGACGGTCACGGGCTCGTCGATCGGCACGGAGCCGGTGGTGGCGACGGTGACCTTCACGGTGGCCGTGCCGCCCTCGTGGACCGGGTACACGGCGGAGTCGGTGAGCACCGAGGCGCGCAGCGACTGGTCGGCCCGGCCGTACAACTCGACGCCGTCCATGGCGAACCGGCCCGGTGCGCCGACGGGGAGGGTGAGGGCGTACCCCCACATCTGCGTGAGTCCGAGGACGTGGTCGATGCCGCCGACGGGCTGGTAGTCGGTGCGGTACACGAAGTCGGTGAAGGGGATCTCGATCTGCTTCCAGCCGGCGAAGTCGTCGGTGAAGGAGGTCGTCCACAGCTCGGAGGCCTCGCCGTTGGCGCCGCCGTCCTTGAGTTCGAGGGCGATCTTCCTGCCGTTGTCCTGTCCTTCCCACCACAGGCGGATGCCCTTGTGGGCGGACCAGTCGTGGGCGGGTTCGGCGAAGGCGAAGTCGTGCGTGAAGCCGCCGTAGCCGCTGATGTCGTAGGTGCCGGAGAGGACCTTGTCGCCCTCGGGAGCGTCATCTCGGCTGCTCAGCTGCAGAGTTGGCGGGTCGTCGGTGTCACTGCCCCAGGTGAAGAGGCCGCCCGCGGGCGGGTTCGCGAAGGGAACCTCGCCCTCGAAGCGGTCGACGGGGAGCGGGGGCGGATCGTCGGCCGCGCGGGCGACGGCCAGAGGCAGCAGGGAGGTGAGCAGGGCGGCGGAGACGAGCAGGGCGGTTCTTCGCATGGACCTTCCCTCGACTCTCAGGGGTCACACAGGACTTACCTCACGGCGTGAGTGAACTGAGGGCGCGCACATCCGTCAAGACGTTGCGTCCGGCCAGGCCGCCCCGGCGCCGTCGTCAGTCCTCCGATGGCCTGATCGCGAAGTCGCACCACACGACCTTGCCCGGGTCCCGTTCCCGCATGCCCCAGTCGTCGGCCAGCGCGGCCACGAGCAGCAGTCCGCGCCCGTGTTCCGACTCCGGTGCCGGGGCCGGGGTGCGGATCTCCCCCGGGCCGCTGTCGTGGACCTCCACGCGGAGGACTCCGTCGACGAGCAGGGCGAGGTCGAGGCGGAAGCAGCGGTGGGGTGGAACGCCGTGGAGGAGGGCGTTGGTGGCGAGTTCGCTGACGCAGAGGAGGACGTCGTCGCTCCGCTCGGTCACGCCCCAGTCGGTGAGGGTGACGCGCGTGAGATCTCTGGCCACGGCTACTGACCTGCGATCGCGGGGGTAGAGGGCGGTGCGCGAGTGGAGGAGTTGGGCTGGTGAGTTCACGAGACGACTGTCACAGCGAGTAACTACTGTGGGGCAGTGAGTGAGGTCGTAGTTCTGATCGCTACGAGCTCACTACGAGGACCTGGGGTGCGCGCGGGGGAAGGGGACGGCCATGTCGAAGAAGGTCGGTTCGTGGCAGGCGGTCGGTGCGCTCGTGGCGCACTTCCGGAAACAGGCGCGGCTGACGCAGGAACAGTTCGCCGAGACGGCGAGCATTCATGTCGACACCGTGCGGTCGATCGAACAGGGGCGACTGGCGCTCCAGCCGGACCGGGCGGAACAGTTCGACGAACTGCTGGCCACGAAGGGGGCGTTGGCGCTGCTCGTGGAGCGGATGCCGGTGCGGGAGAAGGTGGTGCAGTTCGCGCAGTCGTTGGTGGATCACGAGCAGGAGGCGGTCAGCTTCCTGTCGTACGAGAGTCTTGCGATTCCTGGACTGCTCCAGACACAGGACTACTGCCGCGCCGTCTTCAACTGTCGGTATCCGGCCATCGGCACCGAGACGGCCGAGCAATGGGTCAACGCCCGCATGGAACGACAGTTGATCCTGCAACGGGAGCGGCCTCCGGTGTGCCACTTCGTCCTGGAGGAGAGCATCCTCCAGCGGCCCGTCGGTGGTCCGGAGGTGATGCGGGAGCAGTTCCGCCGGATCCTGGAGTACACCGAGCCCATCCACATGAGCTTTCAGATCATGCCTACGTCCGTGACCCCGCATGCTGGACTCGGCGGACCGATGGTGCTGCTGGTGACGCCAGGGCACGAGCGCCTGGTCTACCTGGAAGTACAGAGTGCCAGCTTCCTCGTTGAGGATCCCGACGAGGTCAGGGACTATGAACTGAAGTATGGAATGCTGCGGTCACAGGCCCTCTCGCCGCGCGAGAGCGTACGCCTCGTGCACGGATTGCTAGGAGAACGATGAGCACCGCACTTCAGTGGATCAAGTCCAGCTACAGCAGCAGCGAAGGCGGCAACTGCATCGAGGTCGCCACCCGGCCGTCCGCCGTGCACATCCGCGACTCCAAGAACACCGGCCCCAACCTCACGGTGGCGCCCGAGACTTGGGCCGCCTTTCTCGGGCTGGCGCGGCGGGACGAGATCAAGTAGAGCGGGGCATGTCCAGCGGGGGGTATGCGTGGCGCGGCAGTGGGGAGCGGGCCGCCTATGAACGGGCCGTCAGGGCCAGGCTGAAGGACCAGCGGCTGCGTGAACTGCTGGAGCGGCGGCCCACGGTCACCGAGGACGCCGTCGTGGCGGCGATGTGCGCGGAGTCCGTCGTCCCGCACGTTGTGGGCACGTCCGCCCGGACGTTCACACATCGTCTGCACCTGCGCGCGGGGCGGCTGACCGACAGCCATCGCTGGGCCACTCCCCAGTCGCCCACGCTCTCCGCGCTCGGCGGGACGGACGACTGCGCGACCTTCGCCTGCGGTGGCGGCTGCGCCTTCCTGTTCCTTCTGGGGCTGCTCACCTCCTGGGGAGCCTCCAAGCTGCTCGCCGCTCCGCTCGCCCTGCTGCCGGTCCTCACCGTCCTGACGTTCGTCCAGGCCCGGCGGGCGGTACTGCGCAGCCTGCCGGACACCGACCCGCCGTCCGTGTGGCAGGCGGCTTTCGTGGCCGCCCCACTGGTCCCGCTCATCTTCTTCCTCTGGCTGCTGGAGCAACTGACCGCCGCTCTCTGGATCCGGGACCTGCGGCGGGGACAACTGCCGCGCACGGTGGACCGGGTCGTCGAGGAACTGCTCGGCGACGACCGCGGCACCCTGCTCGTCACCAGCAGCCATGAGGGGCTGCGCTCACCCCGCGGGCACTACTTCGTCCATAACGGCTCCGCGTCCGAACTGAACCGCAAGATGGACCAGTTGGACGGCGGGGTGATCGCCGTGAGCGGGCCCCGCGGCGTCGGCAAGACGACGCTCATGGAGAACTGCGTACGCCCCGACGACTTCGCCGTGTTCGCGCACGCCCCCGCCACCTACGCCCCGCACGACTTCCTGACCTCGCTGTTCGTCACGGTCTGCCGGACCTACATGAGCCGGGCGGGCTACGACCCGCCCGAGTTCGTGCGGCTGTCCTACGCGCGCAGAGCCGTCCGCGCGCTGTCCCGTCCCCTGGGCCGCGTGCTGCGCCGGCTGGCCTTCGCCGTGCCCGCCGCGGCCCTGGTCGTCGCCGGTCTGTACGCCACGGAACGCACCCTGGAGGCGAATCACCGGCCCTGGGCTCAGCGGCACGGCGAGGAGCTGTGGGAGGCGTTCACAGGCTTCGTCCGGGACGTCTTCGAGGGCCGGAAGCCCGAGGCGGCGCTCTGCCTCGCCGTAGCCGGGATCGCGCTGTGGGTGCTGCGGGACTCCAGTGCCTTCTCCCACTGGGTGCGGGCAATCACCCGCACCCTCTTCCGCGTGGTCACCATCGGATTGATGGTCGGCCCGGTCGTCTCGCTCTACCTGGACGACCAGTTGCGGCAGCGGGCATCGGCCATGGTCACGTGGTGGTCGGTGTCGCTGTTCTTCCTGTGGATGGTGTGCGGCTTCCAGTACCTCAACACCGACGCCGGACGCCTCACCCGGGTGCTGTGGTGGCGGGTGGACCGGGCCCGGTTCTACGGGCCGCCCGCCAAGCTGATCCCGCTGGTGGCGCTGGTCCTCGCCGCGGTGGACGAGGGCACCCGGCCCCTGCTCACCGACCCCGATCACTCGGTGCGGGTCCTGGTGTTCCTGCTCGGGGCGCTGCTGCACAGGCTCGGCAGGGGGCCCTGGTCGTTCCTGCGACCCGCCCCCCGCCTGGTCGTCGAGTGCCGTGATCACCTCTACCGGCTCCAGACCGTGCAGAGTTCGAGTGCCGCGCTGACCTCCGGTGCCGCCGCACAGTTGCTCACCCTGGGTTCCTCGCACACCAGCACCCTGACGTCAGTCCCTCCCAACTACCCCGCTCTCGTGGGCGAGTTCCGGGAACTGCTGACGCGGATCGCGGTCGACGAGTGCCTCAGGGGGCACCGGGTCGTGATCGCCGTGGACGAGCTGGACCGGCTCGGCACGGATGTGCAGGCCCTGGCGTTCCTGGGGGAGATCAAGGCGATCCTCGGGGTGGCGCACGTGCACTACCTGGTGTCGGTCGCGGAGGACGTGGGTGCGGCGTTCGTGCGGCGGGGTTTGCCGCACCGGGACGTGACGGACAGCTCGCTGGACGACGTCCTGCACGTGAGGCCGTGCGGGGCGGCCGAGGCGGGCCGGATCCTCGCTCGGCGCGCGCCGGGCATCGGCGAGCCGTACGTGCTGCTCGCGCACGCCCTGTCCGGGGGCCTGCCGCGGGACCTGATCCGTTACGCGCGCCGCCTGCACGAGATCAAGTCGGCGACCCGGCAGGCCGAACTGCCGGACGTGGCGGCCCTGTTGATCGTGGAGGAGCTGTCGGAGACGCTGGCCGGCTTCAGAACTCTGCTGGCCAAGCAGGCATGGCGGGCGGGCGACCCCGACGTGCTGGGGCTGTTCCGGAGCGTCAGCGCGCATCTGCGGGCCGCCTGTCCCTGTGCGGAGCCGATGGAGGAACTGAAGCGGGCGCTGGCGCGGCTGGCGGCGCCCGACACAGCCGGGCTGGGCGAGACGGCGGGTCGGCTGGTGGACGAGGCCGCCGCCTACGTCTGTCTCTCCCTGACCCTGCTTGAGGTGTTCGCGCTGCCCGACTTCAACCCGCGCCGGGAGCAGGCCGAGGGCTCGCCCGGCGGGGCCCCGGACCTGCTCGCCGAGGCCCGCCACGAGCTGTCGCTGTCGCCGTACACAGCCCGGCACGTCATCGACGGGATCCGGCGGGCCTGGGGGCTGTCGCCGGTCGTACCGGAACCTCTGGACGCGGCGGCGGTCGTACCACCGCCGCGCCGCCCTGAGTGCGAGCGCCACCGGGTGATCCGCCCGGTGGCGCGGGGAGTGGTCAGGACCTACTCCGCCGGCTCCACGCCCGCCCGCAGCAGGCCGTAGGTGTACGCGTCCTCCAGGGCCTGCCACGACGCCGCGATCACGTTCTCCGCGACGCCCACCGTGGACCACTCGCCCGAGCCGTCCGAGGTGGAGATCAGGACGCGGGTGGTGGACTGGGTGCCGTGGACGCCTTCGAGGATGCGGACCTTGTAGTCGACGAGGTCGAGCTTGGCGAGCTGGGGGTAGATCTTCTCCAGGGCCACGCGCAGCGCGCGGTCGAGGGCGTTGACCGGGCCGTTGCCCTCCGCGGTGGCGACGATGCGCTCGCCCTTGGCGAAGAGCTTGACCGTGGCCTCGTTGGCGTGGCTGCCGTCGGGGCGGTCCTCGACGATCGCCCGCCAGGACTCGACACCGAAGTACTTCAGGGGCCTGCCCTGCACCTCGGCGCGCAGGAGCAGTTCGAAGGAGGCGTCCGCCGCCTCGTAGGTGTAGCCCTTGAGCTCGCGCTCCTTGACCCGCTCGACGACCCGGGCGACCAGCTCGCGGTCACCGCCGAGGTCGACGCCGAGTTCCTTGCCCTTGAGCTCGATCGAGGCGCGGCCCGCCATGTCGGAGACCAGCATCCGCATGGTGTTGCCGACCTGCTCGGGGTCGATGTGCTGGTAGAGGTCCGGGTCGACCTTGATCGCGGAGGCGTGCAGCCCGGCCTTGTGGGCGAAGGCCGAGACGCCGACGTAGGGCTGGTGGGTGGAGGGGGTGAGGTTGACGACCTCGGCGATGGCGTGCGAGATCCTCGTCATCTCGCGCAGCTTGCCGTCGGGCAGCACCTTCTTGCCGTACTTGAGCTCCAGGGCGGCGACGACCGGGAAGAGGTTGGCGTTGCCGACCCGCTCGCCGTAGCCGTTCGCCGTGCACTGCACGTGGGTCGCGCCCGCGTCCACGGCGGCGAGGGTGTTGGCGACCGCGCAGCCCGTGTCGTCCTGGGCGTGGATGCCGAGGCGGGCGCCGGTGTCGGCGAGGACGGTGGCGACGACCGCCTGGATCTGCGCCGGGAGCATGCCGCCGTTGGTGTCGCAGAGGATGACGACACAGGCGCCGGCCTCCGAGGCCGTGCGTACGACGGCCTTCGCGTACTCCGGGTTCGCGCGGTAGCCGTCGAAGAAGTGCTCGCAGTCGACGAAGACGCGACGGCCCTGCTCCTTCAGGAAGGAGACCGTGTCGCGGACCATCTCCAGGTTCTCGTCCAGGGTGGTCCTCAGCGCCAGCTCGACGTGCCGGTCGTGCGACTTCGCGACCAGGGTGATCACCTCGGCGCCGGAGTCCAGGAGGGCCTTGACCTGCGGGTCCTCCGAGGCCTTCCCGCCCGCCCGGCGGGTCGCGCCGAAGGCGACGAGCTGGGCGTGCCTGAACTCGATCTCCTGACGGGCGCGCGCGAAGAACTCGGTGTCCCGCGGGTTGGCGCCGGGCCAGCCGCCCTCGATGAAGCCCACGCCGAAGTCGTCCAGGTGCCGTGCGATGGCGAGCTTGTCCGCGACGGTGAGGTTGATGCCCTCCCGCTGGGCGCCGTCGCGCAGGGTGGTGTCGAAGACGTGGAACTGATCGTCGAGCTCGCTGGTTGCGGTCATGGTCTCAAGGCTCCTGAGGTTTGGATCTCGGTCGTACCGGAATGACCGGCTCCACCGCCCCCACATACTCCCTCGCGCTCTCGCCTCCGGCTGCGGGTGGGCCAGAAAAAGCGAAAAACCCCTCGCGGGTGCGAGAGGTCTGCGCGCGGGTCGAGGACGACGGTGTCCACCCGTACCTGGTCGTACGTGGCGGTCACTGCGGACCGGCGCGCCTGCTGCCAATAATCATGGCGAACGAGAGCACGGGGGAATTCTGGCACAGACCGCCCCCGTGCTCACCCTCCGTCTCAGGATGCGAGCACTGCGGTGATCATCGCGGTGCCCGAAGGCGATGTACCGGCCGGAGTGGTCGATGGACGGGGCCTTGTCGCCGACGACCCGGGACGACCCGGGCGGAAGGTCACGCGTCCGCGAGGAGGCCGTCGTCGAGGAACTCCCGTACGTGGCCGAGAACGGTCCCCCGGTCCGTGCCGCGCAGCCCGATCGCCACATGGATGGAGAAACCGTCGAGCAGGGCCCGCAGCCGGGTCGCGAAGCGGTCCGGGTCCACGGTCCGGAACTCCCCCCGCGAGACCCCCTCCGCGAGCAGGGCGACCAGGTCGCGGTGCCAGGCGCCCTCGATCGCGGCCTGGCGTTCGCGGGCCTCGTCGTCGGCGTTCTGCGAGCGGTTCCAGACCTCCAGCCACAGCGTCCAGTGCGGGTCGCGGTGGCCGTCGGGGACGTACAGGTCGACGTACGCGTCGAGCCGGGCACGGGCGGTCGCCGTGCGGGTGAGCAGCCGGGCGCGCTCGGCGCCGAGCCGCCCCTCGCTCCACTCCAGGGTCTGGAGCAGCAGTTCGTCCTTGGAGCGGAAGTAGTACAGGAGGTGCCCGCTGCTCATGCCGAGCTCGCGGCCGAGGGCGGCCATGGTCAGCTTCTCCAGGCCACGTTCCGCGATCATCTCCATGGCCGCGGCGAGGATCCGCTCGCGCGGCGGGGCGGGGGTGCGGCGCGGGGCACTCATACGGCGTCCACGCGCACGGCGCCGGGCGGCTCGGTCGGCCGGCTTCCGCGGGCGGCACAGGTCAGCACGTTCACCCGTACGTTCTACCCGACCGGCGTCCGCGGCTGCTGCTGGGTGATGCAGTGGATGCCGCCACCGCCCGCGAAGATCGTCCGCGCGTCCACCAGCGTGACCGTGCGGTCGGGGAACAGCCGCCGGAAGACGCCCGCGGCGAGCTCGTCGCGCGGGTCGTCGAAGCCGCAGAGCACGACTTGGCCGTTGCAGAGGTAGTGGTTGATGTAGGAGTGGTCGACCCAGTGGCCGTCGGCCTCCAGGACGGTGGGCGCGGGCACCTCGACGACCTCCAGGCGCCGGCCGCGCGCGTCGGTCGCCGAACTCAGCAGGCCCACGACCTCCTTGGTCACCTCGTGGTCGGGGTGCGCCGGGTCCGGCTGGACGTGTGCCACGACCACGCCGGGGCGGGCGAAGGCGGCGACGATGTCGACGTGTCCCTGGGTGCCGTACGTGCCGTAGTCGCCGGTCAGGCCACGCGGGAGCCAGATGGCCCGGGTGGTGCCGAGCCTGGCGTGGATCTCCGCCTCGACCTGCTCCCGGGTCCAGCCGGGGTTGCGGCCGGCACCGAGCTGGACGGTGTCGGTGAGCAGTACGGTCCCCTCGCCGTCGACGTGGATCGCGCCGCCCTCGTTGACCAGCGGGCTGCTCAGCACCGGTACCCCGGCGAGGTCGGCGACCTGGCGGGCGATCTTCGCGTCGTGCTCCCAGCGGGCCCAGTCCTGGCCGCCCCAGCCGTTGAACACCCAGTCGACGGCGGCCAGTCGCCCTTGCTCGTCGTGGACGAAGGTCGGCCCGATGTCCCTCATCCACGCGTCGTCCAGCTCGCGCTCCACCAACTCGATGCCCGGACCGAGCAGTTCGCGCGCGGACTCGGCGTGGCCGGGGCCGTGCACCATCGTCACCGGCTCGGAGCGGCGCACCGCGTGGGCCACGGACGCCCAGGCGGCGCGGGCCGCGGCCAGTTCCTCGTCGTCGGTGAAGGTCGGGTTGGGGCCGGGCCAGGCCATCCAGGTGCGTTCGTGCGGGGCCCACTCGGGCGGCATGCGGTAGGTCATCAGGGGTCCTGTGAGTCCTAGAGGAAGTACAGACGGTTGAGGGAGACCGAGTCGGCCGGGGCGGAGGTGAGCGGCTCTCCGTCCAGCGTCACCAGGCCGGTGTGCCGGTCCACGTCCACCGCTCCGGTACGGGAGTTGAGGCGCAGGTCGGCCGGGCCGATGCCGCGGGTGCCGTGCACGGCGACCCTTCTCCTGCGGGTCGGCAGCCGGTCGCCGCCCTGGTCGAGGGCGGCCCGGGCGACGAAGGCGACGGAGATCTCGGCGGGGGTGGCGCCGTGCGCCCCGAACTGCGGTCCCAGGACGAGGGGTTCGCAGGTGTCGGTGGCCGCACCGGGGTCGCCGACCACGCCGTAGGCCGGGAACCCGGACTTCAGGACGAGCTGCGGCTTGGCGCCGAAGTACTCCGGCCGCCACAGCACGAGGTCGGCGAGCTTGCCGACCTCGATCGAGCCGACCTCGTGCGAGAGGCCGTGCGCGATGGCCGGGTTGATGGTCAGCTTGGCGATGTAGCGCAGCACGCGCGCGTTGTCGTGCTCCTCGGGCGCCCCGAACTCGGCCTTCATCTTCCCGGCCATCGCGAAGGTACGGCGGACCGTCTCCCCGGCCCGTCCCATGCCCTGCGCGTCCGAGGAGGTGATGCCGATGGCGCCCAGGTCGTGCAGCACGTCCTCGGCTCCCATGGTCCCGGCGCGGATGCGGTCGCGGGCCATGGCGGCGTCGCCGGGCAGGTCGGTCTTGAGGTCGTGGACGGAGACGATCATGCCGTAGTGCTCGGCGACGGCGTCCCGGCCGAAGGGCAGGGTGGGATTGGTGGAGGAGCCGATGACGTTCGGGACTCCGGCCATCTTCAGCACGTTCGGGACGTGTCCGCCCCCGCAGCCCTCGATGTGGAAGGCGTGGATCGTGCGGCCGTCCAGCACGCTCAGGGTGTCCTCGACGGACAGGCACTCGTTCAAGCCGTCGCTGTGCAGGGCGACTTGGACGTCGTGCTCCTCGGCGACCCGGAGCGCGGTGTCCAGCGCGCGGGTGTGGGCGCCCATGTCCTCGTGGACCTTGAAGCCGCTCGCCCCGCCCTCTGCCAGTGCCTCGACCAGCGGGGCCGGCGCGGACGACGAACCCCGGCCCAGGAAGCCGATGTTGACCGGCCAGGCGTCGAAGGCGCCGAACGCGTGCCCCAGCGCCCAGGGCGAGTTGACGCCGACGCCCCACACCGGCCCGAACTCCTGGCCGATGACCGTGGTGACCCCGGACGCCAGCGAGGCCTCCATGATCCGCGGCGACAGCAGATGGACGTGGGTGTCGACGGCCCCGGCGGTGGCGATGAGCCCCTCGCCGGACACGATGGAGGTACCGGTGCCGACGACGACGTCGACCCCGTCGAGGGTGTCGGGGTTCCCGGCCCGCCCGATCGAGCAGATCCGCCCCTCACGGATGCCGATCGAGACCTTCCGGATGCCGAGCACGGCGTCGATCACGACCACGTTGCTGACGACGACGTCACAGGTCTCCCGCACGGCGGCGGCCTTGAGGTGCAGCCCGTCCCGCGCGGTCTTGCCGAACCCCGCGAGGAACTCGTCACCGTGCCGCTGCGAGTCCTCCTCGACCCGGATCACCAGCCCCGAGTCACCGAGCCGCACACGATCGCCGGCACGGGGGCCGTGGGTGGCGGCGTACTCGTGGGGCGTGAGACGGCGAGCCTCAGCGGGATGCCCGGACGGACGGCTCATCGCACGGCCTCCTCGTCGACCTCGACCTCGACCGCGCCCCGATCAACGGAGAGCAACACCTCGCCGCGGGACCCGGGCGTGTCCGGGGACCCGCCGGCCGCCCCGCCGAGGCCGACGCCCTCACGAACAATGCCGCTGGACGCGGTCCGTCTCACCGGACACCTTTCCGACCAAGCCGTCCCGGACAGGCCGACGCCCCCACGACCACGGCCGACCGACACGGAACACCCCATCGAGCCCCCTCCCCGCCGAGCCGCCCCGGACAGGCCCACAG
>NZ_RSAJ01000185.1 GCF_003933965.1 Streptomyces sp. RP5T
TTGTTGCGGCCCTTGCGAAACGTCGTCCCGATCGGATGGATCGGCGGCAGATAGACCACGTCGAAGCCCATCGCGGCGATCGCCGGCAGCCTGCGGGCCGCCGTACGGAACGTGCCGTGCGGCTGCTCCGGGGTGCCCTCCGAACGCGGGAAGAACTCGTACCACGAGCCGAACAGGGCCCGCTCCCGCTCCACCAGCAGCGGCAACGACTCCGACGCCGTGATCAGCTCCCGCAGCGGATGGCGCGCCAGCACCGCGTCCACATCCGGCGTCAGCGCTCCCGCCAACCGGGTGGCGACGGGCAGCGAGTCGTCCGCGAGCGTCTTCGCCGCGGCCAGCAGCACCTCGTGCTGCGGTCCCTCGGGGACGCCCGCCGCGGCACGGGTGTGGAGGTCGGCGCCCTCCTCCAGGATCAGACCGGTGTCGAGGCCGGCGGGAACCTTTATGCGGGCGATGTGACGCCAGGTGGCGACCGGATCGCTCCAGGCCTCGACGCGGTACGTCCAGCGTCCCTCGACGTCCGGGGTGACCTCCGCGCCCCAGCGGTCGCTGCCGGGGGACAGTTCCCGCATCGGCGTCCAGGGCCCGTGCCGCCCTTCCGGATCGGTCAGGACGACGTTCGCGGCGACCGCGTCATGGCCCTCGCGGAACACCGTGGCGGTGACCTCGAAGCTCTCTCCGACGACCGCCTTCGCCGGCCGCCTGCCCGCATCCACGGCAGGGCGGACGTCCCGAACCGGGATGCGGCCGATGACCGGGGTGGAACTCATGCTCTCGCCTCCGCCGTGCTCGAGGCCGGACGCTGACTGCGCCCGGCCGGGGATCGAAGCTGCGCCGGAAGGGGGCTACCTCCCCGCGGTGGAACGTTCCGCCGATCTCGGCGGACCGCGTCTCGCGACGGCTCCCGCGCGGGGGAGGTCGGTCTGCTCCTGGAGATACGCCACCACGCTGCTGCGCAGATAACGCTCTGCCGCCTCGGCCGCCTCACGTGCGCAGCGCTTGCCCATCAGCACGCACAGCGTGTAGCCGGAGTCCTCGAAGGTGGCGCGGACGTCGCGGTCGGCGGGGGAGGCCAGCATGACGCGCTCCCACGCGCGGTAGCGCCGCAGTTGCCGGGCGACTTCGGCTTTGGCCGGTAGCAGCATGGCGCCGTCCACCTTTCGGGCTGGAGCAGATCCGGGGCTCGCGAGATCTTCACTCATGGTGCACGGGCGACGACTCAGCGTCTTGTTAGTTCTTCAACTACCTCAGCGGTCGCTCGTGTTGCACGAATGGCGTACCGCTCCCACTCTGGAGTGACTCTGAAGCGATCAGCGCTCACGCTCCGTGTTTCGGGGCCCGGTCCCGCGGGGGCCGGGAGGAGCGGGAGCTTCGCCGGTGAGGAGCGAGCGACGATGAAGACCGCAGTGCCCTGCTACTACCACCTCGACGTGGAGGTCAGCCCGGAACGGGTCGGGCAGGTCAGGCGCATCCTGGCCGCCCACCTACGGCTCTGGGACCTGGAGACCCTGGTCGAGCCCGTCTGCCGCGGTGCCGAACTGCTGCTCAAGGCCATCGACGAGCACGCGACGGACAAGAACACCTCGATCGAGCTGTGGTGGAACGGTCAGCACCTCATCACCGCCGTCGCCGAGAACGACTGCGAGCTGCGCCCGGACCTCGATCTGCGCGCCTGCCTCGAACGGATCGCCGCGATGAGCGACGGCTGGGGCTGCTGCGCCACCGACACCGGCAGCAAGGTCATCTGGTTCTCGCAGCGGGCCCGCGCCGGCGAGCGCGTCCCGCTCGTGCCGACGGCCCCCTCCCCGAGCCTGCGGGAGGTGCTCCAGGTGCCGCGCGAGATGCCGGTCACGGCCCTGGCCACCGCCACCGTCGACGGCGGGTGCTGAGCATGGCGTCGTCCAGGAAGAAGCCGGACAGGAACGGGAAGCGGGTGCCCGCCTGGAGCGGGCACCCCTACCCGCTGGGCGCCTCGTTCGACGGAGAGGGCACCAACTTCGCCCTGTTCAGCGAGGTCGCCGAGCGTGTCGAACTCGTTCTGGTGGACGAGCGGGGCGCCCACACGGGCGTCCCGCTGACCGAGGTCGACGGTTTCGTCTGGCACGGCTATGTGCCGGGCGTCGGACCGGGCCGGCGTTACGGCTATCGGGTGCACGGCCCCTGGCACCCCTCGTTCGGCCATCGGTGCGATCCGGCGAAACTGCTCCTCGACCCCTACGCCAAAGCGGTGGACGGGCAGGTGGACAGCCACCCCTCGCTGCGCACCCCCGAGGCCGACAGCGCCGGGCACACCATGCTCGGCGTGGTCACCGACCCGGCCTTCGACTGGGGCGACGACCGTCCGCCCCGGCGGCCGTACGCGGACAGCGTGATCTACGAGGCCCATGTCCGAGGGCTCTCCCGCACCCACCCGGAGGTCCCGCCGGAACTGCGCGGCACCTACGCCGGTCTCGCGCACCCCGCGGTGATCGACCACCTGACCTCGCTCGGGGTCACCGCCGTCGAGCTGATGCCGGTGCACCAGTTCGTGCAGGACGGGGTGCTCCAGGACCGGGGCCTGGCCAACTACTGGGGCTACAACACCATCGGCTTCTTCGCGCCCCACAACGCCTACGCCGCCCACGGCACGCGCGGCCAGCAGGTCACCGAGTTCAAGGCGATGGTGAAGGCGCTGCACGCGGCCGGCCTCGAAGTCATCCTCGACGTCGTCTACAACCACACCGCCGAGGGCAACGAGAAGGGGCCCACGCTCTCCTTCCGGGGCATCGACAACGCCTCGTACTACCGGCTGGTGGACGGCGACTGGGAGCACTACTACGACACCACCGGCACCGGGAACAGCCTGCTCATGCGGCACCCCTACGTGCTGCAACTGATCATGGACTCGCTCCGGTACTGGGTCACCGAGATGCACGTCGACGGCTTCCGCTTCGACCTCGCGGCCACCCTGGCCCGGCAGTTCCACGAGGTGGACCGGCTGTCGGCGTTCTTCGACCTCATCCAGCAGGACCCGGTGATCAGCCGCGTCAAACTGATCGCCGAGCCGTGGGACGTGGGGGAGGGCGGCTACCAGGTCGGCAACTTCCCCCCGCTGTGGTCGGAGTGGAACGGCAAGTACCGGGACGCCGTACGGGACTTCTGGCGGGGCGAGCCGCACACGCTCGGGGAGTTCGCCTCCCGGCTGACCGGCTCCGCCGACCTGTACCAGCACAGCCGGCGCCGCCCGCGGGCCAGCGTCAACTTCGTGACCGCGCACGACGGTTTCACCCTGCGCGACCTCGTGTCGTACAACGACAAGCACAACGAGGCCAACGGTGAGGACGGCCAGGACGGCGAGAGCACCAACCGGTCCTGGAACTGCGGGGCCGAGGGCGAGACCGACGATCCCGCGGTCCTGGAGCTGCGGGCCCGCCAGCAGCGCAACTTCCTCGCCACCCTGCTGCTCTCGCAGGGCATTCCGATGCTCTGCCACGGCGACGAACTCGGCCGCACCCAGCGGGGCAACAACAACGCCTACTGCCAGGACAACGAGATCTCCTGGATCGACTGGGAGCTGACCGAGGAGCAGCGCGAGCTCGCCGACTTCACGCGGTACGTGATCGGTCTGCGCGCGGCGCACCCCGTCCTGCGCAGGCGCCGGTTCTTCCGGGGCGAGACCGTGACGCACGCGGGGCAGCCGCTGCCCGACCTGGTCTGGCTGCTGCCGGACGCCCGCGAGATGGCCGAGGCGGACTGGCAGCGCTCCGACGCGCACGCGGTGGGTGTCTTCCTCAACGGCGACGCCATCGCCGAACCCGACGCGCGGGGCAACCGGGTCGTCGACGACTCGTTCCTGCTGCTCCTGAACGGCCACTGGGAGCCCGTCGACTTCCGGCTGCCGGGCCCGGCCTACGGCGAACGCTGGACGACCCTGCTGGACACGGCCGAGCCCCAGGGAGCCGACGAGGCGGAACACAAGGCCGGCACGGAAATGACGGTCGAGTCCCGCAGCCTGGTACTGCTGTCACGCCCGTCCCGCGGGGGTTCGTGACACGGGATGCGCGAAGGGCGAGGGTCTGGGGCCTCGCCCTTCGGGTGTGTGGTGGCGGATGCCCACCTGGCGCGAGGTCGACAGCGAGGCGCGCGCCCTGAAATTGCTCGGGCGCCGGTGCCGGGGCGGTGACACGGGGTGCGCGATGGGCGAGGCTCGGGAGCCTCGCCCATCGGCGTGTGCGGTGTGGGCCGGGACGGCGAAGCGGCGGATGGTGCGCCCGGCACGAGGGCGATGGTGAGGCGCGCGCCCTGAGGCTGCTCGGCGGCCGGTGCTCGCGGGCGAACGCCCGGTATGAGGTGTGTCGCGGAGGCCGGGAGCCGGGGCAGCGCAGCACGGGCCGTGCGAGTGACGTTCCAGGGAGTCGCGCAGGCCCTCGCCCGCAGCCCGCGGCGCCTGGTCAGCGTGTCCTGCGGGTCGTGACCGTGAACTGGGCGCCGTCGGGGTCGCGCAGTACCGCCTCGGTGGCGCCGTGCGAGAGCACGCCACCCCCGTGGACCTCCGCCGCCTTGGCGCAGGCCGCCACGTCCGAGACCGCGAAGTGGACCTGCCAGTGCGGCCGGATCGCGGGATCGGGGGCCGAGCCCAGCGCCCCCGACTCGATGCGCGCGACCACGTCGCCCCCGCTGCGCAGCACCACCTCGCCGCCCTCGTAGCGGACCTCGCAGCAGTCGGCGCGCTCCGTCGCCCAGTCGAGGACCTCACCGTAGAAGATCGCGGCGTCGAACGCGTCGCGGGTGTGCAGTCGGACGAAGGCCGGCTGGGCCTGTCGCCACACCTCCCAGTTGGCGACGAGCTCGCCCTCCCAGACGCCGAAGGTCGCTCCGTCGCGGTCGGAGAGCAGGGCCGCCCGGCCGGGCGGGAAGGACAGCGGGCCGACCGCCAGTGTGCCGCCGCGTTCCTGTACCCGGGCCACCGCCTCGTCCGCGCTCGGCACCGCGAAGTACGGCGTCCAGGCCACCGCCATCTGCCACATCGACGCCACCGCGGCGATCCCGGCGACCGGCGTGCCGTCCGCCAGCGCGACCCGGAAGCGCTCACCGAGCTTCGCGGGCTTCCACTCCCAGCCGAGGACGGCCCCGTAGAAGTCCTCCGTGGTCTGCTGGTCGCGGCTGGTCAGGCTCACCCAGCAGGGGGCCCCGAAGACAGGGTGGTCGGAGACGACGTCCGTGGTCGCGGAGGGGTGTCTCGGATCGTGGTTCATGGCAGTCGCGTCCTGCTCTCGTCGGCCGGCGGCCACCGGGCGGTCTTTCCCCAGTGTCCGTCCGGAACCGCTCCGGGCGCCTGCCGAGTACCCCGGGGGCGCCGCCGAAACGGTGGTCCGTTCGCCTCCGCCCGGTGGCGGGGGCCCGCCCCGGTGACACGATGGAGAGGTGCCAGTCGTACCGAACGAACCCGCCGACGAGTCGGACCGGATCTTCGCCCTGGAGGAGGAGATCGGCCAGCTCAAGGAAGCCGTGGCCTCCCATGCGGTCGTGGACCAGGCCATCGGCATGGTCGTCGCGCTCGGCAGGGTCACCCCGGACGAGGGCTGGGAGGTACTGAAGGACGTCTCCCAGCACACCAACATCAAGCTGCGCAACGTCGCCGAGCTGATCCTCATCTGGGGGCGGTCCGGGCAGATCCCCCGGGAGATCCGCGTGGAGCTGGAGGAGGCTCTCGACCGCTACGGCCCCACGCAGGTCCCGGGTACGGCGTCCGGGTGACCGGGTCCGGTCGGCCCCGCCCGAGGGGGCTCAGCCGTCGTCGGCCAGGACCTCCTCGCGCAGCTGCGCGAAGCATGTGCTGAGCAGCCGGGAGACGTGCATCTGGGAGATGCCGAGTTCCTCGGCGATGCCGCTCTGGGTCATGCCCCGGAAGAAGCGCAGGTACAGGATCGTCCGCTCACGCTCGGGCAGGGCCTTGAGACGGGGCCCGACGGCCACCCGGTCGACGACGACGTCGTAACCGGGGTCGGGGCAGCCGAGCGCGTCGCTCAGGGCGTAGCCGTCCGTGCCGGGCATCACCGCTTCCAGCGACAGCGCCGAGAAGCACTCCAGCGCCTCCGCGCCGGTGCGGACCTCGTCCTCGGTCAGGTGCGCCCGCTCGGCGATCTCGGCCACGGTGGGCGCCCGGCCGGGGGTCTGCGCGAGCTCCTTGGACGCCTGCCGGACCCGGTTGCGCAGGTCCTGCACCCGGCGCGGCACGTGCAGCGTCCACATGTGATCGCGGAAGTGCCGCTTGATCTCGCCGGTCACGGTCGGCACCGCGTACGCCTCGAAGGCGCTGCCGCGTGCCGGGTCGTAGTGGTCGACGGCCTTGACGAGCCCGAGCGCGGCCACCTGGTAGAGGTCCTCGAGCGACTCCCCGCGGCCCCGGAAGCGGACGGCGATCCGCTCGGCCATGGGCAGCCACAGTTCGACGAGCTCGTCCCGCAGAGTCTTGCGCTCCGGGCCGTCGGGCAGCCGGGCCAGGCGATCGAACGCCGCGTTGGTGTCGGGGGCGTCGTCGTGCGGATGCGGCTTCGTTCTGGTGGCGACCGACATGTCGCGCACCTCCCTGAGCGGGTGCTGGATGGACAGACACCGTGGGAGACGCGTACTCGGACCCTGAGGAGACATCCGGGGCCCGTCGCACGGGGCACCCACGGAAGTGCCTCCTGTCCGAAGCACATGAGACAGAATTCCCCCTCTCGGGTGAAATGAAACAAAAACGCTGATCATCCCTTATGGGCTTGACCGGACTTTGGGAGAGTTACCTCTGACTCAGAGGTAACGTCGACGGTGTGGACGACGAGACCTTTCCCGAAGAGCTGGCCGACGCGCTCGTCGGCGTCCAGCGGCTGCTCAGGCGCAGGCTGCGCGCCGGACTGACCGCGCCGCGGCTGCGCGGCGCCGAGGTCGAACTGCTGCGCCTGGTCGAGTCACGCCCCGGCATCGGTGTCTCGGACGCCGCCAAGGAGCTGTTCCTGGCCGGGAACTCCGTCTCCACCCTGGTCAACCAGCTGGTCAAGGAGGGTCACCTGGTCCGCGAGACCGACCCCGCCGACCGGCGCGCCGTCCGGCTGCTGCTCACCGAGAAGGCGGGGGCGCGGCTGGCCGACTGGAAGCAGCGGCGGGTCGCGCTCGTGAGCCGGCACGTCACCCGGCTGGACGCGGCCGATCAGGATGCCCTGCGTGCCGCGCTCCCCGCCCTGCGCGCGCTCGCCGTCGATCTGCACGAGGAGGCCGAGGACGCATGACACCCGAAGCCGTGTCCTGCACGGGGCTGACCTATGCCTTCGGGGACACCAGAGCCGTGGACGGCCTGGACCTGACCGTCGGCGAGGGCGAGGTCTTCGGACTGCTCGGCCCCAACGGCGCCGGCAAGACCACCGCCATCCGCTGCATCACCACCCTGCTCCCCGTGCCGGCCGGCATGGTCCACGTCTTCGGCCGCGACACCGCCGACGACCGGATGGGCGTACGCCGTCTGCTCGGCTACGTCCCGCAGCAGCTGTCCGCGGACGCCAACCTGACCGGCCGGGAGAACGTCACCCTGTTCGCCCGCGTCTTCGACGTCGCCCGCAGGGAACGTGCCGAACGCGTCGCCCAGGCCCTGGCCGCCGTCGACCTCACCGATGCCGCCGACCGGCTCGCCGGCACCTACTCCGGCGGTATGGTCCGCCGGCTGGAGCTCGCCCAGGCGCTGGTCAGCGCTCCCCGGCTGCTGATCCTCGACGAGCCGACCATCGGCCTCGACCCCATCGCCCGTACCGGCGTGTGGGAGCACATCAACGCGGTACGCGAGGCGACCGGCATGACGGTGCTCGTGACCACCCACTACATGGACGAGGCCGACCAGCACTGCGACCGGGTCGGCCTCATGCACCGCGGCCGCGTGCGCGCCCTCGGCACCCCTGGCGAACTCAGGCGGCGACTGGCCGAGAAACGGGGCACCGACACGCTGCCGACCCTGGAGGACGTCTTCCGGGACGTCGCCGGCAGCGGACTCGAGGACGAGGGAGGGGATTTCCGCGATGTCCGAAGCACCCGCCGCACCGCGAACCGTGTCGGCTGACATCGGTCTGCTGCTGAAGCCGCCGGAGCCCCGCGCGGGCTGGCGGCTGCTGCCCGCCCGGATCGTGGCGATGTGCGCCGTCGAGCTCCAGAAGCTCCGCCACGACCGCACCGAGCTCTACACCCGCGCCGTCCAGCCCGCCCTGTGGCTGCTGATCTTCGGCCAGACCTTCACCCGCATCAAGGCGATCCCCACTGAGGGCATCCCCTACATCGACTACCTGGCACCCGGCATCATCGCCCAGTCGGCGATGTTCATCGCGATCTTCTACGGCATCCAGATCATCTGGGAGCGGGACGCGGGCATCCTGAACAAACTCCTGGTCACCCCCACCCCGCGCTCGGCACTGACCACCGGCAAGGCCTTCGCCGCCGGGGTGAAGTCGCTGATCCAGGCCGCCGTCGTCATCGTCATCGCCGCCCTGCTCGGCGTGTCCCTGACCTGGAACCCGCTGAAGCTCCTCGGCGTCGGCGTGATCGTGATCCTCGGCTCGGCGTTCTTCTCCTGCCTGTCGATCACCATCGCCGGCATCGTGCTGAGCAGGGACCGGCTGATGGGCATCGGGCAGGCCATCACCATGCCGCTCTTCTTCGGCTCCAACGCCCTGTACCCGCTGTCCGTCATGCCGGGCTGGCTCCAGGCCGTCAGCAAGGTCAACCCGCTCAGCTATGAAGTCGACGCCCTGCGCGGCCTGCTCCTCGGCACGCCCGCCCATCTCGCGCTCGACTTCGGGGTGCTCGCCGTGGCCGCCCTGCTCGGCATCACCGCGGCCTCCTCGCTCCTGGGCCGGCTGGCCCGTTGATCATGAGGGCGGAACGTGATGTGCGGCACGCCCGCGGAAGGGTTTTTCCAGCCGATCGGCGGATTCTTCCTGCGCACGGCTTGATCAGCGATCAAAGGGGGTGAATTCCCTGGCCACAGCGCATTCTGCTCATTTGACAGTGCATTGAGCACACAGATAGGAAGCAGCTCTCTGAGGTCGAAGAGGTGCACCGTGTACGAGCCCAACGTGGTCGGGGACTGGCAGGAGTACGACGAGCATGCCGGTCTGCGTGTCCGCGTCCACCGTCTGGAGGCGGCCGAGCCGCCGCGTGGACGCGACGACGCCGCCGAAGGGCTCACGTACTTCAGCGTCCGGGTGACCGTCGAGAACCGGGGCGACCGGCATCCGACCGTCCATCTCGAGGACGGCCAGATCGACGTGCGGGTCGGCGCCGACGGCGAGAGCGCCTTCATCGACTGGCGCAACTCGCAGTTCATCGAGGGCTTCGACGTCTACCCGCTGCGCCGCGCCACCGCCGTGCTGTTCGCGGCCGGACCCGAGGCCAGCCTCGGTCAGATCGACGTGCAGATCCAGCTGCGGGTCGACGACGAGTGGGCCGACCGGCGCCTGTGGGCGGGCGGCATCGGACTCGACGAGGGTGCCGCGCACGTGGGCGTGGGCCGCGAGGGCCTGGCCTGCCAGATCAGCAACTTCCTGCGGGACCAGGCAGAAGAGGGCACCGCCTGATCCCGCGCGGGCCTCAGTGCGGGATGCCGTCGATGATCTCGCGGGCGCCCTGACGCAGCAGCGCCACGGCGACCGAGGTGCCCAGCGTGGCCGGATCGAGCCGGCCGGCCCACTCGTGGGCGTTCAGCCGCGTCTTGCCGTCCGCGGTGAACACGCAGGCCCGCAGCGACAGTTCGCCCCCGTGGTCCACGCGCGCGAATCCCGCGATCGGGCTGTTGCAGTGGCCCTGGAGGACGTGCAGGAACATCCGCTCGGCGGTGGCCTCCCGGAAGGTGTCCGGATCGCCCAGCGCGCTGACCGCGTCGATCAGCTCGCTGTCGCCCTCCCGGCACTGGAGGGCGAGGATGCCCGCGCCGATCGGCGGCATCATCGTCTCGGGGGAGAGGACCTCGCTGATCACGTCCTCGCGGCCGATGCGCTCCAGACCGGAGACCGCGAGCAGCAGCGCGTCCGCCTCACCGGCCTCCAACTTGGCCAGCCGACGGTTGGCGTTGCCGCGGAACGGCACGCACTCCAGGTGCGGGTGGCTGGCGGCCAGCTGGGCCACCCGGCGCACCGAGGACGTGCCGATCCGGGTGCCCTCCGGGAGCTCGTCCAGGGTGAGGCCGCCCGGGTGGATCAGGGCGTCACGGATGTCGTCCCGCTTGAGGAACGCCGCGAACGTGGTCCCCGCGGGCAGCGGCCGGTCGGCGGGCACGTCCTTCACGCAGTGCACCGCGAGGTCCGCCTGGCCGGCCAGCAGCGCGGCGTCGACCTCCTTGGTGAACGCGCCCTTGCCCTCGACCTTGGACAGGTCGCCCATCCACTTGTCGCCCGTCGTCTTCACGGGCACGACCTCGGTGCGCACCGAGGGGTACAGGGCTCCCAACTCACTGCGGACGCGCTCCACTTGGGCCAGCGCCATCGGCGAGTCGCGGGAGACGATACGGACGAGTTCCGGGAGAGACATGCGGGACACGATAGACCCTGCGGAGGGTCCGTGTTCGGCGCTCAGGGACCAACGGGCAGGGAGTAGCGCACCTTTTGCCCGGCCCGGGCACCCAAACGGTCGTAGAACCGCATGGCCCCGTCGTTCCAGGTCGGTGTCTGCCACTGCACCTCCTGGAGCCCCAGCGCGCGGGCCTCGGCGACCACGGCGTCCACGAGCAGCACACCGATTCCGAGGCCGCGGTGTTCGGGGAGCAGGAACAGACAGTCCATGTGCAGATACTCGAGGCCCCGCCAGGTGGAGAGTTCGGGCGCGCAGGTGGCGTAACCGGCGAGGTCCCCGTCCGGCAGTTCGGCAACCAAGCAGCGCAGCCGGGGCGCGGGCGGGTCGAAGAGGAGCGCGGCGAGCCGGTCCGGCAGGTCCCGCGGGGGCGGCGCGGCCCGCTCGTACTCCGCGTGCCGGGCGGCGAGTTCGGCCACCGCGGGCAGGTCGGCGCGCACGGCGTGCCGGACCAGGGGCGCGTCGCTCATCGGACGTCGCCCGCGACCGTGTCCGCGCCCCAGGCGGTGAGTCGCTCGGCGAGCGGCCCGGTGCCGTCCAGGACGTGCCGGGAGTACGCGTCCCGTTCGTGCGCGAGGACGGCGGCCTCCCACACGCAGGGCGCGAGTCCCGCCCGGCCGGGCCGCAGCGCGTCGGGCCTGCCCGCCGGCCCGGAGTAGATCGCCAGGTCCGCCATGTCGCCCTCGATCCAGCTGTGGACCAGGACGTAGTCGCCGTCGCCGCCCGCGTGCACGATCAGCACGGCGAGCCCCAGCGAGCCCCGCAGCGGGCCGATTCGAGATGGCGTGCCGCGATCCGCAGACCGGCCTCGGCGTCCTGGCCGGTCACGGTGCGGCCCGGCGCCTCCAGCGCGTACACCTTCACGAGGTGACCGGCGGCCTCCCTGATGCCCAACGGCCGTGCGGGACGGGCGTGGTGGGTGTCGGAGAGGGCGAGCAGGGCCCCGGTGTCGACGGCGGCGGACAGTTCCTCCTGAAGATCCATCCGGTCATCATCGGATGCGGCCCCGGGAGGCGTCCAGGGTCGCCCGCGCGGCGACGGAGCCGGTCCGGTGCGTGCTCCCCGGACGGGGCTCAGGCGAGCGGCTCGCTGAGTTCGACCGAGCGCAGGGCGGCCGCGAGGGCCTGTTCGTCGCCGATGTCCAGGGCCGTGTCGGTGAGCTTGATGACGTGTTCGTCGCCGTGGTCGAGAGCGCGTTCCACGACCTCTTCCGGAGTGAGACGTGCCGCGGGGACGTGGGCGGCCGGTGCCGCGGGCGCGTACATCGCCGTGACCGCCGCCGACGCCGTCCAGGCCGCGTGCAGGCTCGGCACCCACTGGTCGCGGGGAAGGGAGTCCAGGGTCCGCAGGACCGCGTTGGGTGCCGTGGCCGCGTGCACGAGCATGGTCGGCTCGCCGTGGCCGTGGGTGGCGTACCGGTGGGTCGCCGCGCGGACGAGTTCGGTGAGCCGCTCCTTGGCGCTGTCCGGGTCCGTGACGTCGCGCGCCCACACGGGCAGCCGTCGTACCGCGGCCAGGCGGCTGCGGAATCCGAGATGCCCCGGCTCGATGGCGGGTACGGCCTCCAGGGCGTCCTCGGCGGTCCTCGCGTCCGGCAGCTCCGCGAGCCCGGTCACGGGCTGGTGCCGGGCCGCCCAGTAGCCCAGCGCGTGCGCGAGTTCGGTGAGCCGGGGCGCGTTCTCCTGGGCCCGCACCGCGCGGACGGCGTGGCCCAGCCGGATGACGGTGTGGGTGGCACCGCCGTACATGCCCGGCAGCAGGCGCGGCCACCACTCGGCGAGGACGTCCTTCCAGGGGCGCTCGGCGAGGGCACGGGCGTAGTAGTCGGTCCAGTCCGCGATCCGGCGCGGATCCCCCAGTGCCAGGCGCCAGTTGTCGTCGGTGACGGGGGCGGTGCGGTCGGGGAAGTCCTCCAGCCTGTCCCGGTACAGGTCCAGCCACCGGTGCACCGAGCCGGCCCGTCCGTGCGCGGCGAGCGCCTCGACCACCATGGGGGCGTGGTTGCTCAGCCAGCCCTCCCGCTCCGGCCCGGCCGCGTGGACGCGGTCCAGGGCCTCTTCGAGGTGCCCGCTCGTGTCGCTCGTGTGGGTCATGTCCATGAACAGGACGCTAGGCCGCGGGCGTTCCCGGTGGATCGGGCGCGGGACGGAACCCGCGGGCGCGGGGGACCTAGGTCCCGCGCCCGATCGTGTCACCGGATCAGGCGTTGGGGTCGAAGGAGATCCCCGACGGCTTCGCCGACGACAGGTGCGCGGCGAAGTTGGAGTCCTTCAGGCCGAAGTTGGCGCTGCCGAAGTCGTACGCGCTCAGCTTGTCGCGCAGCCCCGACGGGTAGCCGTTCCAGCCGACCAGCGGCGGGTACTGCCAGGTGCCCTTGGCGTTCTCCGGCGGCTCGTCGTTGGTGTTGGCCAGCCGGAAGCAGTGCGTGCTGATGCCGTCCTTGTGGTAGACGATCTTCGCGTGCGTGCCGTCGAAGCGGACGCCGGAGGCCGCGGTCACCGTGAACGAGCCGTGGTTGGACGTCGACACGTACTGGACCGTGCCGTTCTGCACCCAGATCACGACGTGCTCCCAGTCGTGCCGGTGCCCGCCGATGCTGCTGCCCGATATCGCCTGGTCCTTCTCGAAGTAGAGGCCGTACAGGTAGGCGCACCAGCCGTTGTTGCACTTGTAGCGCGAGTACGTGTTGGTGTTGTCCAGGTCCGAGGGGTCGTGGCACTCGCCGCTGAGCGAACCCGTCGGCTTCAGACCGCCGTTGATGGTGCCGTCGGGGCCGATGGCGGGCGTCGAGTAGCAGCCGTCCGTGTCGTAGTCGAAGGCCGGCTGGTAGGTGAACTCGGCGCTCTCGGCGTTGGCGGGCAGCGCCGTGGGCGGGGCGGCGAACGCGGCGGAGGGGAAGGCCACCACGAGCGCGGCGGCGCCGGCCAGTCCGGTGAACCATCGCCTGCTGTGCTTCTTGAACGACGGTGACGACACCGCGTCCTCCTCATGATCCGGGCGCAGCCCAACGGCTGTGGGGTTACTGGGGAGTTCAGCTTCCCGACTTTTCATGTCCGCGCCAAGAGGGCGAAGGCATCGCTCCGGTTACGGCTCGCCGTCCGGATCATGAAGGCGGGTCGGGGAGGTCGGCCGAGGAGTCCTCCGGTGCCAGATCCGGCCGCAGTCGCAGCCAGGACGGCTGACGCAGCAACCCCGCCCGGGTGCGGGTGCTGTAGCGGACCTCGCCGACCAGCAGGGGCAGCACCCAGCGCGCGCCCGGGACCCGCGGCGCCGGCTCGAAGGGGCACACGTCCGTCGCCGCGGCTGCCAGCAGCGAGGCGAGCTCCGTCCGTTCCGCCTCGCTCCAGCCGGTGCCCACACTGCCGACGTACCGCAGGACGCCCTCGCCCCGCTGTCCGACCAGCACCGCGCCCGGCAGGCCCGTGAGCCGGCCCTTGCCGGGCAGCCAGCCGCCCACGACGACGTCCTCGCTGCGCATGTTGCGGATCTTGATCCAGGCGCGGGAGCGCACTCCCGGTTCGTACAGCGAGTCGAGGCGCTTGCAGACCAGGCCCTCCAGACCGTGCTCACGGGTGGCGCGCAGGGCCTGTTCGCCGTGGCCGACCAGCGCGGCGGGAGTGGACCAGTGCGGACCGGCGAGCCGCAGGTCGTCCAGGCGCGCCCGCCGCTGCGCGTAGGGGAGGGTGAGGAGGGAGCGCCGCCCCAGGTGCATCAGGTCGAACAGCACGAGATGGACGGGTGCTTCGGCCGCCCGTCGCGCGGCCCTGCCGGGGGAGTGGGCCAACTGCATGCGCGGTTGCAGCAACTGGAAGTCCGCGCGGCCCTGTTCGTCCAGGGCCAGGATCTCCCCGTCGAGCACCGCGGGTGTCGCGCCGAGCGCGGTGCCCAGCGACCGCAGCTCGGGGTAGGCGCCGGTGATGTCCTCCCCGGACCGGGCGCGCAGCACCACCTCGCCGTTCCCGGTGAGGTAGGCCACCGCCCGCTGGCCGTCCTGCTTGGTCTCGTAGGCCCAGCGCGCGTCC
>NZ_RSAJ01000186.1 GCF_003933965.1 Streptomyces sp. RP5T
GGGCTGGGGCGGGCATGGCCTTGGCGCCGGCGATGCGGAGGTCACCTCGGCCGGTGGCCCGGAGGAAGTAATCCAACGGCAGCGCCGCCCAGAACCCGGCCACCAGGGCAGTGAGACGGTCGAAGGGCATCGCCAGGCTGTGTACGGCGTCGACGTGCGCTGTGCCTTGCGGAATGAGCGCCGCGTACAAGGCACGCTCGGTGTTAGGAGCGACCTGGCGACGCCAGGCAAGTCGAGGAAAGACGACGTAGCGCCGCCGGGCCCGCTCCTCCAGCCCAGCGTCAATCTGCTCGCCCGTCACCTGTGTTTCGGAAATGCCGCGGTCGTGCGCGATCTTGCGCCGAGTGCGGGCGATCTCCTTCTTACTCCCCTTCAGCCAGGTGAGAGCCCCATGGTCAATCCACCGGTCCTGCTCGCGCAGGTACGCCTGGTTCCTCCCGGGCGCTCGGACGTACTCCGTGTCGGGCACGAAGTCCGCCGGAAGCGCGACAAGATCTGCACCGTACGGATCGTTGCTGTTGGCGTCATGCCTTTTGAAAACCGGAGTCGCAACGCTGATCTGGGTGCCCTTGAGGATGACCCGGCGCCACCGATCCGGCTGGTACTCCTGCCCTGTGTTGGGGTCAGGCCGGTTGTAGTCGATCAGGTTGTCCTTCTTGGCCCCACTCTCGTGGTACCCCGGCGAGATCTGCGGCCCCAACGGCCCGAGGCGCACCGGATATCCCGCCAACGCCTCGATCGCCGCCGCCTCCGCCGTGCTCACCGGAAACAGCAGCCGCGCCTGTTCGACCGGCTGGTCAGCCTCGTCCAACAACTGCTGCCAGACAGCCAGTTGCCTAGTGTCCACCCGCACAACCCGCGCCAGATGAGGCCGCTCGTCGAACTCCCCGTTGCGATACCGAATCCCCGGCACTTCACCGGATCCGTCGTCCTTGCCGGAGTTCCGCAGGGCATCCGCCGAGACCAGCCAGGAGAGGTGATCGAAGCCGATCTCCCCCGGCCGCCCGTAGACATGCACGCCGAAGTGAGCGGTGTCGCCCACCGGCCGCGGGAAGAAGCGCTGCCCGGAGTTGACGAAGTCCCCGTGAATCCGAAGTCGCCGATAGGTCGCCTCCCGCAACGCCCCTTCCTTGTCCCCCGTGAAGTGCGTATCCGGATGCACCATCCCGGCGTTGCCGTTGGCCGACATGTGCGCCCACACCTGCGACATGAACGCCCGATACAGATCCGGCTGCGTCCCCGTCAGCAACGGATACATCTGCGGCGACCCGAACACAGCAACCTGAGCACTGGTGTTGGTCAACTCGCCCAGCACATACCGCCGAGCGTCCTCCTTCCCGAGCACCTCGATCCGCCGACGCTCCTTGTCCGCCGTGGAGGCCTTCGCCTCCAGCTCGAACCACGGCTCATGCTCCGCGAGCACCGCCGACTCGTTCCACCGCGGCCGCACCCAAGGCGGATTCCCCACCTGAAGGTCGAAGCCCCCACCCCGCGCGAACACAAGGGCGAACTCCAACTCCCAGTGCAGAAACCCCTGTTCCTTCGCGATATCCCGCACTACGCGCACCCACGGGAACCGATCCTCCGGGTTGCCGGCATCCATGCCCATGAACCCAGGCAGAGTCTCCTCGAAGCCCTTCAGTGCCTCAAGGCTCGTGAAGCTGTCGAGCAGCGTCCCCTCGGGCACATCCGCCGTGCCCAGCATCGCTTCCAGGAACTCGATCCAGTCGTCGAGATCCCTGAGCGGCACGAACCGACGCCGTTCCGGCTCCTTCGCGCCCGTCTTCGACGCACCCGGCTTGGACCTCGATGCCCCGACCCGCTTCAGCTCGACGACCCCTTCGTCGTCCGCGCTCAGCTCAAGGTCTTCGAAACTGGTCTGCTCGGGCCCCATCGCGAACAACGCCGTAGCCTCGACGAACCGCGGTTCCACAGCCGCGGGAACGGCCTCAGCCCGCTCCCCCGTCAACGGCACCCCGCCGAGCACCTCGCTCAGCCCCTCCGCGTCACCGATGTCAGCGGCATCGGCCCCCACCGCGTATTCACCATCGGCCCCGTCCAGCAGCCCGGCCTTCTCCACCGGCCAGAACCACAGCGCACACCACGCGTCCATGACGGTCTTCAGCCGCCAGTACGGCGTATCGACGGCGTTGAAGAGGTCCTCCAGCACCTTCTCCTTCGGCACCGCCTGCTTAGGACGTTGCAGGAAGGCGTACTCGGGATCGGCCGGGTCGGCCTGCCATACGTCGATCCGACGAGCGATCTCCTTCTCGGACAGCTCCATGCGCTTGACGACGGCGGACCACAGGAACTCGACCCGCCGGGCGGCATCCCGCAACTTCGTGAACTGCGAGGACGCCTCCGCCCTGGGCTTTCCGGTCTTGCTGTCGATCTTGCGGCTGCCGTCCTTGTTGAGGTGCGCGGTGCTGCGCTTGGGGCGTTGGAGAATCCCCTTCTTCCACGCGGCGAGCTGCTCGACGGCCGTCTTCGCGAGCTCCTTGGCCTCCTTGGACCCGGCGACCGCCGCCCACCCCGGACACGGCAGCAGGAACTGGTGAACGGCGTCCTCCGGCAGCGGCTGAGGCTCGCCGTCCTTGAGGAAGGGCAGCGGCGTAGGAGCGAGCGCTCCCTTCGCCTTCAGCCACGCCTTCTCCGCGCCCGAGACGTCGTCACCCTCGTACACGGCCCGTCGCCCGCCGATGAGCGAGTTGCCGCGACGCAGGTGCAGGCCGAACCAGGGGGCTCGCATGCCGGGGTGCATGGTGTTGAGCCACAGCGACACCTCCGCCAGCTCGACACCCGTGGCGTTCAGGTCGACGCCGTACGCGTTGTGGAGCGCGATGTACGCCTTGGCCTTCTGCTTCTCGGTGATCGCGTCGGCGGTCGGGATGGTGATGCCGAGTTCCTCCTGGCGTCGGCGGAGGTATTCGTCGGCGACCTGGTCGATGGCCTCGTTGAGAAACGCGCCTGAGCCGAGGGCCGGTTCGCAGATCTTGTACTTCAGCAGTTCTGCGGCCCGCGTCTTGATGACCTGGCCGTGCTCGTCCCGTTCCTGGTCGAGGCGATGCTTGAGGGTGAGTTCGACCGTGACCTGTCGCAAGGACTTGGGGGTGTAGTAGGAGGCGGAGGTCTCCCGGTCGCGGCCGGCGAGCCGGTAGACGAAGGAGCCCTTCTCATACTTCTTCACGCCGCGCAGGCCCTTGCGGGCGTCCTGCTCGCCGTACTGGACGAGGGTCCTGTCAGGGTACTGGTCCCGCTTGCGGGCGGGGATGAGCCAGGAGCCCTGCTCCGGGTCGCCGCCGCGGGCCACCTCGCACAGCTGCTCCTCGGCGATGATGCCGGTGTAGGACATCAACCCCTCGTAGACGGCGCCGAGTTGGTCGATGCCGAGGTTGCGGTACGAGATGAAGCCACCTCGCTCACCGCGCCGGCCCTTCTTCATGGTGAGCAGGCGCAGCACCTCGTGCAGGACCTCGTTGCGCAGGCGCAGGTCGAGCCAGCGCGGCGCCTCGTCCTCGTCACTGCGCGGGTCGACGACGCCCCGGCCGATGAGGCGGATAGCACCCGGTTCGAAGAGTTCGCTGCGCAGCGGCTCGAAGCGCAGGCCCCGGCCCTCGATGCGGCGGGCCGCCTTGGCCTTGCGGGTCTCCTCGTCGTCGCCGGGCAGGTCGTCGTCGGCTTCGGTGCCGTATGCGCGATGGCCGTAGTTGACCTTGTTGAACAGGACGTCCAGGGATTCGTGGAGGTGGAAGCCGTTCTTCGCCTCCTCCTCCACCAACTCCTCGTCGCGTTCGACGAGGTCGCGCAGCCGGGCCATGGAGTACCCGGCCTCGTACGAGCCGTCGTCGGCGGGCAGAATGCCCAGTTCGGGGCGGGCCTCGGCGTACAGCAGGAACAGGATGCGGTAGAGGTAGCGCAGCGACTCGCGGGTGAGTTCCCGGGTGAAGGGGATCTTGGGGTCTTCGACGTCGGCTGGGGTGACGTCGTTGTCCGGCTCGGCCATCCGGTGCAGGACCTCGTTGGCGATGAGCTCCACGGAGTGCTGCAGGCCGTAGCGGAGTTCGCTGGAGACGCCAGCCGCGTTGTCACCGGAGGCCTTGAGGAGGGCGTCGATCGCCCGGCTCTGATCGTTCTCGCCGGGTCGGAGCATGTCCAGGCTGAACAGGGCTGCAATGGTTGCGAGTTCGCCCTGCTGGGTGCGGTCGTTGCGTTCCAGCGCGGCGTCGAGGTTGGCAGCGAGGTAGCGACCCTCGTTCCAGGACCGGCGGTCGGCGAGGATGATCACGCCGCCGCACAGCAGCAGGACGAAGCGGGGGTGCGGCCCGCCCGCCTCGCCGAGTTCGCTCTGGAAGAGCCAGGAGGCCAGCGCCGCCCCCGTCTCGTACGACTCGCCCGAACCGGCCCGGAAGGGTGTGAGCAGGCGTCCGGCACCGTCGGCATCCAGGGCCGCGTCGTTGTCGGCGGACCAGCCGCAGTCGAGGGCGATGACGCCGTGGCCGTGGTAGGCGACGGGCAGGGTGTGGTCGCGTCCGGCGCGGTGCACGGTCAGGTCGGCCGGCGCGGAGTCGTAACCGAGGCCCCGCAGAACCGTCTGGTGCCACTCGGCGAGCCGCTTGGCCCACTCCGGGTTGTTGTGCGTGTTGAGACGGGCCTCGTCATCAGCGTCGGCCTGGGTCGTCTGGGCGAAGTATCCGCGCACCTCCTCGGCGAGGTAGGGCGTGCGCAGGGTGCGTAGCAGTTCGCGCGCGGTCTTGCGTGGGTCGTTCTCGTCGCCCTCGCGCAGGGCCCAGGTAGCGAACAGGCCCTTCTTCAGGTCCGTACCGAGTTGATCTGCGAAGTAGTGCGCGGAGAAGTATTCGCCGCGGTTGGCGAAGGAGTCGAAGTCGGTGCTCATCGCTGGGTGCCTCCTTCGGCGGCGGTGTGCGGTTCGAGGACGGCCAGCAGTCGCAGCATGGGTTCGCCTGCCGTCTCCAGGGAGTTGACCAGCTTCAGCCGCCGCTGGGCCGTCCGGTCGAGCTCCGCCTCCTTCGGCCGTGCGCTGGCGAAGAGCGCTTCCTGCCGCCATTCGGCGACCCGCTCGCGGTAGGGGGCGAGGGTGTCGTCGATCTGCTTGCGGTACTCGGCTTCGAGGGCGACGAGATGGCTTCGCGCCGCGTCGATCGCGTCGGGCACGAGTGCGCTGAGGCCGGGCAGGTCACGGGGAGTGGCGCGGCCGGGCATGCTCGGTCCGATGCCGTGGCGTTCCAGTGCCTCCGCGGTCAACCTCTCGACGACAGGGCTGCCGGGCAGGCCGGATACGGCCATCCACTCGACGACCGTAGGCTTGCCGAGTGCGTTGGAGTAGATGCCCTGCACCAGGTACGTCGGGCTGTCCACCGTGGCGGCGAGCACAGGTGCCTTGTGGCGGCCGATCTCGATCAGCACCTTGTCCGTGAGCCAGTCCAGGACGGGGTGGACGTCGGTAACGTACGAGACGTTGGGCCACTGCGACTCGGTGGTCTCGCGTGCCGCTTTCAGTCGGGTGTCGGCAAGATTCTTGGAGAAGGTGACGCGAATGCGCCCCGGTTCGTTCTTGCGCGGCAGGATCTGCTGCTCGTCCAGGTACGACTTGGGGAGCGCCTTGAGCCGGTACAGCAGGTCCTGCGGGGGTTCGAAGGCGATCGTGCCGTCGTCGTCGCGGCGCAGGGACAGCATGTCCTCGGGGTTGGGGCGGCAGACCTGCCGCAGCGCCTCCTCGAAGTAGTCGGCCGTGGACCGGAAGAGCTTCGGCACCACTGCTCGGGCCACCTCGGGGTGTTCATGCACCGCGCCCACTTGACCGAGCAGGCCGGCGAGGAACGCGGCGCCGCCCTGCTGGGACTGCTTGATGGACTCCTCGACCGTACGGCCGGCGATCAGGTCCTGGGTGAGGCGGTTCTCCTCCTCCTTGGCCCGGTACAGACCGGTGACGGCCTCCGCCGACCCCTCGATCCGGTGCGCCTCCTCCTCACGCCGGAGGAGCTTCTCGCCCACCAGGCGGTCGTCCAGGGTGCGCGGCTCGCCAGTCGCCTCGTCGGTGCGCCACGGGATGTCGCTGGTCAGCACGAGGGCACGGAACTCGGGCCGGTGCTCCTGGCCGTAGCGGTCGATACGGCCGTTGCGCTGCTCGATGCGGATCAGAGACCACGGGAGGTCGTAGTGGATCAGCAGATGGCACTGCTGGTGAAGGTTGACGCCCTCGGAGGCGACGTCGCCAGTGAACAGGATGCGCACCGGGTCATCGCGCAGGCCGAACTTCTCGACGATATCCTGCTGATCCTGGTCCGTGGTGGCCTCACCATGCATGACTTGCACGGCTCCGCCATATCCCAGCCAGGGCTTCTTCTCGTCCGGACTGGTGGCGCGCCGGAAGCCGAGCGCGGCCGGCACGGTCTCCGCCAGCCACTTCAGGGTGGGGATGCTCTCGGAGAACACCACGACCCGGATGTCGGAGCCCGGTCCGACACCCATAGCGCGCAGTTCGTCGACCAGCGCCGCCAGCTTGGCGGAGTCCTGGTCCTGGATCTGTTCGGCGATGTCCCTCAGGTCGATGAGCGCGGCTCTTTCCGCCTTCCGCGCCGCTTCACGGACCGCCGGGTCCTCGGTCCGGGTCTGCCGCTTGGTGCCGTTGGCCTTGTCGGGCGGTGGGTTGTCGAGGTTCCCAATCCGGGTCTTGATCGTCTCCAGCAGGGCTTTGTGCGACGACAGGAACGACTTCAGCAGCCGGTACGGCACGAGCTGATGCCTGCTCGCCGACGGCGCCGACGGGTCGGCGGGGATCCAGCGCGTGGCCAGCTCCTTGAAGACCGCCAGTTCCTTGTCGGTGGCGGCGGCGTGGATCGGCTTGGACGGGCCGCGGTCGGCCCAGGCGCCCTTGAGTGACTCGCGGACCTCGTGTGAGGTCTTCGTACGCCGGATGTACAGGTGGTCGAGGTTCTCCACCTTGTACTGGCGCGGATTGGCGATCGCCGCCTCGTCCAGCATCCTGACCAACTCGGCGAACGACTCAGCGTCACCGTTGTGCGGCGTGGCCGAAGCCAGCACCAAGGCGTCGGTCCGGCGGGCCAGCAGACGGGCCAGCGCGTTGTTCTTCGTGCCGCGGTTGACGAGGTTGTGGGATTCGTCGATGACGACGGCGTCCCAGTCGGTGTGCTCCAGGTGGTGCGCGTACACGTCGCTCTTCAGCGTGTCCACGGAGATGATCACGCGCTTGAAGTAGGCGAACGGATTACGGCCCGCGGGGATGTCCTGCTGGACCCGCTGAATGCCGGTCGAGTCGAGCCGCACCAGTGGGATCCCGAACCGGGTCCACAGCTCCCGCTGGAACTGCTCCAGGACATGCTGCGGCGTCACCACCAGAATCCGCTCACCGCGCCCACGCCGGATCAGCTCCGCCAGGAGCACGCCAATCTCCAGGGTCTTGCCGAGCCCCACCACGTCGGCGATCAGGATCCGAGGCTGCGGATTCTTCATGGAGAGCGCCAGCTCCGCCGGCCGCAGCTGGTGGACCTGCTGGTCCATGAGGAAGTTGTCCGCCAGGGCCAGCCCGTGCTCGGTCTGCGGCAGGAACGTCTTCCGCATGATCGCCTCAAGAAAGAGCCGGGAGCGGCGGTGGTTCGGCGAGTCATCGGCAACCAGCTCGGTCTCGCGCGGATCCAGCTCCTGGACGGCGTCGAGTCGGTCGTAGAACATGGCGTCCATGCCGCGGACGAACGACGAGATGCCGGTGACCTCGATCATCCAGCCATCCCGAGTCCACGTGCAGTGGCGCACGAGCCACAGCTCGTCGCGGATCAGGACCTGCGCTCCCGGCGCGTACCCGGACGAGCCCAGCAACCGCGTCCCTTCCGCGGCCTCGTCGGCCTCCACCGCATCGCTCCGCCCGCTCACAACCCCCGCCTCGACGCCCACACTCGCTCCGATCCCTCACACACGTCTACGGCGCACCCCACGCCGTTCGCCGGTCACGCGATGTAGAGCAGCCCCAGGCCACTCCACACGCGTGCCCGCCAAGCTTCTCACCAGCCACGAGCGGTTCGACCGTCACAGTGCGGTATCAACCGCGTACTCCATCCGCAGCTCGTCCGCGACCCGTTTCGAGGCGGGCGGCCATCCCGCCTTGGACCAGACCTTCGGCTCCGTAGGTGTGTCTGAGACAGGCGTGGCGGGCTCGCGTGGCGTAGCGCTTTCCTCCGTGTCAGCCTCGGCAGCGTCGGCATCCGCCTTCGCATCCCTCCTCAGACCGTCGAGGGGCGAGTCGGGACCCGAGATCTCATAGCTTTTGCCCTGTGCCTCAAGCAGCTTCTCGAACGACGGGGACACCGGCTCCTTGGCTGCATCACGAGTGCCACCCGCAGTCGTACGCGCGATCAGCTGCAGCCGTGCTTCAGCCGGGGGCAGTCCGGCGGACTTCAGCAGCTGCGCGCACCCGTCGGCCACGGCCCCGAGCGTCGGCCGCTCCTCCGGGACATGGGCCAGCATCGATGCGATCAACGGCTTGATCGCGTCCGGTACGCCACTCAGATCCGGTCCGATGGCAGGGTTCGCCACCTGTACGGCGACGGCTTCCCACGCCGCGCCGTCATACGGGTAGTGCCGGGCCGCCGCGTACAACAGCACCGTGCCCAGGGCGTACACATCCGCGGCAGGCGTCACCTTCGGCTGCCCACTCGCTTGCTCCGGCGGCATACAGCGCACGGTCCCGATGATCATGCCGCTGTGCGACAGGGACTCCGTCGCGGCGTCCATGAACGCGCCGAGCCCGAAGTCGATGATCACGGGGCCATCCTTGCCCATGACAACGTTCTGGGGCTTCAGATCCCGGTGCAGCAGGCCGGCGGAATGCACAGCACTCAGGCCTTCGGCAAGCAGCGCGCCGAGGCTGGCGACCAACGCCGTGGGAAGAACACCTTCCTCGTCGACACACGCGAGAAGCGTGCGCCCGGCCACGTACTCCATGGCCAGCCACGGCCGGTCGGCGAACGGATCGGCGTCCAGGAACCGCGCCACCCTGTTCGTACCGATCACGGTCCGCGCGATCAGCGCTTCCTTCTCGAACCGCGCCCGCATGAGGGGATCCAGCTTGTCGCTCCGGATCCGCTTCACCGCGACCGGATCGCCACCGGGGGTGTAGGCGAGGTACACCTCTCCCATGCCGCCCGAGCCCAGCTCCTTGGCCACGGTGTACCGGCCAATCCGGTCGGGCATCCCCGTCATCTGCTGCTCAGCACTCCCTACACCCACCCGTGCGCCGTCCAGTCCAGATTCGTGGGCGCCGATCAAGCCTAGTCGCTCGTTGTACGGGGCATGCAGGGTTCCGAGGTGTCTGCTGCCCGACCGTGCGGGCCGTGGCCCCGGCTACGCCCGGCTACCCAGCCCAGCAGGTCATCGCCCGGCGGCGATCAAGGCAGGCCGCCCAGCTCCGCCAGGAGAGCATCAGCGACACCTTCCTCGTACACAGCCGCCTGATGCTCCTGCATCACCGTGCTCAAATCCGGGTCCCATGAAGTGCTGCGGGCCTTCCCGGACAAGGCGACCTGGTCGTCTTCGGTCCGGAGTCCCTCAAGGTAATCTTCGGCGGTCATCTTCCACGGCTCGGCTCCGTAGCGGTAGATGAGTTGATTGGTCATGTCGATTCCCGGCCAGTCGAAATCCCCGTGGTAGAGGAGCCGGCCCCCGCCGTTGACGATCAAGCGAGCCAGTCGGTGAAAGGCCGTTGACGGCCGGCCTTCGGCACAGATCAACGGCGGACTGCTCGCGCCGAGCTCTCCGGCGGCGCGGCGGAGGACAGCCGGGTTCTCACAGACGTTTCCTCGCGGAGCGAGAGCCGCTCGCCGATGGCCACGGGCACGGGCGTCGACGCCAGTTGGCCGTATACCCGTAGATCGTGGAGTGGCAGAGGATCCTCCAGCCAGACCAACACGGACGGATCGACCAGTTCGGCGAATGCCAGGGCCAGGGCGGGAGTCCACGTGCCCACGGCGTCCGCGGCGATCTGGGACCCCGTTTCCCTGGCCGCGTGATCCACAGCCCGGGCAAGAGCCCGCGCCGCCCCCGTGGCGTCGCGTGGTGACCGGCAGCGGAGCCCCCACTTGGTGAAGGCCCAACCCCCTGCCAGGACTTCGCGAAGGAGGTCCGACTCGACAGGGCCGGTCAGCTCCTGTGTCAGCCACGACGCATACACGGGTACGGAACGGTGAGCGGCCTCGTGAGTCAGGAGGTCCGCCACCGGACGACCATCAAGGCGCCCGTGCAGGTCCCACGCTGCGCAGTCGATGGCGCCCATGGCCCACGAGGCACGCGGGTCCGGGCACGCGACCGCCGACCCCATCAAGCGCCTGCGAAGAGCCTGATGGTCGGCGGCATCGGCTCCGATCACAGTCGGCGGGAGGAGCTTGTCCACGTAGGAGGCGATGATATCGCTGACAGGGCCATACCAGCCCGTCTCCCCAGCCGCATGGAGGGCGACGAACACCGTGTCATCACCCACGGGTTCGGCATCCCGTACATCGACGACCTCGATCCGGTCGATACGGATCGTGCTCATCACGCCGCCTCCCGGGACGCGAGCAGGCGGCTCGCCGCCCGGACCAGGCCAGCGGGGGTCATCCCCAGCGTGTCGGTGAGTTGGGCCTGGGGCATCGGGCCCCTCGGCTCCCGCCAGCCGATGACCTCGGTCGGACGACGGAGCCTTCCCGCCAGTAGCCCCCAAACCGCGGCCGGATGGCCGAGGGTGACCACGAGAACAGCGGCGTGCCGGCCGAAGTAGTGATCGATGTCCGCGTCGGACAACCCCCGTGGCCATGTCATGGGATCGCCCAGCACGGTCAGGTCGAGAAGGTTCACCACGCGGACGCGGCGTCCACGGTTTCCGCGAAGCAGCGGGATCGCTTCAGCGGCGACGGCGGCCGGGAGGTCCCCCGCAGTAACCAGGACGACCGTGCGGTCGACGGCGAGGCGTCGTAGTCCGGTGAAGATGCGGTGCTCGGCCCTCGGGTCGAGGGCGGCGGTCGGTTCGTCCATGACCAGCAGTCCGGCCGGCCGGTGGAACGCCCGGGCGAGCGCGATCCTCTGACACTGCCCGCCGGACAGTTCCTGACCACCCCACCACTCCTTGGCCAGCAGGGTGTTCAACCCGCTGCGCAACCCGTCGACGACCTCGTCGGCACCCGCGGCACGCGCCGCGGCGAGCACCGCGTCGTCTCCTTCCTCGGTCGGCTGGCCAAGGGTGATGTTCTCCCTCGCCGACAGAGGCCAGTTCGCGTATGACTGTGTACGACGGCGACGCACGCCCAGGTGGCATGCGCGTCCAGGTCTCTGGTGTCGGTGCCGTCCCAGGTGACGGCTCCTCCCTGGTCGGGGCGGTAGAGAGCCGAAAGGATCTTGCTCAGGGTGAGTCTTGCCGGAACCGTTCTCGCCCCGACGACTTCGCCCCGCCGGACCTCCAGGGAGACGGGCGTGCGCGGACAGCTTGGCGGCGACGCACGGAGGAGCGGGTGGGGACGGCATTGGATCTTCCTCATCCCCTGCCGGATGGTCTGGATGAGGTGCTACGCCATGTGTCTTCCTGGTCACCGGTCTACTTTCGGTGGGCCGCCAACACACGCGCCCGCCAGAACGAAGCCCCATGCCGCTGGGCCTACATGAAGCTTCTCTTGCAGTTCCCCCAGAGGCCAGCGCCGCAGGAGAGAGCCGTCGAGTTCGTACACGCGCCGCTCTTCTGCCCCTTCCAGAGGCAGGCCCCGCACGACGTCGCCAACCCCAACGACTTCACGTGTTCAAGCTCAGCAAGAGAGGCTCCAGAGGTAATCCGAACGCCTGGCCTCATGCTGGCGATGAACCGTTTGGTCGAGCCGCACGTTGTCCTTGTGTACAGCCTGCATCAGCCACCAGATGATTAAAGGGCGCAAAATATCATGCCATTCCGAAAAGTCAACATGACAGAATATATCGACTCTTACTATGAATACGATAACAACATCAAAGGATACCTCCCTTCGAACACGCTGGAATGGGCAGGAGCGAGGGGCGACCTTCCGCTGGGAATGTGGCTCAATAACTTGACGAGGAATCTGGCATCAGCTGATGAGAGTGAGGCCAATGCGCTCGAAAGGGCGGGATTGGGGAAATATGTGGTATGGCGCCCAGACGTCCAAGCGTTTCGACTTGAGAAAAACACGCCACTGTGGAGCGAACATAGCGGGCATGGAGTCTTCACGGCCTCCAGTAACTCGGACTCAAGGCAACGAACAGCATCTTACCGGGCAAATATGGGCGAGTTCCGCACTTTGGCTGAGAACAGAATAAAGTATGAAGGTAAAGCAAAAAACGAAACGGCAGAGAAGAGGGAAGCGCGGCTTGCGCGAGCGGCGCAGTATCGCAAGGCGGCAGAGTCGGAGCATCACCTCAAGCAGATGGGCATGGACGGGGGCGGTTTCAAGAAATTCCTCGATGAAATTAAGAGCGCAGGCGTGAACACTGACATCTGGACAATTTCAGCTTATCGTGATATTTCTGGACAGAATCCTGCGCCGCCCAGGATAGCAGTGAGTTCCCTTCTCTTACCGGAAAGCGAAAGCGCACGAACGCCGCAGGCGCACGGGTACGGACAGGCCCCGCCACAGGCGTACGAGCAGGCCGCGCCGCAGGCGTACGGGTACGGACAGGCCCCGCCACAGGCGTACGAGCAGGCCGCGCCGCAGGCGTACGGGTACGGACAGGCCGCGCCGCAGGCGTACGGGTACGGACAGGCCCCGCCACAGGCGTACGAGCAGGCCGCGCCGCAGGCGTACGGGTACGGACAGGCCCCGCCGCAGGCGTACGGGTACGGACAGGCCCCGCCACAACAGCAGCATTACGCAGGAAATTTCCTTCCTCCGACCGGCCGGGGCGATGAGTCGCGGAGCGATAACCCGCAATACGCTTACCTCGGCGCCTCCCAACAGCAACGGCCCCGCAACCTTGGTGGGCGTGGACGCGGGTAGGGTCTTTCCGGAATCAAACGTGTTGATGCCCGGCAGACCCTAACGGTGTCCGAAATTCTCCTGCAGGCGCAGCTCTCGTAAGCGATCAGCTCATATCGCAAGCCGAGAACGCACCAGCCTTGAGATTTCTTACGAGCCGTTCCCCCATCCTCTGGATCTCCTCAGATTCCACTGACCAACACACAAACGCGAACCACCGGACTTTGCAATCGCCCTGAGGAATGACCACGGATTCTTTCAGCCGGCCTGCCTTTCAAGTGCTGACAGACAGCCAAGCACACGTCGCGCCGGAATCGAAACAAACAGCTCGAATTGATTGCTCGCATTCCCCTCAGGCGGGTTGTCATAATTCTGACATATGTGGAGTCTTCGTTGGCATCAGGAGGATCGCGGAGTCCCGATAATGGACTCGATAAATCTGCAGCACCCTCCTCCCTCCTTGGCATAGAGAAGGGGAATCTGGCCCACAGGCGCATTAAGAGTAATCACACGTGGCTCCGCAGATTCTCGAAGTCGCCCCCCCATGAGAGATGCGACTGGATAACCAAATTGCCACCATAAAGCGAAATGGCTTCATGTCGACGTACTGGACCCTGGTGGCGTTCGTGAAACGTTACAGTGTCTTGTGGTGGGGCAAGCTTCGACAGCCGCAGGCCGTTGCGGAAACGGCGTTCGTCGCGGACAGCGAGTTCCTCGGACAGCACCAGGTCGAGCAGGTCGAGGTAGCCCATCTTGGCCTCATCCGCCCGCTGGATGTACTGGTTCAGGGCTTCGGCCAGGTGCGGCAGGCCGAGCTTGGCGGCGGTGGTGCGGATGCGGGTGCTGGTCAGCTCGCTCAACGGGCTTCCTTGGTGGCGGAGTTGGCAGTGAAAGGGGCGGGTGCCTGTCAGCTCGTCGTAGACCGACAGCGGACGGCGGCCGACCTCGACATGCGCGGCGGCGGCCCGGTTCAGCAGAGCCTGCAGCGGTCCGGCTGCCTGCCCGCGGCCGGGGGAGGGCAGAGCGTCGCCGGTGGTGACGCGGCGCCGGCGCCGGTAGGAAGACCGTCCCAGTGAGTCTCGTCCACGATGCGGGCGCTTCGGCCGACGACCCGCGGGTGGACGGCCAACAAGGTCTGGCCGCCTGTATCTGGGACGGTCGAGTGCAGGCTGACCTGCGACTTCGTGGCCCGGATCTCGACCAGCTGACGGGGGCGGACCTTGCGGGCGGGAACGGAGTAGAGGTTCACGTCGAATGCGACCAGGCAGTCCTTGCCGACGTGTCGCAGGTGCCGCTGAGTGACCACATACGGTGTCGCTGGCATCACCAAGCGAACTCTCTATGACGAGGCCACCGCGTTCCCCTCATCCGAAGCCCCTCAACTTGCCGTCGCGGCTTGACCGATCAACTGCATCGGATGTCTCTTTCCCCGGTCCTGATGTCCATGCCTGGCATCGGCATCAGTACCGGAGCCCGCATCCTCATCGACGTCGGCGACCGCCGCGTTCCCGTCCGCCGCCCACCTCGCCGCCTACACCCACCTCGCCCCGGCGAC
>NZ_RSAJ01000187.1 GCF_003933965.1 Streptomyces sp. RP5T
CACCGACCCCGCCCCGCCGCTTCCGGGGCTTCCGGATCGCGGGCGCCGACGTGTCGGCCTCGATCGCGGTCTTCCTGATCGCCCTGCCCCTGTCCCTGGGCATCGCCCTCGCCACCGGAGCGCCGCTCCAGGCCGGCCTCGTGGCCGCCGCCGTCGGGGGGATCGTCGCCGGCCGGCTGGGCGGGTGTCCGCTCCAGGTCAGCGGTCCCGCCGCCGGACTCACCGTGGTCACCGCCGACCTGATCCACCGCTACGGCTGGCGGACCACCTGCGCCATCACCGTCCTCGCCGGAGTGGTCCAACTCGGCCTGGGCTGCCTGCGGGTGGCCCGCACCGCGCTCGCCGTCAGCCCCGCGATCGTGCACGGCATGCTCGCCGGAATCGGCGTCACCATCGCCGTGGCCCAGTTGCACATCGTCCTCGGCGGCACCCCGCAGAGTGCCGTCCTCGACAACCTCCGTGCCCTGCCCGCCCAGTTGGCGCGGGTGCAGCCCTCCGCGGTCTCGGTGAGCGCGCTGACCCTGGGCCTGCTCTTCCTCTGGCCGCGCATCCCCGGCCGGGCGGGCCACCTCCTGCGCAGGATCCCGGCCGCGCTCGTGGCCGTGGCCGGCGCCACCACCGTCGCCTGTCTCGTCGGGCTGGCCGTGCCGAAGGTCGACCTGCCGTCCTGGAGCAGCCATGCGCTGGCCGGACTGCCCGAGGGGCCCGTGCTGGGGCTGGTCGCGGCCGTGCTGACCACCACGCTGGTGTGCAGCGTGCAGTCGCTGCTGGGCGCGGTGGCCGTCGACAAGCTGGCGGCCGGACGCCCCGACCTGATCTCCGCGAGCAGCGGCGAGGGGCGCGGCGCCCGCGTCGGCCGCTCCGACCTGGACCGCGAACTGCTCGGCCAGGGCGCCGCCAACATCGTCTCCGGCTCCCTCGGCGGACTGCCCGTCGCCGGTGTGGCGGTGCGCAGTTCCGCCAATGTCCAGGCGGGCGCCGTCAGCCGGAACTCCACGATGCTGCACGGCGTTCTCGTAGTGATCGCCGCGCTGCTGATGGTCCCCCTCCTGGAGTTCATCCCGCTCGCCTCGCTCGCCGCCCTGGTGATGGCCGTCGGCATCCAGATGGTGTCCCTGCACCACATCCGCACGGTGACCCGCCACCGAGAGGTCCTGGTGTACGCCGTCACCACCCTCGGCGTGGTCGTGTTCGGCGTGCTGGAGGGTGTGACGCTGGGCATCGCCGTCGCCGTCGCCGTCTCTCTGCACCGCCTCACCCGCACCCGGATCACGCACTGCGAGAGGGAGGGAGTCCATCACGTCCATGTACGCGGGCAGTTGACGTTCCTCGCGGTGCCCCGGCTCAGCCGGGCCCTGCATCTCGTCCCGCACGGGGCGGCCGCCGTGGTGGAGCTGGACGGGTCGTTCATGGACCACGCGGCGTACGAAGCCCTGCAGGACTGGCAGAAGACGCACACCGCGCAGGGCGGTTCCGTCGAGCTGACCGGGCGCAGACCCGGGACGCGCATCGCCGAGCCGTCGGATTCCGCCCACTGCCGCTGCCGCCCCTGGACGGCCTGGCGCAACCACCAGTGCGAGCGCCCGTATACCGCGCAGGCCACGGAAAGCACCGGTGCGTCCGGTGAGCCCGGTGCCGCGCGGGAGCCGGGCGCGCCGAGGGAGTCGAGCGGGCACGAACTGGCGCGTGGCATCAGCGCGTTCCAGCGCAACACCGCGCCGATCGTGCGCGGTGAGCTGGCCCGGCTGGCGCGTGAGGGCCAGCGGCCCGACCAGCTCTTCCTCACCTGTGCCGACTCCCGGCTGGTCACCTCGATGATCACCTCCAGCGGCCCGGGCGACCTGTTCGTGGTGCGCAATGTGGGCAACCTCGTCCCGCTGCCCGGCGAGGAGAGCGGGGACGACTCGGTGGCGGCCGCAATCGAGTACGCGGTCGAGGTGCTGAAGGTGCGCTCCATCACCGTGTGCGGGCACTCCGGCTGCGGGGCCATGCAGGCCCTGCTCAACTCCGAGCCGGGCGGCGCCCGCACCCCGCTGAAGCGCTGGCTGCGACACGGACTGCCCAGCCTGGAGCGGATGGCCGACGCCGGCCGGCCCTCCGCCCGGCTGGCCGGACGGGCCGCCGCCGACGCGGTGGAGCAGCTCTGTCTGACCAACGTGGTGCAGCAGTTGGAGCATCTGAGCGCCCACGACTCGGTGGCCCGCGCCCTGCGGAAGGGGGAGCTGGAGCTGCACGGGATGTACTTCCACGTGGGCGAGGCGCAGGCGTACCTGCTCACCGGGGCGGACGGCGACGGACTGTTCGGCCATGTGGAGGCGGCGGCGGACCTGCCGGCGTGAACTGCACGGGTGTGCGGCCCCTCCTGGAGGGGCCGCACACCTCCGCGGCGATACAGCTAGGCACGCCGGGGCCGGTCCGGCGTCGGTTTCACCGGGACGCAGGGCTCGACGTCGGCCTCGGTCGGGTAGACGTCGACCTTGTGCGGGTCCCTTCCGTCGTTGAAGTTCACGAAGACGAGCACGTTGCCGCGGTGCAGGGTGATCTTCCGAGCCCAGTGGAAGGTGAAGAGCGGGACCCGTTCACCCGCACTGTCGTGTGCCCACAGCACCGTGTCCCCCCGGCAGACATAGCCGGGTCGCAGGATCTGCACCTCCACCTCGATCCCGTTGGGGCGCAGACGCCGTGCGAGCTCGCGCTGGTCGCCGACGTCGATGTACTGCTCGTTGGCGGTGAGGGTGACGGTTCCGTCGTCGTGGCGTTCCAGCGCATAGGCCGGAGACTCGGCCGGCGTACCCGGCGCCAGCACCACGGCGAGTCCGGCCGCCGCGCAGAGTCCCGCGGCCAGGGCGAGCCGGCGGCCGGTGAGCAGGGGCCGCCGTACGGGGGGCACCCGCCGGGACTCCCGTCGCCCGATCTCCTCCTGCAGCTCCGCCAGCAGCCGGTCCTCGAACGTCGTCGTGGTCGTCATGCCGCTCCCCCGCTTGCTTCCGTGACGTACGACAGGGAGCTGCCGTTCAGCTCCCCGCCCGGTGATTGCGTCTGCTCCCGCAGCGACTTGCGCGCCCGGTGCAGCCGTACACGCGCCGCGACCTGACTGATCCCCAACGCCGTGGCGGCTTCGCCGACCGTCAGCTGGTCGACCGCGACCAGTTCCAGGACGGCTCTCTCCCCCGCGGGGAGCCGTTCCAGGGCGGCCAGGGCGCGGCGGCCCGGGCTCTCCGCGTCGAGCTTGTCCTCCAGCCGGGCGATGTCGTCCGGCTCCAGCAGCCGCCGCCCGCAGATGCGCCGGTCGCGGTCCGTCTCGCGGGCCAGCCGCCGGCGCTCCCCCGCGACGACGTTGCGGGCGATGCCGTACAGCCAGGCCCGTTCGCTGCCCCGGGACGCGCGGTAGGTGTGGGCCGAGTCCAGGACCGCCAGGAAGATCTCCGCGGTCAGATCGGCCACGGTGTGCGGGTCCGCGACACGCCGGGCCACGAAGGACGTGATCGCGTCCACATGGCGCCGGTAGAACTCCTCGAAGAGCCGTGGGTCGCGGACCGCCGCCCGCGGCCCGCCCCGTATGCCGTCCACGCAAGCTCCTTTCGTCGATGGCGCTTCACCCGTACTTGGGCGCGAGTGTGAAAGGCGTTACAGACGCTGAACTCCGCCTGGTCGGCGTCCGTGGGTACGGATGACCACGGCCGCCGGACTCGACGGGTCCACAGGTCTAAACCAATTTCCGGTCGACCCTTGTCATCGCACCCCCGGTCTGATGAGCTGTGGCCTGGGACACAACGGACACCCTGGGAAAGGCAGATGCCGTGAGCAACGAAAGCCTGGCCAACCTGCTCAAGGAAGAGCGCAGGTTCGCACCCCCCGCCGACCTGGCCGCGAACGCCAACGTCACGGCGGAGGCGTATGAGCAGGCCAAGGCTGACCGACTCGGTTTCTGGGCCGAGCAGGCCCGCCGGCTGAGCTGGGCCAAGGAGCCGACCGAGACACTGGACTGGTCGAACCCGCCGTTCGCCAAGTGGTTCCAGGACGGCGAGCTCAACGTGGCGTACAACTGCGTGGACCGGCACGTCGAGGCGGGGCACGGCGACCGGGTCGCCATCCACTTCGAGGGCGAGCCCGGGGACAGCCGCGCGATCACCTACGCCGAGCTCAAGGACGAGGTGTCCAGGGCCGCGAACGCCCTGCTGGAGCTGGGGGTCCGCAAGGGCGACCGGGTCGCCGTCTACATGCCGATGATCCCCGAGACGGCGGTCGCGATGCTCGCGTGCGCACGGATCGGCGCCGCGCACTCCGTGGTCTTCGGCGGCTTCTCGGCGGACGCCCTCGCCACCCGCATCCAGGACGCGGACGCCAAGGTCGTCATCACCTCCGACGGCGGCTACCGGCGCGGCAAGCCGTCCGCGCTCAAGCCCGCCGTCGATGAGGCGGCCGGCAAGGCCGGCAACGTCGAGCACGTGCTGGTCGTCCGCCGGACCGGCCAGGAGGTCGCCTGGGACGACAGCCGGGACGTGTGGTGGCACGAGATCGTCGAGCGGCAGTCGGCCGAGCACACCCCCGAGGCGTTCGACGCGGAGCAGCCGCTGTTCATCCTCTACACCTCCGGTACGACCGGTAAGCCCAAGGGCATCCTGCACACCTCCGGCGGCTACCTCACCCAGACCGCGTACACCCACCACGCCGTCTTCGACCTCAAGCCGGAGACCGACGTCTACTGGTGCACGGCCGACGTCGGCTGGGTGACCGGGCACTCGTACATCGTCTACGGCCCGCTCGCCAACGGCGCCACCCAGGTCATGTACGAGGGCACGCCGGACACCCCGCACCAGGGCCGCTTCTGGGAGATCATCCAGAAGTACGGGGTGACGATCCTGTACACGGCGCCCACCGCCATTCGTACGTTCATGAAGTGGGGCGACGACATCCCCGCGAAGTTCGACCTCAGCAGCCTGCGGGTGCTGGGCTCGGTGGGCGAGCCGATCAACCCCGAGGCGTGGATCTGGTACCGCAAGCACATCGGCGCCGACCGCACGCCGATCGTGGACACCTGGTGGCAGACCGAGACCGGCGCGATGATGATCTCCCCGCTGCCGGGGGTCACCGCGACCAAGCCCGGTTCCGCGCAGACCCCGCTGCCCGGCATCTCCGCGACCGTCGTGGACGACGAGGCCCACGAGGTCCCGAACGGCGGGGGCGGCTACCTGGTCCTCACCGAGCCGTGGCCGTCGATGCTGCGCACCATCTGGGGCGACGACCAGCGCTTCCTCGACACGTACTGGTCGCGCTTCGAGGGCAGGTACTTCGCCGGTGACGGCGCCAAGAAGGACGACGACGGCGACATCTGGCTGCTGGGCCGCGTCGACGACGTCATGCTGGTCTCCGGGCACAACATCTCGACCACCGAGGTGGAGTCCGCGCTGGTCTCCCACCCGTCGGTCGCCGAGGCGGCCGTCGTCGGTGCCGCCGACGAGACGACCGGGCAGGCGATCGTCGCCTTCGTGATCCTGCGCGGCACGGCGAACGCCGAGGACGAGGCCCTCGTCAACGACCTGCGCAACCACGTAGGCGCCACCCTCGGCCCGATCGCCAAGCCGAAGCGGATCCTGCCGGTGCAGGAGCTGCCGAAGACTCGCTCCGGGAAGATCATGCGCCGCCTGCTGCGGGACGTCGCCGAGAACCGCCAGCTCGGTGACGTCACCACGCTGACGGACTCCACGGTCATGGACCTGATCCAGGCCAAGCTGCCGGCCACGCCCAGCGAGGACTGACCGGCTGCCTGAGCGCGGGGGGCGTCGGGGGCGGGAGCGCACCCGGCGCCCCTTTTAGGTAAACTAAGCAAAGGAGCGTGACCCTCAAGGTGTGCCGGGAAGTCTGGTCGGCAAGCAGCACAGCCCTGCCCACCGACCGGAGGTCCCCCGATGCCAGCGCCCAACCGTAAGGTCTTCGGACGCCTCTCCCTCCCCGAGCGGGCCTACGTCATGGACGCGCTGCGGGCCGAGACGGTCGGCGGTGTGCTGCTGCTCATCGCCGCCGTCACCGCGCTGGTCTGGGCGAACGTCCCCGCGCTGCACGCCAGTTACGAGAGCGTCAGCCACTACCACCTCGGACCCTCGGCCCTCGGGCTCGACCTGTCCGTCGAGCACTGGGCCGCCGACGGACTCCTCGCGATCTTCTTCTTCGTGGCCGGCATCGAGCTCAAGCGCGAGCTCGTCGCCGGGGACCTGAAGGACCCCAAGGCGGCCGCGCTGCCCGTGGTCGCGGCCCTGTGCGGCATGGCCGTACCGGCCCTCGTCTACACGCTCACCAACCTCGTCGGCGACGGCTCCCTGTCCGGCTGGGCCGTGCCCACCGCCACCGACATCGCCTTCGCGCTCGCCGTGCTCGCCGTCATCGGCACCTGGCTGCCGAGCGCGCTGCGCGCGTTCCTGCTCACCCTGGCCGTCGTCGACGACCTCTTCGCGATTCTGATCATCGCGGTCTTCTTCACCGCCGACATCGACTTCGCCGCGCTCGGCGGCGCGGCCGTCGGCCTCGCGGTCTTCTGGCTGCTGCTGCGCAAGGGCGTGCGCGGGTGGTACGTCTACGTTCCGCTCGCGCTGGTGATCTGGGCGCTGATGTACAACAGCGGCATCCACGCCACGATCGCGGGCGTCGCGATGGGCCTGATGCTGCGCTGCACCAGGCGGGAGGACGAGGAGCACTCACCGGGTGAGCACATCGAGCATCTCGTACGGCCGCTCTCGGCGGCCCTCGCGGTCCCGCTGTTCGCCCTCTTCAGCGCGGGCGTCTCCGTCTCAGGCGGCGCGCTCGGCGATGTGTTCACCAAGCCGGAGACCCTCGGCGTGGTGCTCGGCCTGGTCCTCGGCAAGGCACTCGGCATCTTCGGCGGGACCTGGCTGACGGCCCGCTTCACCCGCGCCTCGCTCAGCGACGACCTGGAGTGGGCCGACGTCTTCGCGGTGGCGACCCTCGCCGGCATCGGCTTCACCGTGTCGCTGCTCATCGGGGAGCTCGCCTTCGACGGCGACGCGACGCTGACCGACGAGGTCAAGGCGGCCGTGCTCCTCGGCTCGCTCATCGCGGCGACCCTCGCGACCGTGCTGCTGAAGCTGCGCAACGCCAAGTACCGCAAGCTGTACGAGGCCGAGGAGCGCGACGACGACCAGGACGGCATCCCGGACGTGTACGAGGAGGACGACCCGGCGTACCACCTGCGGATGGCGGCCATCCTGGAGCGCAAGGCGGCCGAGCACCGCCGGATCGCGGAGCGCAAGACGGCCGAGCGGCTTGCCGAAGTGGCGGGCGGGGCAGGCGAGGAGGACCACCGTCGGGCATGATCTGACGGGACGGTACAAAAGACACGGCCCAGACAGAGTCAGTGAAGAGGGAGACCGCGATGAGCGCACCCGACGGCAGCCCGGTCGGCGCCGAACGCAGCATCGGCCAGCTGTTCGCCTCGGCGACGACCGAGATGTCCGCGCTGGTGCACGACGAGATCGCGCTGGCGAAGGCGCAGCTCAAGCAGGACGTCAAGCGGGGCGCGGCGAGCGGCGGCGCGTTCAGCGTGGCCGGTGCGGTCCTGCTGTTCTCCCTGCCGATGCTCAACTTCGCGCTGGCGTACGGCATCCGGACCTGGAGCGACTGGAACCTCGCGGTCTGCTTCCTGCTGTCCTTCGCCGCCAACGTCCTGGTCGCGCTGGTCCTCGCGCTGATCGGTGTCGTCTTCGCCAAGAAGGCGCAGAAGAGCAAGGGCGCGCAGAAGGTCGCCGCCTCGATGAAGGAGACGGCCGGCGTGCTGCAGAACGCCAAGCCGCACCCGCGTCCCGGCCACGACAACAAGATCCTGGAGGAGCGGGTCCGGGAGACGAAGGCCATCGAGGCTGTGGCACGCTCGTCCTCATGACCGACCCCGCCACCCCTTCGGCGCAGCAGCCCGCCTCTCTCGTACGGCCCGACGGTCCCTGGACGCACCGGGACGTGGCGGCCAACGGCGCGCGCTTCCACATCGCCGAACTGGGCGACGGACCGCTCGTGATGTTCCTGCACGGCTTCCCCCAGTTCTGGTGGACCTGGCGCCACCAGCTGGAGGCGCTCGCCGACGCCGGCTTCCGGGCCGTGGCCATGGACCTGCGCGGCGTCGGCGGCAGCGACCGCACCCCGCGCGGCTACGACCCCGCCAACCTCGCCCTCGACGTCACCGGCGTGATCCGCTCCCTCGGCGAGCCGGACGCCGCGCTGGTCGGCCACGACCTGGGCGGCTACCTGGCGTGGACGGCGGCCGCGATGCGTCCCAAGCTGGTACGCCGGCTCGCGGTCGCCTCGATGCCGCACCCCCGGCGCTGGCGCTCGGCGATGCTCTCCGACCTCAAGCAGACCCGGGCCGGCTCCTACATCTGGGGCTTCCAGCGGCCCTGGGTCCCCGAGCGGCAGCTGACCGCGGACGACGGCGCGCTGGTCGCCGAGCTGATCCGGGACTGGTCCGGCCCGCGGCTGCCGGACGACCACGCGGTGGAGACGTACCGCGCGGCGATGTGCATCCCCTCGACGGCGCACTGCTCGGTCGAGCCGTACCGGTGGATGGTGCGGTCGATGGCCCGGCCCGACGGGATCCAGTTCAACCGGCGCATGAAACGGCCCGTGCGGGTGCCGACGCTGCATCTGCACGGCTCGCTCGACCCGGTGATGCGGACCAGGAGCGCGGCGGGCTCCGGCGAGTACGTCGAAGCGCCGTACCGCTGGCGGCTGTTCGACGGCCTCGGGCACTTCCCGCACGAGGAGGATCCGGTCGCCTTCTCGACAGAACTGATCAATTGGCTGAAGGATCCCGAACCCGATCGGTGACCGAAAGGTCGCGCCCGGTATCCGGACCTGAACGCCTGTCCTACGAACGGCCACTTGCCCGGCGCATAGGCCAATTGGGGGGCGTGGGAGCGGTTATCGACCTTGGGGCGGGGGCACACGTCCGGGTATGGGCTGGACGCACGACTACGGTGACGCAGCACGCAATCGACGCTCGGGCGCTGCCCTGAGCACCCACCACCAGGGCGGTGCCCCGCAACTGCCGGGCGGCACGGACCTGCGCGTGGGCATTCCGCGCATCCTGCGCCGCCGGGCCCGCTGGGTCTCGGTGCGCCTGCGTCACCCCCGCGGCTGACGCACCGCTCTTCCGGCACCCCTCACAGCGCGCAGCTGTCGCTGTCCACCTGCTGGTTCGCGGTACGCCCCTTGACGATGTCCTCCTGGATCTCGTCCGCGGTGAGCGCGTACCCGGTGTCGGGGTCGTCGAGCGACTTCGCGAACACGACGCCGTACACCTTGCCCTGAGGGGTGAGCAGCGGACCGCCGGAGTTGCCCTGGCGGACGGTCGCGTAGAGGGAGTAGACATCGCGGTCGACGGTTCCGCGGTGGTAGATGTCCGGTCCGTGGGCGTCTATGCGCCCGCGCACCCGCGCGGGGCGGACGTCGTACGAGCCGTTCTCCGGGAAGCCCGCGACGATCGCGCTGTCCCCGCTGGCCGCGTCCTCGGACGTGAACCGCAGCGCGGGCGCGTCCAGATCGGGCACGTCCAGTACGGCGATGTCGCGCTGCCAGTCGTAGAGGACGACCGTGGCGTCGTACTTGCGGCCCTCGCCGCCTATCTGGACGGTGGGCTCGTCGACGCCGCCGACGACGTGGGCGTTGGTCATGACGCGGCGGTTGCCGAAGACGAAGCCGGTGCCCTCCAGGACCTTGCCGCAGCTCTGCGCGGTCCCCATAACCTTGACGATGGAGCGCTGGGCGCGGGTGGCGACGGCACTGTTCGCGAGCTTGGGGTCGGGCGGCTGGACCTCCTTGATCGGCTCGTCGGAGAACGGGCTGAAGACCTGCGGGAAGCCGTTCTGCGCGAGGACGGAGGTGAAGTCCTTGAACCAGGTGTCGGCGTCGGAGGGCAGCGCCTCCTGCACGCCCAGGAGCACCTTGGAGCCGCGGACCTCCTTGCCGACCGTCGGCATGGTGGTCTGCGCGAGGGTGGCGCCGATCAGCCAGGCGACCAGGAGCATCGCGAGGACGTTGACCAGGGCGCCTCCGGTCGCGTCCAGGGCGCGGGCCGGGGACCAGGTGATGTACCGGCGCAGTTTGTTGCCGAGATGGGTGGTCAGGGCCTGGCCGATGGAGGCGCAGACGATGACGACGACCACGGCCACGACGGCGGCGACCGTGCCCACCTCCGCGTGGTCGGTCAGCGCGTCCCAGACGACCGGCAGGGTGTAGACGGCGACCAGGCCGCCGCCCAGGAACCCGATCACCGACAGGATGCCGACGACGAAGCCCTGGCGGTAGCCGACGATCGCGAACCACACGGCGGCGACCAGCAACAGGATGTCCAGCACGTTCACCGGTTCGAGCCTCGCCTCATCACTTCGCGTTCACCACAGGTCGGCCGGCCGGGGGCTGTCCCCGGGAAGACACAGCACGGACGCCACCCTGTCATGCGCGCCAGTCGAGCGGGACCTGCTTCTCGCGGTCCCAGGGCCGCTCCCAGCCCGCGTAGTGCAGGATCCGGTCGATGATGCCGGCGGTGAAGCCCCAGACAAGGGCCGATTCGACCAGGAATGCCGGACCTCGGTGTCCGCTGGGGTGCACGGTCGTCGCACGGTTGTCGGGGTCCGTGAGATCCGCCACGGGGACCGTGAACACGCGGGCCGTCTCGTTCGGATCGACGACCCCGACCGGGGTGGGTTCGCGCCACCAGCCCAGCACCGGGGTCACCACGAAACCGCTGACCGGGATGTACAGCTTGGGCAGCACGCCGAAGAGCTGGACGCCGGACGGGTCGAGGCCGGTCTCCTCCTCGGCCTCGCGCAGCGCGGCCCGGAGCGGACCGTCACCCTTCGGATCGCCGTCCTCCGGGTCGAGCGCGCCACCGGGGAACGACGGCTGCCCGGCGTGCGACCTGAGCGAACTCGCCCGCTCCATGAGCAGCAGCTCGGGCCCGCGCTCGCCCTCGCCGAACAGGACCAGCACGGCCGACTGGCGCCCGGCGCCGTCCGCCGGCGGCAGGAAGCGGCTGAGCTGGAGCGGCTCGATCGTCTCCACGGCGTGCACCACCGGGTCCAGCCAGCTCGGCAGGCCGTCCTTGCTGAGCGTCACGCCCGTCGTACGGCTCGCCCGTGTCATCGCCACCCCCGTCGTCCTGAACAGCCCAACGCCCGACGGCCCCTGAATCGTTCCACCCGCACCTCACACACCCCGAGCGCTCCCGCACCACCCTCGGCCCGTCCGACGCGGTCCGCCGATCCGCGCGCCCGCCCCGGGCCGCACCGTCCGTGTCCTCACCCGGCGGCCCCCAGGGGCGGCGCCGCCTTGCCGCCCGCGTCCAGGTAGGCCTGCGGGGGGTTCAGCCGCTGGCCCGGGAAGCCGCCCTTCTCGTACTTCAGGAGCTTGCGCGCCTTCTCCGGGTCCGTCTCGCCCTCGCCGTAGGCCGGGCAGAGCGGGGCGATGGGGCAGGCGCCGCAGGCGGGCTTGCGGGCGTGGCAGATGCGGCGGCCGTGCCAGATGACGTGGTGCGACAGGTTCGTCCAGTCGCTCTTCGGGAAGAGCGCGGAGACGGCGGCCTCGATCTTGTCGGGGTCGGTCTCCGCGGTCCACTGCCAGCGCCTGACCAGCCGCATGAAGTGGGTGTCGACGGTGATGCCGGGCCGCCCGAAGGCGTTGCCGAGGACGACGAAGGCGGTCTTGCGGCCCACACCGGGCAGCGTCACGAGGTCGTCGAGCCGCCCGGGGACCTCCCCGCCGAAGTTCTCCACCAGGGCCTTGGACAGCCCTATCACCGACTTGGTCTTGGCCCGGAAGAACCCGGTCGGCCGGAGGATCTCCTCGACCTCCTCGGGGTTGGCCGCGGCCAGGTCCTCGGGGGTCGGGTACTTGGCGAACAGCGCCGGGGTCGTCTGATTGACCCTCAGGTCGGTGGTCTGCGCGGACAGGACCGTCGCCACGATCAGCTGGAAGGGGTTCTCGAAGTCCAACTCGGGGTGGGCGTACGGGAACACCTCGGCGAGCTCGCGGTTGATGCGCCGGGCACGGCGGACGAGGGCGGTCCGCGACTCGTTCCGCGGCGGCTTCGCGGCGACCGCCTCCGCGGCGACCTTCTTCGTGGCCGAGGCCTTCTTCACCGCGGCCGCCGCCTTCTTGGGGGCGACGGTCGCCTTCTTCACGGCGGCACCCCTGCGCACGGGAGCCGCCTTCTTCGCCGGCTCGTTCCCGGCCTTCTTCGCCGAAGCCCTCTTCTCCACCGGAGCCTTCCCTGCCGCTTTTGCCGTTTTCTTTCCACCCCCGGCGTCCTGTTCGCCCACGGCGGAATCCCGACGCGCAACCACCCGCCCAGCCCCCTCGGCCTGTGCTCTCACCGGCGTTTTGGACACCCGGCCAGCCTAGGGCCCGGCACTGACATCCGCCCCGGACCCCGGGGACCGGCCCCCAATTGGACCCCTGCCGCTTACCCCGGGACATGTGTGCGGCATCCTTGTGACAGATCACACTGTTTGGACCGTCCGGCAAAATGGGCACCGGGTTCCCCTGGTACCAAAGGGGAACAAGATCCCCTGAGCAGGTCGACAAGGAGAGAACTCGTGGACGACGTTCTGCGGCGCAACCCGCTCTTCGCGGCACTCGACGACGAGCAGTCCGCGGAACTGCGCGCCTCCATGAGTGAGGTGACGCTCGCACGTGGTGACTCCCTGTTCCACGAAGGCGACCCGGGCGACCGGCTCTACGCCGTCACCGAGGGCAAGGTGAAGCTCCACCGCACCTCCCCCGACGGCCGCGAGAACATGCTGGCCGTGCTCGGCCCCGGCGAACTCATCGGCGAGCTGTCGCTCTTCGACCCCGGCCCGCGCACGGCGACCGCCACCGCGCTGACCGAGGTCAAGCTGCTCGGCCTCGGCCACGGTGACCTCCAGCCCTGGCTGAGCGCACGCCCCGAGGTGGCCTCCGCGCTCCTGCGCGCCATCGCACGGCGTCTGCGCAGGACCAACGACCAGATGTCCGACCTGGTCTTCTCGGACGTGCCGGGCCGTGTGGCCCGCGCGCTGCTCGACCTCTCCCGCCGCTTCGGCGTGCAGTCCGAGGAGGGCATCCACGTCGTCCACGACCTCACGCAGGAGGAGCTGGCCCAGCTGGTCGGCGCCTCCCGCGAGACGGTCAACAAGGCCCTCGCGGACTTCGCCCAGCGCGGCTGGCTGCGCCTGGAGGCCCGCGCGGTGATCCTCCTGGACGTCGAGAGGCTCGCCAAGCGCTCCCGCTGAGCACGGATCGTCGTACGACCTCGAAGGGCCCTGCCGCACGGCGGGGCCCTTCTCATATCGCCGGAGCACCGCTCCCGCAGCCGGCGTGACCGGTGCCGGTGACCGGTGCCTATGACAGGTGATCGCCGCCGCTGCCCCTCCCGCAGCGCCGCACGCCGCCTGCCCGCCCTTCCCCGCCGATGACCACGTTCGGCCCCACACGGGCCGCCCAGGGCCGTAAATGAGCTGTTCCCGGGCCCGCCCCCGGGCACAGTGATCCCATGGCCGCCGAAACCGTTCCTCCTTTGGCCCCCAAAGGGCTCGACGCCCAGGGCTTCATCGAGCGCGAGGGCTCCCTCGGGCGGATCCCGCAGCCCTTCCGCCCGGTCGTCGCCGCCGCCCGCGACCGGGTGCCGGCCCTGTTCGGGCCCCGGCTGCACAGCGCGTACCTCTACGGCTCGATCCCGCGCGGCACCGCGCGCGTGGGCCGCAGCGACCTGGACCTCCTGCTGGCCCTGCGCGACGAGCCGACCGACGCGGACCGGGAGGGCGTACGGGAGCTCGGGGAGGCGCTCGACAAGGAGTTCCCGCAGATCGACGGGGCCGGAACGCTCCTCTACAGCCGAGCTCGCCTGCTGAGCGACCTGGAACGCCACGACCTGGGCTGGTTCGTGGCCTGTCTGTGCACCCCGCTGCTCGGGGACGACCTCGCGGAGTACCTCCCCCGCTACCGCCCCGACTCCCTCCTGGCCCGCGAGACCAACGGCGACCTCGCCCTCCTGCTCCCCCGCTGGCGCGAACGCCTCAAGGCGGCGGACTCGGACGAGACCCGGACCCGGCTGGTCCGTTTCCTGTCCCGGCACCTGGTCCGCACCGCGTTCACCCTGGTCATGCCCCGCTGGAACGGCTGGACGAGCGACCTGGCAGAGATGGCGGAGGTCTTCGCCGCCTACTACCCCGAGCGCGCCGAGCAGCTGAGGGCGGCGGCCGTCCTGGGACACGCCCCGACCGCCGACCCGGCCGTACTGCGCGCGTACGTCGACGATCTGGGCCCATGGCTCGCGGACGAGTACACGCGCGTGCACGGCACGAAGACCCTCAGGGCCTGATCCGCCGGACGGGCCCTAGTAGTGCTTCGTTAGGTCTATCCGTTTGCGCTGATCAAGAGCATGTTGGTCGTGTGGATGCGCATGAAGTGAACCGATTACGGGCCGCGTTGGGGCTGTTCGTGGCGGATGTGTTCGCCTCGGT
>NZ_RSAJ01000188.1 GCF_003933965.1 Streptomyces sp. RP5T
GCCCCGCACCGCGTCCGGCAGGCTCAACTCCCCCCTGCCGAGCGCCTCGCAGGTCCCGGCGTCCAGGACCAGCCGGGCGTCGGGCTCCCCGGGGGCCGGTCCGTCGCCGTACGCGGGACCGTCCTGGCCTGCCCCGACGTGCAGATGGAACTCGCCTTCCTCCAGCCGTACTTCGACGAGGCCCTCACCCTCCAGCGCACGCAGCAGGGGCAGTGCGAACCAGTGGGCGCGTACGGCGTCGGTGGGCCGCCGTACGCCGAGTTCGGCCTCTCCCCAGGCGCCGAGGGCCTGCAGCACGGGCAGCAACTCGCCTCCGCGCGGAGTGAGTTCGTAGACGTAGGCGGCGCCGGGCGGGGGCAGCCGGCGCCGGGTGGCCAGGCCGTCGCGCTCCATGTCCTTCAGCCGTGAGGCGAGTACGTCCGTGCTGACGCCGGGCAGGTCGGCGTGCAGGTCCGTGTAGCGGCGCGGACCGGCCAGCAGTTCCCGGACGATCAGCAGGGTCCAGCGGTCGCCGACGAGGTCGAGGGCGCGGGCCGCGGAACAGTACTGGTCGTAGCTTCGGCGAGGTGACATGCGACGCAGTCTAGACAAGTTGTTGGACTTTCCAAGCTCCCACTTGGTAAAACCAAGCAACACACGAAACCGGAGAGGCAGCAGCGCATGGAGTTCCGGCAGTCGAGCAAGCTCAGCGAGGTCTGTTACGAGATCCGCGGCCCGGTGATCGAGCACGCCGACGCACTGGAGGAGGCGGGCCACAGCGTGCTGCGCCTCAACACCGGAAACCCCGCGCTGTTCGGCTTCGAGGCACCGGAGGAGATCCTCCAGGACATGATCCGGATGCTCCCGCAGGCGCACGGCTACACCGACTCGCGCGGCATCCTCTCCGCCCGCCGGGCCGTGGCCGGCCGCTACCAGACCCTGGGCCTGGAGGTCGGCGTCGACGACGTCTTCCTGGGCAACGGCATCTCCGAACTGATCTCGATGGCCGTACAGGCACTGGTCGAGGACGGCGACGAAATCCTCATCCCCGCACCGGACTTCCCCCTCTGGACGGCGGTCACCACGCTCGCCGGCGGCAAGGCGGTCCACTACCTCTGCGACGAACAGGCCGACTGGTACCCGGACCTGGACGACATGGCCGCGAAGATCACCGACCGCACCAAGGCCGTCGTCATCATCAACCCGAACAACCCCACCGGCGCGGTCTACCCGAAGGAGGTCATCGAGGGCATCCTCGACCTCGCCCGCCGGCACGGCCTGATGGTCTTCGCCGACGAGATCTACGACCAGATCCTCTACGACGACGCCGTGCACCACTCGGTCGCCGCGCTCGCCCCCGACCTGGTCGTGCTGACCTTCTGCGGCCTGTCCAAGACCTACCGGGTGGCGGGCTTCCGCTCGGGCTGGCTGGTGGTCACCGGGCCCCGGCAGCACGCCAGGAACTACCTGGAGGGCCTGACCATGCTGGCCTCCATGCGGCTGTGCGCCAACGCCCCCGCGCAGTACGCCATCCAGGCCGCCCTCGGCGGCCGCCAGTCCATCCACGAACTGACCGCGCCCGGCGGCCGGTTGTACGAACAGCGCACCGTGGCCTGGGAGAAGCTCAACGAGATCCCCGGGGTGTCGTGCGTGCAGCCGAAGGGCTCGCTCTACGCCTTCCCGCGCCTGGACCCCAAGGTCCACAAGATCCACGACGACGAGAAGTTCGTCCTGGACCTGCTGCTGCGGGAGAAGATCCAGGTCGTCCAGGGCACAGGCTTCAACTGGCCCACCCCGGACCACTTCCGCATCCTCACGCTGCCTCACGCGCAGGACCTGGAGGCTGCGATCGGGCGGATCGGGCGCTTCCTGAGCGGATACCGGCAGTAGCCGGTGGTGTTGGCGGGATTCATGGTCGGGGCGGGAGGGGATGCCATAGAGTGCGGCCACTGATCCGCAGGGTCGGGGGATGGGGGGATCCCGGGTGTTCTTGTCTCGTCACCGTGCCTCGAAGACGCCCCCGGCCTTACGCGGCCGTCTCGCACTGCTGGTCCTGAGCCTCGGTGTCTTCGGCAGCCCCTGGGTGCAGAGGCGGTTCCAGGACCTCTACGAGCGGAAGTTCTACATCGAGGGGTCGCAGAGCAAGACCCTGCGCCGACTGCTCGAAGCCGCGTACGTCCCCGGCTGGGACACCTCGGACGCGCGGTACGGCACCACCGGCGGGCTGGTCGTCAACGACCTCGCGGTTCTGTTCCTGATCGCCGGCCTCGCCTTCTTCCTGTGGCGGATGTCGGTCCGCGGGAAGTCGGGTCTGCTGCGCTGCCTCGTCGTGGGCGTGTCCGTCTCGGTGGCCGCCAACCTCGTGTGGTGGGGCCTGCACAAGGCCTTCGTCCCCGAGGTGCGACTGCCGCCCACCGACATGATGCTGGACTACCTGCTGCCCAGCGGCCTGCTGTTCGGCCTGGCGGCGGGCGTCCTGCTCGCGCTCCTGAGCCGCCGGGCCGGGGCCCGGACCGGGAGCTCCGTCGGCGCCGTCAGGGCGCCGCTCCGCCGCTGGAGAGAGGGAGGGCTCGGCATGACGACCGCGCCGGTCCACATGCCGGTCGGGAGCGCGCCGGGTGACGTCACCCGGTATCTGTGCGCCGCCGCCTACATCGACGAGAGCTTCGCCGAGCGGGTGGTCGAGGACCTCCTGGCCGACGAGGCGGGCGCCGTGGCGGCCTCGCCCGACATCGACCTGGTGACGGTGGTGCGCCACTGTCTGACGGCCCAGGAGCTGCGCGGGCGCCGCGATCTCGGGCTGACCGCGGCCTACGCCGTCCTCGCCGTGTTCGCGCCCCTGTGGCTGCTGTTCGTCACGGTGTTCCTGTCGGCCGCCCAGCAGGCCCGCGCCCGGCCGAGCCGGGCCACCCGGGGCCGCCACGAGCCCGAGAGCAGGGTGCTGGTCGGCACCGCGATCACGGCGGGCATCACGGTGCTCGTCGCCTTCGCCTTCGGCTACCTCCTCTCGGCACTGCCCGCCCCCGGCTTCGTGAGCTGGCTGCTGGGCGCCTATCTCGCCGGGGTGCCGGCCGTGCTGCTGTCCCTCGCGACCGTGGCGTTCGCGTACGTCACCGTCGTACGCCACGAGCTCGCCGTCGACCGGCTGCTGCGCACGACCATGACCCGCGAGGCCTTCGCCCGGCAGCCGCGGCCGACCGTGCCGCCGCGCAAGTGGATGGCCGAGCGGCTGGCGGCCATCCGGGAGGCGCAGGACGGCAACGTCACGGTGTACAGCGGGTACAAGCCCTTCATCGGCTACGCGGAGGCCGCCTCGCAGTGGTCGCTCGCGGTGCCGCTGCTGCCCGCGGGCCATCCGATGGGCGGTCTCCCGCGCCCCGACGGCCCGCAGGCGTTCACCGTCACCGAACTCGTCGAGCAGGTACGCGCGCGGCTGCTGGCGACCGCCACGCGCGGCGCGCCGGACGGGGCGGAGGCGGACCTCGCTCAGTCCCTCGCCTCCCTGGTCGTCGAGGACCGGATCTTCGCGAGCGGCACCGGCATCGGCGACGACGAGCGGTTCATCAGGGCCAGGAGCCTCACCCCGGCCGCGCGGCTGGCGGCCGACGAGGTCGAGCGGATCACGGAGCGTCCCACCGGGGCGGTCCGCCACTGTCTGGCGGTCCATGTGCCGCTGTGGGGCGGGGACGTGGTGCCGAGCGTGTTCCTGCACTTCTCGACCACCGGGCGGACGCTGCACCTGCACTGCAGCAACCACGTGCTCGGTCCGGTGCGCGCCGAGTACCACGTCGTGGACCGGCTGCGCGGGCCCCTCTCCCCCGCGGCACGGCGGGGACTGCTGCTGGACGCCCTCCCCCGCACCGGGAAGGCCTTCTACGCGGCGCCGTTCAGGGCACTGCGGCAGGCCTGGTTCGACGAGCGGCACAGCAGACGGATGGTGGACGAGCTCAAGGCCCTGGAGCAGGATCCGGTCTACGACTTCGGCGCCCGGGTGAGCGTCCGGGAGCTGGCACTGAGCCCGAACTACCACAACTACTTCCAGGTCGTGGACGCCACGCGCATCACGGCCCTGGTGGAGCGCCACACCCTCGCGGCGATCCGCGAGTTCCTCGACGCGCGCGGCTACGACACCACCGACTTCCGCGCCCAGCAGCAGACCATCCTCAACCAGGGGCTCATCCAGCAGGGCGGGACGAGCATCATCGGCAACCAGGCGATCGGTACGGGCGCGACCGCCACGCAGCACGTGCCGGGGCAGCACGCCCCGGCACAGCCCGGTGCGGCGGCCACGGGCGCCGTCGGCGGCTCCGGCACGTAGTCGGGGCAGTCAGTTCCGTCGAGCAGGAGATCCTCATCATGGGCAACGAAGACAGCCGCCAGGACCCTCCGGTCAACAACGGCGTCATGATCAGCGGGGGCACCCACTACGTCGGCAACCAGGCCGTGGGTGACCACGCCCAGGCCTTCTCCGGCTCGGTCTCCTTCCAGCCCCAGGACGCCGAGCGCACGGCCGAACTCCTCGCGTACGTCGAGCGGTTGCTGGAGGAGCACCGGGCGTTGCTCACCGACCCCGACGCCACCACCAGAGAGCTGCGCCGCCTCCGTGAGGAGCTGGACGAGCCCGAACCCCAGCCGACGGTCCTGCGCCGCGCCCTGGACCGGCTCAACGAGTTCGTGCAGCCGGTGACACCGCTGGTGGTCGCGGTGGGGCAACTCGCGCAGTCGGTGCAGGGGCTGCCAGGGGTCTGAGCCCCTGGCCGTCCAGCCCAATCCGTCCTGCGCGGCACCGGAGCCCTGTGGGACCGTGCTGGTAGACGACTGGGAAGGGCGGGCGTGTGGGTGATCTCTTTCTGGTGCGGCACGGCGAGACCGAGTGGTCGCGGTCCGGGCGGCACACCGGCCTGACGGACGTGCCGCTGACCGAGCGCGGCCGGGAGGAGGCGCGCCGCCTGGTGCCGCTGATCCGCTCCCACCGCATCGGCGCCGCCTTCGTCAGCCCTCTCCAGCGGGCCCGGGAGACCGCGGAACTGATCGGGCTGCACGACCTGCGGGTCGACGTGGATCTGCGCGAGTGGGACTACGGCGGCTACGAGGGCGTGAGCACCGTCGACATCCAGCGGGAGCGTCCGGACTGGTTCCTGTTCACGGACGGGGTGACCCCGGGCCCGCCCGACCATCCCGGGGAGAGCCCGGAGCAGGTCGGTCAGCGGGCCGACCGCGTGCTGGCGAAGGTGGACGCGGCGCACGCGAACACCGAGGGGTGCGTGGTGCTGGTGGCGCACGGTCACTTCCTGCGCGTGCTCACCGCCCGTCGCCTCGGGCTGCCCGCGTCGGCCGGAGCCCTGTTCCAGCTGGCCACGGGGGCCCTGTGCCGGCTGGGGACCGAGCACGGGCGGCCGGTGATCGCCGGGTGGAATGTCAGACCCCCGTCGTAGCCTTCGAAACGGAGGGGAAGTGATCCGTACGGCCCGTCGTGCGGACCCTCCCGGAGAGGGCCCCGGGGAAGGAGCACGCCGTGACACGACCGCCCACCGCCGCGCAGCGGCGTGTCATCGACGCCGCCGATCCCGTCACCGGGCGGATCAAGGGCACCGCGGCCCAGCTGGAGGCCCTGGTCAAGCGCGGACTGGCCTTCCGGCACCCGCGGCCGCCGCACGACCACTTCCTGACACCGGCCGGCCACCGTGTACGGGAGACTCGCGAGGAGGAGCCGGAGCGGGCCGCCGACCCGCCCACCGGTGTGTTCGCCGCGTACATCGGCGGCACGCCGGAGGCCGTGGACACCGGTCCGGCCCGGACGCGTGAGGTGCACAGCGCGTGGGAGGGGCTGCTGGAGCTGCGCCGGATGACCAACCCCGACGGGGCCACGGACCGGCCGTGCGGCTGGGAGCGCGCCCATCTGGTGCAGGCGGCCGCGCTGGCGCTGGAGGCGGCCGGGCACGCGCCGGAAGCGGGCGGCTCGCCCGGCTACCGGGTGCGCGCCACCCCGCAGCCCGAGGCCGTGGCCGTGCACGCTCCGGACGCCGAGGCGCTGCGGGCCTGCGCGCACACCCTGGAGCGGGCCGGCTGGCAGGCCGGCGAGTACACGCAGCCGCGGACCAGGGCCCGGTACCTGCTGGCCTCGCCGCGCCGGGTGTAGGGGGCACATGTCAGGATCGGGTCAAGCAACTGCCGTGGTGTGAGAGGGGATTGACGTGAGCGAGCCGTTTTCCGTGCCGGTGACCGTCCGCGGGTACGAGACGGACGTGCAGGGCCACCTCAACCAGAGCGTGTACCTCAACTACGCGGAGCACGCCCGCTGGTCGCTGCTCAGGGCCGCCGGGATCACCCAGGCCGCGCTCATCGGCAGCGGGGTGGGGCCGGTGGCCCTGGAGACCACCATCCGCTACCGGCGGGAACTGCTGGCCGGCGACGAGGTGGAGGTGACCTGCGCGTTCGAGTGGGGCGAGGGCAAGACGTTCCGCGTGGAGCAGACGATCCGCAAGACGGACGGCACCGTGGCCGCCGAGATCACCGCGGTCGGCGGGCTGATGGACCTCACCCGGCGGCGCCTGGTCGCGGACGCGGGCGAGCGGCTCAAGGCCCTGGCCACGGACCCGAGCCTGCTGTAGCCCGGCCCGCCGGCTCCGCCTCCCGTTCGGCGCGGTATTGCCGGGGCGCGGTGGCGGACACGGTCGGCGGATCGGCCCAGGGGGCCGCGCCGGGCGCCCCAGCATCAGCGGCAGCGCCAGCCGGAGGCGATCATCGGTTCAGGTCGCGCAGTTCGGCGTGTCGCACACGAGGGCCGACGGCCGCAGGGCCACCCCCGCAAGGCCGCTCTCCCGAACAGGAGATTCCGGTACGTTTCGCACCCGGACGCCCCGGCACCGCCCTTACGGTGGACGCGTGACCAACTCCGTACCCGAGCGGGCCCCCCGGCTGCCGGGCCCCGGCACCGGGGTGCCGCCGGCCGCCCCGGTCACGGAGGGCCTCCCGGACCGGCCGCTCGCCGCCGGCGCCCGGTGACCCGCCTTCACAGCGCCCTGCCACCGACCCCCCACCGCGTTCCCGAGCCGGCACGCGACCCTCGACCCCACTGCACAGCGCCATCCTTGGAGACCACGTGGCCTTCCTGTCCAGAGCTTCCGCCCGCCGCACCCTGCTCGCCGCCCTCGGAGTCGGCGTGCTGAGCTCCCGGTGGTCGTCCGCCGAGGCCGCGGAGGCGACCGGGCTCGACGACCCGGTCAAGAAGGACCTCGCCATGCGGCTCGTGTCGAGCGCGGAGAACTCCTCGCTGGACTGGCAGGCGCAGTACGGATACATCGAGGACATCGGGGACGGCCGCGGCTACACCGCCGGCATCATCGGATTCTGCTCGGGTACGAGCGACATGCTGGCGCTGGTCGAGCTCTACACGGAACGGGTCCCCGGCAACCCCCTGGCCCCCTATCTGCCCGCCCTGCGCGCGGTGGACGGCGGCGACTCGCACGACGGGCTGGACCCGGGCTTTCCCGCGGCCTGGCGGGCGGCGGCGCGGACCACGGAGTTCCGCACGGCTCAGCGGGACGAGCGGGACCGCGGCTACTTCGACCCGGCGGTCGCGCGTGCCAAGAAGGACGGCCTCGGCACGCTCGGCCAGTTCATCTACTACGACGCGATGGTCATGCACGGTCCCGGCCGCGACGCCCGGAGCTTCGGCGGCATCCGCGACCGGGCTCGCGGAAGGGCCCGCACCCCCGCGCACGGCGGCGACGAGACGGCGTATCTGCACGCCTTCCTGGACGCGCGGGTGCGGGCGATGAGGCAGGAGAGGGCGCACCATGACGTGAGCCGGGTCGAGACCGCCCAGCGGGTGTTCCTCACCGCGGGCAATCTCGGCCTGGACACACCGCTCAAGTGGAAGGTGTACGGGGACAGTTACGAGATCGGCTGAGCGGGGACGGCCTCCATGGGGTGGGTGACGTCCTGGGCGTCCCGGCCCCGGCCGAGGTGGTTGAAGACCAGGTTCAGGATCACCGCGGCGACACAGCCGGTCGAGATCCCCGAGTCCAGGACGATCTTCGCGGTCTCGGGGAAGGCGTGGTAGAACTCCGGCGCGGTGATCGGGATCATGCCGACGGCCAGCGAGACGGCGACGATCAGGACGTTGTTGTCCTTGTCCAGGCCCGCCTTGGCCAGGGTCTGGATGCCGCTGGCGGCCACCGAGCCGAACAGGACCACTCCGGCGCCGCCGAGCACCGGGCGCGGTACGACGGCGATGAGCGAGGCGGCCATGGGGCACAGGCCCATCAGCACCAGGAAGGCGCCGCCGGTCGCGACGACGTAGCGGCTGCGGATCCTCGTCATCGCCACGAGGCCGATGTTCTGGGCGAAGGCACTGCACATGAAGCCGTTGAAGAGGGGGCTGATCGCGGAGCCGAGGGTGTCGGCGCGCAGACCGGCGGCGATGGTCCGCTCGTCGGCGGGACGTTCGACGATCTCGCCCAACGCCAGCATGTCGGCGGTCGATTCGGTCATCGAGACGACCATCACCACGCACATCGACACGATCGCGGCGATCTGGAACTGCGGGGCACCGAAGTGGAAGGGGGTGGGGAAGCCGACGACGGCCGCGTCGGTGACCGGCCCGAAGTCCGTCGCGCCGAACGGGATAGCGACCAGCGTGCCGGCCACGAGGCCCAGCAGCACCGCGACCTGCTTCACGAAACCGCGGGTGAAGCGGCGCAGCAGCAGCACGATCACCAGCGTCGCCGCGGCCAGGCCCAGGTTGGTCGTCGAACCGTAGTCCTTGGCGGCCGGGTCGGGGCCCTGCGCCCAGCCGAAGGCGACCGGCAGGAGCGAGACGCCTATCAGGGTGATGACGGTCCCGGTGACGACCGGCGGGAAGAAGCGGATCGCCTTGCTGAAGAAGGGGGCGGCGAGGAAGCCGAGGAGTCCGGCGACGATCACCGCGCCGAAGATGACCGGCAGGGCGTCGGACCGGTCGTCCGTGGAGGCGACGACCGCGGTCATGGGGGCGACGCCGGCGAAGGTGACGCCGTTGACGAAGGGCAGCCGGGCGCCGATCCGCCAGATGCCGAGGGTCTGCAGGAAGGTGGCGAGGCCGGCGGTGAACAGGCAGGCGCCGGTGAGGAAGGTGAGGTCGGTGGCGGAGAGGCCGATGGCCGCGCCGACGATCAGGGGCGGGGCGACGACTCCGGCGTACATGGCGGCCACGTGCTGGAGGCCGGTGGTCGCCATCTTGAGAGCGGGGAGTTTTTCGTCGACGGGGTGGACTGACACTGCGGCTCGCCTCCGGGCGGTTGCACGTCGGCACTGACGTGGGTTTCAGGGAGGTGGTGCGCGGCCGTGCGGGGACCGTTCCGGGGCGCGTGCGTCCAACACGCGCCCCGGGCACGGCCGCCGCGGACACGCAAGGGCGTCCACGGCTGCCGGCCGGGAGCCGTCCCTCCCGGCCGGAGATCGATGCCGTACGGGACTCAGTGACCGGCGATCCGGGCCAGGCGCCGCGCCTGCTCCCGCGTCGAGCGGGCGACGGCGTCCTCGTCGACGTGCAACAGGCGTCCGTCCTCGACGATCTGACGGCCGTTCACGAACGAGGCCGTGACCGGTGCCGCCGCGCCGAAGACCAGCGCGGTCACCGGGTCGGCGATCGAGGAGTGGGCGAGGGTGTCGAGCCTCCACAGCACCAGGTCGGCGAGCTTGCCCGCTTCCAGGGAGCCGGTCTCGGCCGCGCGGCCCAGTACCTGGGCGCCGCCGTAGGTGCCAAGACGCAGGGCCTGCCGGGCGTTCAGGGCCGCTTCCCGGTGTGCTCCGAGCCGGTTGATGAGCAGGGCGTTGCGCAGTTCGGTGTGGAGTTCGCCGGACTCGTTGGACGCGGTGCCGTCGACGCCGAGGCCGACCGGGACGCCGGCCGCGAGCATGTCGGGGACCCGGGCGATGCCCGCGGCCAGACGGGCGTTGGACGAGGGGCAGTGGGCCACACCCGTCCTCGTACGGGCGAAGGCGGCGATGTCGGAGTCGTTCATGTGGACGCAGTGCGCCATCCACACGTCCTCGCCGAGCCAGCCGGTGGACTCGAAGTAGTCGGTGGGGCCCATGCCGAACAGTTCCTTGCAGAACTGCTCCTCCTCGACGGTCTCCGAGCCGTGGGTGTGCAGCCGTACGCCGAGTCGGCGGGCCAACTCGGCTCCCTGGCTCAGGAGTTCGGTGGAGACGGAGAACGGCGAGCAGGGGGCGACGGCGATCTGGGTCATCGCGTCGAAGGAGGGGTCGTGGTGCTCCCGGACGGTCGCCTCGGTCGCGGCGAGGGCGCCTTCCAGGGTCTCGACGGCGAAGTCCGGGGGCAGGCCGCCGTCCTTCTCGCTGCGGTCCATGGAGCCGCGGGCGAGGGTGAAGCGGACGCCGGTCTCGCGGGCGGCGCGGATGATCGCGCCGGACAGGTCGCCGGAGCCCGCGGGGTAGACGTAGTGGTGGTCCATGGCGGTGGTGACGCCGCCGCGGGCCATCATCGCGAGGGAGCCCTGCGCCGCCGCGTAGACCATCTGCTCGTCGATGCGCGCCCAGGTCGGGTAGAGGGCGACGAGCCAGTTGAAGAGGTTGTGGTCGGTGGCCAGCCCCCGGGTGATCCACTGGTAGTAGTGGTGGTGGGTGTTGACCAGGCCGGGGGTCACCAGGTGGCCGTCGGCGTCGATGCGGCGGTCGACGTTCTCCAGGCCCTCGGGGGCCCTGCCCGCGCCGAGCGACTCGATGCGGTTGCCGGCGATGACGACGTGCCCGCTCGGGTACTCGGTGTCGTGCGCGTCCACGGTCGCGATCGCACAGTTCTCGATGACGATGCGCCGGTCTGCTGCCATGGTTCGTCCTTTGCGCTGAGGTTCGGAGGGCACGGCAGGACCCCGGGAGTTCGAGTGCCGCGGCCGGTGGGCCCTTGCGGAGCCCGTGCCCGGCCGCGGGTGCCGCGACGGAGTTGCTAGAGGTTGGTGAGGTCCACCGGGATCCTCGGCTCGACGCCGTCCCGCAGGACGGTCGCCTCGATCAGGCCGTAGGGCCGGTCGGCGGCGAAGTACACCTCGTTGTCGTTCTTCAGGCCGAAGGGCTCCAGGTCGACCAGGAAGTGGTGCTTGTTGGGCAGGGAGAAGCGGACCTCGTCGATCTCGCCGCGGTTCTCGATGATCCGCGCACCCATCTGGTACAGGGTCTGCTGGAGCGAGAGCGAGTACGTCTCGGCGAAGGCCTGGAGCATGTGCTTCTTCACCTGTGCGTAGGACGTCTCCCAGTCGGGCGTCTCCTGCTCGTCGTGCGACCAGTTGAAGCGCCAGCGGGCGGAGACGTCGGTGGCCAGGATGCGGTCGTAGGCCTCGGGCAGGGTCGTGTACTTGTCCTTGACGTAGCCCCAGAACTCGGAGTTGGTCGAGTTCATGACGGTCAGGTCCTTGAGCCCGGAGACGACCTCCCAGGAGGAGCCGTCGTGGGTGATCTGGGTCAGGCGGGTCTCCTGGCCCTGGCGGACGAAGGAGTGCTCGTCCTCGCCGGCCGTCCCGATCCGCTCCCAGGTGTACTCCTCGATGCGGATACGGGCCGTCCTGATCGGCTCCTGCGAGGTGACGAAGTGCCGGGCCAGGTGGATGCCGAACTGCTCGGCGGACTCGATGCCGTGCTCCTTGGCGAACGCGTACACCGTGTTCTTGGTGGTGTCGGTCGGCAGGACGTGGGCGTTGGAGCCGGAGTAGTGGACCTCGTCCATGTCGCCGCTCAGCGACACCGAGACGTTGAGGTCCTTGATGTGGTGGGTGGCGCCGTCCCGCGTGATCCTGACGACTCGGTTCTCGGCCTTGCCGTACTGGTTCTGTCCAAGAACTACAGGGTGGGCTGGACGGGAATTGACTGCCATGTAGCTAGCTCCCTCGGTAAACGGAGTAGCCGAACGGGTTGAGCAGCAGCGGTACGTGGTAGTGCTCGCCCGGCACGACGGCGAACGTGATCGCCACCTCCGGGAAGAACACACCGGCACCGCTGTCCCGAGTCGCGGGGGCCTCCTGCTGCGCATCGGCTTGCTTCTTCAAGAAGTACGGCTCCACGGCGAAGTCGAGCCGTACGTGGGTGGTTCCCTCCGGCAGCGCCGGCAGGTCCTTGCACCGCCCGTCCGCGTCGGTCGCGGAGCCGCCGAGCGCCTGCCAGTCCGCCTGGCGGCCGGCGCGGGCCGCGAGCCGGACGGGGACGCCCTCGGCGGGGCGGCCGACGCTGGTGTCCAGGATGTGCGTGGACACGGATGCGGTGGTGCTCGTGCTCATGGTCCGGGGTCCTCTTCAGTCTTCCTCGACGAGCCGGGCGAGCCGGATGCGGTTGATCCTGCCCAGCTCGGTGCGGACGATCTCGCGTTCCCGCTCCGGCGCGTTGCCGATCCGCTCCTTGACGGCGTCCCTCATCTGCTCGGCGGTGCGGCCGGTCGCGCAGATCAGGAAGACATGGCCGAACCTCTCCTGGTACGCCAGGTTCAGTTCCAGCATCTCCGCCCGGAGCGCCTCGGAGGCGCCGGCCATGCCGCGCTGCTCGCGGGCGGAGGTCGGGTCCCCGGGCTCGGGGCGGCCGATCGGCGGGTGACCCGCCATGGCCTCGGCGAGGTCGTCGGCGGTCAGCTCGCCCATGGCGGTGTCGCCGGCGGTGTACAGGTCCTCGGCGCTCGCGTAGGGGCGGCCGGCGAGCAGACGCCGTACCCACGCCGTCGAGGCGCACACCTCCAGGAGGGCCGCGTGGGCCGCGTGCTCCTCCAGGGCGTTGAACCGGGCCAGGCCGGGGGACGTGGAAGTCGAAGTCACGGGAGTCAGCTAACGCCTCCACGCGACATCACGTCAACACTTTGTTGAAAATTCGGGGTTACGAAACCCGGCCGGGTCCGCCGCCTACGCTTTGTCCCGGTTCAGGTAGTTGTAGACCGTGAAGCGGCTCACCCCGAGGGCGCTCGCGACGGTCTCCACGCCATGCCGTACGGAGAAGGCGCCGCGCGCCTCCAATATGCGCACGACCTCCTGCTTGGCCTTGCGGTCCAGGTCGGCGAGCGGCTTGCCCCGCTTGCGCTCCATGGCCGCCAGGATGTGATCGAGGGAGTCCGCGAGCTGCGGCAGCCGTACGGCGAGCACGTCGACCCCCTCCCAGGCGAGCACGACGTCGTCGGGGCCGGCCTCGTCGGGCGGGAGCATCTCGCCGCCCATGGCGTCGACCAGCGGCTTGACCGCCGCGATGAACGGCTCGTCGGCGCTCACGCGTCGGCCTCCCCGACCACGTTGACCTGGAGGGAGATCCGGGTGGCACCGGAGGCCAGGGTCCGGCGCAGCAGGGCGTCCACGGCGGTGAGCACCTCGTCGGCGCCGCCTTCGGCGGTGTTGCCGAACGGGCCGACGTCCACCGCGTCCAGCTCGGCCGCCTCGATGACCTCACGGGCCACGAGCGCGTGCGCCGGCGCCTCGTCGAGGTCGAAGGGCTCGGTCGTGAACTCCACTCTCAATCGCACGCGCACAACCTAACCCGCGGTGCCGTTTTCCGCCGGGCCCTCTTGACAACGCCTTCGACCCGGCGGCAATCTTCCAATAAGCAGAAACTAACTTCCGCATTACGGAAATTACTCACGAACGTACTCGACACGGAAGGGAGCGCCGACCCCGATGGGATTCGCCGACCAGCGCTTCAACGTCAACCTGTCGATCCTCTTCACGGAACTCCCGCTCCTGGAGCGCCCCGCGGCCGCCGCCGCGGCCGGCTTCACCGCGGTCGAGCTGTGGTGGCCCTGGATCGACACCCCGACCCCGGAGCGGTCCGAGCTCGACGCGCTGAGGAAGGCGATCGAGGACGCGGGCGTCCGGCTCACGGGCCTGAACTTCTACGCGGGCAGGCTGCCCGGTCCGGACCGGGGCGCCCTGTCGATCCCCGGCGAGGAGTCGGAGCGGTTCCGCGCCAACATCGACGTGGCGGCCGACTTCGCCGGGTCACTGGGCGCCGGGGCGCTCAACGCCCTGTACGGCAACCGGGTCGACGGCGTGGACCCGGCCGAGCAGGACGCGCTCGCCCTGGAGAACCTGGTCCTCGCGGCCCGCGCGGCCGACCGGATCGGCGCGGTCCTCCTGGTCGAGGCCCTCAACCGGCCCGAGTCCCCGCTGTACCCGCTGGTGAGCGCGCCGGCCGCGGTCGGGGTCGTCGACAGGGTCAACGACGCGAGCGGCCTCGGCAACGCGAAGTTCCTGATGGACCTCTACCACCTGTCCATGAACGGCGAGGACCTGCCGGCGGTGATCGAGGAGTTCGCCTCGAGGACCGGCCATGTGCAGATCGCCGACAACCCGGGCCGCGGCGCTCCGGGCACGGGCGCGCTCCCCCTCGACGACCTCCTCGACCAGCTGAAGAAGGCGGGCTACGACGGCTGGGTCGGCCTCGAGTACAAGCCGGGCGACCGCCCGAGCGCCGAGGCCTTCGACTGGCTGCCCCGCTGATCCCCTTTCCCGAGAGGCACCCCACCATGAGCAACCTCGCGCATTCTTCCCACC
>NZ_RSAJ01000189.1 GCF_003933965.1 Streptomyces sp. RP5T
GCCGCACCGGGCGAAAGCCCAAGTACATCCAGTACGAGGGCTTCCGCCCGGCACGCCGAGAGCACGCACCTGACGCCGCGAGGCCCGCCCTGCGGGCGAACGACGGGACTTTCGCAACACGCCCTAGAGCGCTCCCCCCGGCAGCCGCTCGGGGACCCGTGCGGCGAGGAAGGCGGTGGTGCGCCGGAGCCGGAAGCCGAGGGACTCGTAGAGCCGGATGGCCCGGGTGTTGCCGGCGCCGGTGTGCAGGAACGGCGTCTCACCGCGCTGCCGTATGCCGTGGGCCACGGCCAGGACGAGCCGGGTCGCGAGGCCCTGGCCGCGGGCGGCGGGGTCGGTGCAGACCGCGCTGATCTCGGTCCAGCCGGGCGGGTGCAGCCGCTCCCCCGCCATCGCCACGAGGGCCCCGTCCCGGCGTATCCCCAGGTAGGTGCCCATCTCGATGGTGCGGGGCAGGAAGGGGCCCGGACGGGTGCGGGCGACCAGGTCGAGCATCTCGGGCACGTCGGCGGGGCCGAGGCGGACCGCCTCCGGGTCGGGGGCGGCGCCCGGACCGTCGGCCACGAGCTGCACGCCCTCGATGTGGAAGGTGATCTCCCAGCCCTCGGGCACCTGTCCGGCGTAGGCCGTCAGCGGGACCTCCGTGCCGGCACCCGCGAGCGCGGCGAGGTCGGCCCAGTCGCCCGCGTCCGGCTCGTCGGGCAGGGCCAGCCACGGGGAGACGTCGACCGGATAGCGCAGGACCCGGCCGCGCTTCTCCGCGAAGTGCGCGTGCGGGCCGGTCAGGGAGGCGAGGGCCGGGTTGTCGAGGACGTGCGGCACGGCGTCGGTCATCGGGTGACCTCGATGACCGTCTTGCCGCGGGCGTGGCCCTCCTCGACCGTGCGCAGCGCGTCGCCCGCCCTGTCCAGGGGAAACGTCGCGGTGATGTGCGGGTCCAGGTTGCCCTCCAGCGCCAGCTGCGCGACCTCCCGCAGGACGGCCGCGTTGCGGGCCCGCGCCACGCGCGCACCGCCGAGCCGCCGCACCTCCTCCTCCGGGGCGCCGGCGGTGACCAGCTTCGACCGGTCGGTGAGCAACTCGGCGGCCTCGGCGAGCACCCGGCCGCCCACGAGGTCGTAGACGCCGTCCGGTGCCGTCTCCCGGGCCCGCTCCGCCCAGCCCGGACCTGAGGTGACGTGGATGGCGCCGAGCGACTCGACGAAGTCCTTCTTGCCCTCGCTCGCGACCCCGACGACCCTCAGGCCGAAGGCGCGGGCGATCTGCACGGCCGCCGCGCCCACTCCCCCGCCCGCGCCGGTCACCAGCAGCGTGGCGCCCGTGGGCAGATCGAGCTGGCGGACACCGTCGTACGCGGTCGCGGCGGCGACGGGCAGGGTGGCCGCCACGGTGTGGGCCAGGTCAGCGGGCTTGTGCGCGGCGATCGCGGCCGGCACCAGGGCGTACTCGGCGTAGCCGCCCGCGAGCGCGGGGCCGAAGACCTCGTCCCCCACCGCGAACCCCTCGACGCCGTCCCCGATCTCCTCGACGACACCGGAGACCTCGTTGCCGAACACGACGGGGAAGGCGCGCTCCTCGGGCTCGCCGGGGCGCCGGAAGCCGTTGCGCTGCTTCCAGTCGACGGGGTTCACACCCGCGGCGCGGACGGCCACCAGCAGCCGGCCGGGCCCGGGATCCGGCCGGTCCATGTCCACGAGCGCCTCGGTCTCCGGTCCGCCGTACCGCGTGAAGACGTACGCCTTGGGCATCTGCTTCCTCACTCTCCTCGCACTGTCACCGGGCACCGGCCCGGCACTCCAGCGCCAAGGAGCAGCACGCCACGCCTATTCCCGGACCCGCGCGGTGTTCGTGGGGCCGCCACGATCGGGGTGCTGACCTGGGACGGAGCACACGCGGCGACAGCGTACGGTTGAAGCATGAACGTCACCCGAGGCTTCACCGGACGCCCCCGCGTGCCCAACGCCGGGCTGCCGCCGGGCCAGTACGACGCGGGCGACGACTGGCCCGTCCTCTCGGCGGAGGTCACGCCGAACCTGTCGCCGAACGACTGGACGTTCCGGGTGGACGGGCTGGTCGGACAGCCGCACACCTGGGACTGGGACGCGGCGCACGCGCTGCCCGCGTCGGCCTACGAGGGCGACATCCACTGCGTGACGGGCTGGTCGAAGTTCGGGGTGCGGTTCTCGGGTGTGTCGCTGGACGCGTTCCTGGCCGTGGCGCGGCCCGACGCCTCCGCCACCCATGCCGTCGCCCGCTCCCACACCGGGTACACCACGAACCTGCCCCTCGCGGACCTGACCGGCGGGCGGGCCTGGATCGCGTGGGAGTACGACGGGAAGCCGCTGCCCGCCGAACACGGCGGCCCGGCACGGCTGTTGGTGCCCCACCTGTACTTCTGGAAGAGCGCAAAATGGGTCGCCGGGCTGACCCTGCTCGACCACGACGAGCCGGGCTTCTGGGAGGGGAACGGCTATCACGCGCGCGGCAACCCCTGGGAGGAACAGAGGTACTCCGGTGACTGAGGCGCTCTCCTCCCCCGCCGTCTCCCCCGTCACCCGGTTCGCGGTACCGGGACGTATCGCCGTCAACGAGCATGTCGCCGCCGTGTGGCAGACCGCCACGCTCACCGAGGTCCGCCGCGAGACCCCGTACGCGTCGACCTTCCGCTTCGCGGTGCCCGGCTGGCAGGGGCATCTGCCCGGCCAGCATCTGCTGCTGCGGCTCACCGCCGAGGACGGGTACACGGCCCAGCGCCACTACTCGATCGCGTCTCCGCCGGAGGACGCGGGGCACATCGAGCTGACCCTGGACCACGTCGAGGGCGGTGAGGTCTCGGGCTGGTTCCACACGGTGGCCGAACCCGGTGACCGGGTCGAGGTGCGGGGGCCGCTGAGCGGTTTCTTCGCCTGGCCGGGCGACCGGCCCGCGCTGCTGGTCGGGGCCGGTTCCGGGGTCGTACCGCTGATGTCGATGGTGCGTCACCACCGGGCGCGGGGGCTGTCCGTGCCGCTGCGGATGCTGGTGTCGGCGCGCGGTCCCGAGGAACTCATCTACGCGCGGGAGCTCGGCGCCGAGACGACCCCCGTGTTCACACGGAGCGCCCCGGACGGGGTGCCCGTGGGGCGTATGTCGGCCGCCCATGTGGCGCCGCTCCTGGCCGAGCCGCCCGAGGGTGGGTGGGAGGCCTATGTGTGCGGTTCCAACTCCTTCGCCGAACATGCCTCGCGGCTGCTGGTGGAGGCCGGTCAGCCGGTGGACCGTATCCGGATCGAGCGCTTCGGCTGACGATGCGCGCGCCCGCGTGCCGCGCGCACATGTGCCCCTCCCCCGCAAGTGAACGAAGCGGATGGAGGGGTACTACATCTGTATCCACTCGCAGGGGTGCGTGGTGCGGAGGTCGACATGCGAACCCGGGTGCGCGGCTGGCGCTGGCGGCGCAGTCCGCTCAGGCGCCGGTCCGACGTCGTCGAGGCGTGGACGGTGCTCGCCGTCGCCGTGCTGATGCTGCTGGGCGCCCCGCTGATCGGGGCGCTGGTGGGCCGGTGGGCGCATGACGACGCCCGCGCGATGGCCGCCGAGCAGCGCTCCGAACGCCACCGGGTCCGTGCGGAGGTCGTCGGCACGGTTCCGGACTCCGCGCCCACGGTCCAGGGCGGCCGGGAGCGCTCCTACCGGGTCACCGTGCGCTGGACGGAGGCCGGGGGCGCCGTGAGGACCGCCACGGCCCGGGTCCCGGCCGGGACCGACAAGGGCGAGAAGGTCGACGTGTGGTTCGACTCCCGGGGCCGGAGCGCGCCCGCGCCGCCCGACGAGTCCGCGATCTGGCAGCACACCCTGGTGATGGGCGCCTGCGGCGCGGGCGCCACGACCGTCGTGGTCCTCCTCGGCCACTCCCTGGTCCGCCGGGTGGCGGTCCGCCACCGGCTCGCCGAGTGGGAACGGGACTGGGCGCTCACCGAACCGCAGTGGACACGCCGTCGGGCCTGAGCCCGCGGCCTCCGACGACCCGGCGCTGACCCGACCACTGGCGACGACCGGGCGACCGCCGCCGCTCTTTGGCCGACCGCCACCGCACCCTTGACCAGCAGGTCCACGATCATCGGGAGGGCCACCGCCGGCCGGCGGTGCCGCAAAGGCCTGGCGATTCGTCCGACCACACACGTACGGTGTGATCATCCGGCACTGTCCCTTCGTGAAGGCGGTCCTGCATGGCCCTGTTCGACCTCCCCATCGACGAGTTGCGCGAGTACCGCAGCGACTCCACCGAGCCCGAGGGCTTCGACGCGTTCTGGTCCAAGACCCTCCAGGAGGCCCGCGAGCACGACCTGGACGCCCGCTTCGAACTCGTCGACACGGGTCTTGCCACGGTGAAGGTCTACGACGTGACGTTCGCCGGGTTCGGCGGCCACCCGGTCAAGGGCTGGTTCACCATCCCCGCCGAGGTCTCCGCCCCCGTCCCGGTGGTCGTGGAGTTCATCGGGTACGGCGGCGGGCGCGGCCTGCCGCACGAGCACCTGCTGTGGGCGTCGACGGGCCGGGCGCACTTCGTGATGGACACCCGCGGTCAGGGCAGTGCCTGGGGCGGCGGCGGTGGCACGGCCGACCCGGTGGCCGGCGCGCCCGCGTACCCCGGCTTCATGACCCGTGGCATCGACGCCCCCGAGAACTACTACTACCGCCGGGTGTTCACCGACGCCGTGCGTGCGGTGGAGGCGGCCCGTTCGCACCCGCTGACCGATCCGGCGCGCACGATCGTCCTGGGCGGCAGCCAAGGCGGCGGCATCTCGATCGCGGTCGGCGCTCTGGTCCCGGACCTGGCCGCGGTCGCCCCGGACGTGCCGTTCCTGTGCGACTTCCCGCGCGCGGCGACCGTGACGGACCGTCACCCGTACCGGGAGATCGGCCTCTACCTCAAGACGCACCGCGGCCGCTTCGAGGACGTCCTGGCCACCCTCGCCTACTTCGACGGCGTGCACTTCGCGAGCCGCGCCCGCACCCCGGCGCTCTTCTCGGCGGCCCTGGAGGACCAGACCTGCCCGCCCTCCACGGTGTTCGCGGCCTTCAACGCCTGGGGCCACGCCGACAAGGCGATCGAGGTCTACGACTTCAACGACCACGAGGGCGGCGGCCCCTACCAGGAGGCGGCGAAGCTGCGCTGGCTGCGCTCGTACGCCTGAGTCCCGCCGGGAATCTTCCCTCCAGCCCGACCAGTCGGTATGTTCACGGGACCCCCCGGATCGCGGTGCCGCGGTCCGGGCTTCCGGCGACGACGGAGGGCCCATGTCCGAGTACCGCCCGGCTGTCCACGGCCACTGCGACGCACGCTTCGCGGCCGTGCGGACGGCGTTCGAGGAGAACTTCCGCGACCGGGCCGAGCTGGGCGCAGCGGTGAGCGTCACGGTCGGCGGTGAGACGGTCGTGGACCTGTGGGGCGGCTGGGCCGACGCGGCCCGCACCCGCCCCTGGGAGCGCGACACACTCGTCAACGTGTGGTCGACGACCAAGGGTCCGACGGCCCTGTGCGCCCACATCCTCGCCGACCGGGGGCTGCTCGACCTCGACGCCCCGGTGGCCGCCTACTGGCCGGAGTTCGCCGCGGCCGGCAAGGAGCGGGTCCTCGTACGGCACCTGCTGTCGCACCGGGCCGGGCTGGCCGGACTGCGCGAACCCCACTCGCTCACCGAACTGTTCGACTGGGAACTGACGACACGGCGGCTCGCGGCCACGGAGCCCTGGTGGGAGCCGGGCACGGTGTCCGGGTACCACGCGTTCACGTACGGCTTCCTGGTCGGAGAGGTCGTCCGGCGGATCTCGGGGCTGCTGCCGGGCGCCTTCCTGGAGCGGGAGGTGACGGGGCCGCTGGGCATCGACTTCACCGTCGGCCTGCCGGAGAAGGAGGCCGGGCGGGCCGCCGAGCTGGTGCGTCCGCCGGCCCCGTCGGCGAATGAACAGGCGGCGCTCTTCGCACGGTTGACTCCCGTGGCGATCGCCGCGCTCGCCAACCCCTTGGTGGGCGCCGCGGAGGCGACCACACCCGAGTGGCGGGCCGCCGAGATCCCCGCCGCGAACGGCCACGGCACCGCACGGGCGGTCGCCGCGCTCTACGGGATCTTCGCGAACGGCGGCTCCCTCGACGGCCACCGCGTCCTGTCCCCCGAGGCCGCCGAGCGGGTCCGGGAGAGCCAGGGCAGGTGCCGTGACCTGGTGCTGGGCGCGGGGCTCGGCAGCGACACGGAACTCGGGCTCGGCCTGTGGCTGAGCGGGCCGAACGGGTCGTACGGGCCCAATCCGCGGGCCTTCGGACACGACGGCGCCGGCGGTTCCTGCGGTCTGGCCGATCCGGAGGCGGGGGTCGCGCTGGGCTATGTGATGAACCGGATGGGGCCCCACATCGCCGACGACCCGCGGAAGACGGCGCTGATCGAGGCGCTGTACAGCGCCCTGTGAGGGCGGCGGCCTGACGCCGGGCCCGGCGTCAGGGACGCTCGCCGCGCACCACGCGGGACTGACGGCCCAGGGCGAGCAGCCGGCCGTCCGCCGCCCAGACGGCACTGTCGTCGACGGCCCACCCGGCGCCCGCGTGATCGGTCCGGATCCGCACGAGGGCCCAGCCGTCGCCCGTGCTCTCGTCGAGGGCGTCGGTGAAGTGGACGGTGAGTTCCGCGCTGGGCACGGGGCGCGGGCTGCGCCAGACGGCGTACAGCGCGGGCGGGAGCACGTCGGTGAGGGTGACCACCGCCCCCGCGTCGAGCGCCCGCCCGTCCGTGAACCGCACCCAGGCCAGCAGGTGGGCCCGGTCGCCGCCGGCCAGCGGGAGGTCGGCGGAGGCGGGCCGGATCTCCAACTGCCAGGCGAAGGGCGCCAGATGGCCGGGCAGCCGGACGGCCTCACAGCCCTCCGGGCCCGGCACGTCCGGGGCAGGCTGTCCGTCGTACGGCGTCCCCGGCCGCCCGGAGCCGAACAGGGCCGATCCGACGACGACCGGCAGGCCGTCCTGGTGGCCGGAGAACACACAGGCGGCGGTGCGGCGCCCGGAGGCGGGCGTGGTGCCCGAGACGTGCAGCGGACCGGCGGCGGCCGGCGCGAGGAAGTGGGTGGTGAGCGTGCGCACCGGATGGGCTCCGCCGGCGAACCGGGCACGGACGGCCGCCAGGGCGACGGCGGCGACATGGCCGCCGTGCGCCCCCTCCCAGGACCGCCACAAGGGGTCGATCCGCGTCTCGTTCTCGGTGGATGTGGTCACGCGCCTCACCATAACCTGGTGAGTTGGAAAAACAAACGGATAAGTTGGAAATCCGAACCGACTACAGCGGGCGCCTCGCCACGACCATCCGGACCCGCGGACTGCCGTCCCGGCGCACACCGAACTCGGGAAGGACGTGCAGCTCCACACGCAGGCCCGCCCCTTCCAGCTCCCGTCGCACGTCCCCGAGCCCGAACGCCCGGTAGTACATGACGAACGGCGGTCGCCACAGGGCGTTGCGCACCCGCATCACGGCGTCGAAACCGTGGAGCATCCAGTAGGCGGGGGACGACGGACGGGGCGGGGCCACGATCGGGAAGGCGAAGCAGCCACCGGGCCGCAGCACCTCGCGCACCTGGGCGAACAGACCGGGCAGTTCACGGGGCAGGAAGTGGCCGAAGGCACCGAAGCTCACGACGAGGTCGAACGCGGCGGGGGCGAAGGGCAGGGCGCGCGCGTCCGCCCGCACCCACGACAGGCGCGGCCCCTCGGACCGGGTCCACTCGCGGGCCACGTCAAGCATTCCGGCGCTGAAGTCGACGCCGGTCACGCTCTCCCGGCAGACCCGCGTCAGCACCCGGGCCCCGGCGCCGGTGCCGCAGCACAGGTCGAGACCGGCCTCGAAGGGGCCCGTCCGGCGCAGCGCGGACGCGACGGCATCCAGCACCGAGTCGGGTGTACGGAAGGGGGTGTGGTCGAACTTGGGGGCGAGCAGGTCGTAGCCGCGCTCGACGGACGACAGCGCCTGGACGGCGAGTTCGCGGAGGCTGGGGCCTTCTGGGCTGAACATCCGCGTCAGCTTAGGGGAGCTCGGCGCTTCAGGACGGCAAGCGTGCGCTCGCACCAGCGGACGGTCTCCGCCTCCAGGGCGATTCCGCCCAGGAGCGTGAGGTACGGGCCGATGCGCTCCGCCTCCGCGAGGTACCGCTCCTCGGTCCGGCCGTCGAGGAGCCGGTCGCGGACGCGCTCGTAGCGGGCGAGCTTCCCGCGCGCCCAGGACAGGCGCTCCTCGACCAGCGCCCGGGTGACCTCGGGGTCGACGCCGTCCATGGCCTGGATCTTGATCAGGAACTCGTCGCGGAGGGCGGCAGGTCTGCGGGGCGGTTCGGCGGCGAACGCCGTGAGCTCGCGGCGGCCGGTCTCGGTGAGGGTGAACAGCCGCTTGTTCGGCCGGCGTTCCTGCTGCACCACGCGCGCCTCGATCAGCCCGTCCTGCGCCAGTCGCTCCAGCTCGCGGTAGAGCTGCTGCGGGGTCGCGGGCCAGAAGTTCGCCAGCGAGACGTCGAAGACCTTGGACAGTTCGTAGCCCGAGGCCTCACCCTCCAGCAGGGCGGCCAGGACGGCGTACTTGAGCGACACATGGACACGCTAGCAGCAGGTGATTACTCTACTCCACACCTACTCAATAAATTGACTATGGAGGCTCGATGCGAGCGTTCCGAGAAGCGGTCGAGGCGGGTGACCTCGGCGCGGTGGAGGCGCTGCTGGCCGAGGACGTCGTCTTCACGAGTCCGGTGGTGTTCAAGCCGTACGCGGGCAAGGCGATCACGGCGGCGATCCTGGGCGCGGTCGTGAAGGTCTTCGAGGACTTCCGCTATGTGAGCGAGCTGAGCAGCGAGGACGGCCGCGACCACGCCCTGGTGTTCTCGACCCGGGTGGGTGAACGGGCGCTGGACGGCTGCGACTTCATCCATCTCGACGACAACGGCCTGATCGACCGGTTCATGGTGATGGTCCGTCCGCTGTCGGGCGCGCAGGCCCTCGCGGCGGCCATGGGGGCGCGGTTCGAGGAGATCGCGAAGGAGGCGGAGGCGCGGGCCACCTCCACCTCCTGACGTCATGGCGTCGGGATCCTCCGCCGACTGCTGGGCCCGGGCGGGCTGTTGTGCCTGGTCGGGCTCCTTGCGCTGCCCCCGTCGCCGGGCTCGAGGCCCGCTCCGGACCAGGGAGTCGAGGGGACGCACGGAATACGTGTGGCCGCCGGCGCGTTGACCAGGACAGAACCGGGATTCCGGCGGCCGCGCGACAGCGTTGAGCCGCGCCGGCCGCGGAGGAGCCGCAGGGCATCCGGCCGGCGGCGGCTTCCCGGCCCGCGGATCCCGTTCTCGTACGGAATCCTCGCCACGCGCCGAGCCGCCGTGGTAGCGTCCCCTCAGCACTTGTGTACGCCCGTCTCGGGGCGCCGGTGCCAGTTCTCTCTTCTCACGCCGGTCGATGTACCGGCTTCTCCTCAGTACCTCGCAGGTCCTGCGGGTGCTGTCCTCCGCCGCCCGAAGGCGTCGTCCGCCTTCCCTCTCGCGGCCTCCCCCTCCTTGCGCATGCCCCATGCCTTCCGTCCTCGAAAGGACACACCACCATGACGATCACTCTCGAAACCCCTCCGGTTCAGCAGCCCCCGGTCCGCGCCGTCACCGGCGTCCTCGACATCGACGCGGGCGGGAAGGGCCACCTGCGTGCCGCGAACCTGCTGCCCTCGCCCACCGACCTCCAGGTCTCCCCCGCCCTGATCCGCAGGTTCGGCCTGCGCAAGGGGGACCTCGTCGACGGGGTGCGCGGCACCCAGCGCGCCCTCACCGAGGTCGCCCGCGTCAACGGGCACGGGCCCGACCGGAAGCGTCGAGCCTTCCACGACCTCACGCCCCTGCACCCGGGCGAGCGGATCCGACTCGAACACCCGGCGTCCGGTCTGACCGGCCGGGTGACCGACCTCGTCGCACCCGTCGGCAAGGGCCAGCGCGGGCTCATCGTGGCCCCGCCCAAGACCGGCAAGACGGTCCTGCTCCAGCAGCTCGCGGCCGCCGTCGCCGGCAACCACCCCGAGTGCCACCTGATGGTGGTGCTGCTCGACGAGCGCCCCGAGGAGGTCACCGACATGCGGCGCTCCGTGCGCGGTGACGTGTACGCCTCCACGTTCGACCGCACGCCCAAGCAGCACATCGCGCTCGCCGAGCTGGTGATCGAGCGGGCCAAGCGGCTCGTCGAGGCCGGCGAGGACGTCGTGATCCTGCTCGACTCCCTGACCCGGCTGTGCCGGGCCCACAACAACGCGGCCCCGGGCAACGGCCGCACCCTCAGCGGCGGTGTCGACGCGACCGCGCTGATCGGCCCGAAGAAGTTCTTCGGCGCCGCCCGGCGCGCCGAGGAGGGCGGTTCGCTGACCATCCTCGCCACCGCCCTGGTGGAGACCGGCTCACGCGCCGACGACTTCTTCTTCGAGGAGCTCAAGAGCACCGGCAACATGGAGCTGCGCCTGGACCGCGAACTCGCCTCCCGCCGCGTCTTCCCGGCCCTCGCCGTCAACCCCTCGGGCACCCGCCGCGAGGAACTCCTGCTGACCCCGGCGGAGTTGACCGCGGTACGAGGACTGCGCCGCGCCCTGCAGAACGGCGACGGCCAGGGCAACCTGGAGACACTCCTGCAGCGGATGCGCGAGACCCCGGACAACGCGACCTTCCTGCGCCGGATCCAGCCGACCCTGCCCGCCGGCTGACGGACCATCGCCCGTCGGCCGACGAGCCGTCCCCCGTCTGGGTGCTCACGCGCCCCGCACGGCCAGGGCAGCGCGGTTCATGGCCGGTCCGTTCCTAGCTTTGCGGTATGACTATCGGATTTCCCTCCCGGGTTGCCGTCTCGACCTGCGCGCTGTGCGTGACGGGACTGCTGGTCCTCGCCCCCGCGACGGCGGCCGCGCACACCGGTTCCGACCCCGGCGCGCCCGGCGCGCCACCGCCCGCGTCCGCGTCACCGGCCCTTCTGTACCGCCCCGGGGTCCAGGTCCGGCCGCAGCGGGGCGCGCCCCGGGTCCCGGACGTGTCCGCGCTCTCGTGGGTGGTGGCCGACGCCCACAGCGGGGAGATCCTGGCGGCGCACGACGCCCACCGCCGGCTGCCGCCCGCCAGCACGCTCAAGACACTGTTCGCGCTGACCGTCCTGCCGGTGCTGCCCGGCGGCCTCAGACACACGGTCGGCGAGAACGAACTCGCGGGCATCGGCCCCGGCAGCTCCCTCGTCGGGGTCGCCGAGGGGCGGACCTACGAGGTGGCCGACCTGTGGCGCGGGGTCTTCCTCAACTCCGGCAACGACGCCGTGCACGTCCTGGCCGGGCTCAGCGGCGGCTGGGGGACGACGGCCGCCCGGATGCAGGCCAAGGCCCGCGCCCTGGGCGCCCGGGACACCCACGTCCGCTCCCCCGACGGCTACGACACTCCGGGCCAGGTCTCCTCGGCGTACGACCTCGCGGTCTTCGGCCGGGCGGGGCTGCGCAACGCGGACTTCGCGCGGTACTGCGGCACGGCGGAGGCCACCTTCCCCGGCGGGGGCGGCTGGCGGTACGGGATCCGCAACACCAACCGGCTGCTGACCGGTGCCGACGGGGTGGAGCCGTACAACGGGCTGATCGGGATCAAGAACGGCTACACGAGCCACGCCGGCAACACGCTCGTCGCCGCCGCCCGCCGGGGCGACCGGACGCTCGTGGTGACGGTGATGAATCCGCAGTCGGGCGGTGGCTTCACGGTCTACGAGGAGGCGCGGGCGCTGCTCGACTGGGGGTTCGGCGCGGCCGGGCGGGTGGAGCCGGTGGGCTCGCTGGACGCGTTCCGGGCCAGACCGCGCCCCGGGCCCGAGGCCGCGCCGGTGGCGGCGGCCGCGGCCCCGAAGTCCCCGGCGCCCGCGGGGCCCGGCTGGCTGGCGACGTGGGTCGTCCTGGCCGCCGCCGGGCTCGGCGCGGGCGCGATGGCTCTGGCGCTGCGGGCCCGGTTCGGGCCGGCGGCGCGCGGCTGAGCCACCGGCAGCCACAGCAGCAGCCCGAGCGTGATCCACGTGTACGTGTTGCCGCCGAGGAAGCCGTCGACGCCCGACGCGTCGTCGAACCACAGCCACACCACGCTCGTGCACAGCACGGCGTACAGGGCGCCCGCGATCCGCGGGTGCCCTCTGCGCACGAGCACGGCGAAGGACGGCAGCAGCCACACCAGGTGGTGCACCCAGGTGATCGGGCTGACCAGGCAGGCGGTCAGTCCGGTCAGCGCGAACGCGGCGGCCCAGTCCCCCGCCGCCGCTGCCCGCCGGGCCCGGACGGTCCACACGCCGAGGGTCAGCAGCACGGCCACCGCCCACAGCGCGCGGTCCGGTTCCCCGAGCCGGGCCAGGACGCCCTGCAAGGACTGGTTCGAGACGTAGTCCAGGCGGCCCACCCTGCTGGTGTCCCACAGCGCGTCGGTCCAGTAGAAGCGCGAGGCGTCCGGCGCCACGAGGGCCGCGAACCCCGTCGCCGCCAAGGCCACGACCGTGGCGACCGCCGCCGCCCGTCCGCGCCGGGCGACCAGGAGCAGAGCGATGAAGAGGGCCGGGGTGAGCTTCACCGCGGCGGCCAGCCCGATCCCGATACCGGCCCAGCGCTCCCGGCCCGTGGCGAGCAGCCACGCGTCGATGAGGACGAGGGCCAGCAGCAGGAGGTTGACCTGCCCGAAGCTGAAGGTGTCGCGCAGCGGTTCGAACAGCGCGAGCGCGCAGGCGCCCAGGGCACAGCCGTACCAGCCGTAGCGCCGCCAGGTGCGGCCGGTGAGCAGGCGCAGGACGACGGCCAGCGCCGCCAGGTTGAGCAGCAGCCCCACCGCGATCGCGGCGCGCAGGCCGAGCAGGGCCATCGGGAGCATGGCGACGGCCGCGAACGGCGGGTAGGTGAAGCCGTACGCCGTCCCCGGCACCCGGTAGTCGTAGAGCCGCCCGCCGTGGTGGATCCAGCTGTCGACGGCTCCGTGGTAGACGCGCAGGTCGAACCAGTCGCGCAGCAGCGGCACGGTGGCCGTGAACACGGTGACGGCGGTGAGCGCGGCGAGGACCAGCAGCAGCCGGCCGCGATCCGTGGCCGGCGTCCTCATGCCGTACGTCCCGTCACCGGGGCCTGGGCCGTCTGGTGGGCCTGGACCAGCACGACCAGGGCCAGCACGCCCCCGGAGAGGGCGAGGACGAGTTGCCCGGCGTCGGCCGGGCCCCCGCTCGGGAGCGTGGCGAGCGCGAGTACGCCCGTCACGGCGGCCACCCGGTGCCGTACCGAGGCGCTGGGCGCGGCGGCCGCTATGAGGAACAGCCCCCACAGGGCGTACCAGGGGCGGATCGCCGGGCCGAGGGCGGCCACGGTGGCCAGGCTCAGACCGAGGGCGTAGACGGGGCGCGGGCGCAGGCGCAGCCATATGTGGCCGAGGACGGCGAGGGCGGTCACGACGCCGAGTGCGTGCCAGACCGGGACGGCCAGCGGGGCCAGGTCGCTGCCGAGACGTTCCAGCAGGGCTCCGGTGGCACGGCCGAGGAGGCTGGTGAGCGCCCAGTTCCCGGACGACACCGGGGTGTTGAGGGCGCCGATCCAGCCGTAGCCGGTGCCGGTCACGGCTGTCGCGGCGACGGTGGTGGCGGTGGCCGTGACGAGCGCCGTCAGGACGGCCCTGGCCGGACGGTCACCGGCCCGGACGCGCAGCACGACGAGCGCGGCGAGCCCGAGGGCGGCGGGCGCCTTGACCAGGGCGGCGAGGGTCACCAGTACGGCGCCCAGGACCGGCCACCGGCCGAGGGCGGCGACCAGGCCCAGGCCGAGCAGTCCGAGCATGACGGCGTCGTTGTGGGCGCCCGCGACCAGGTGGAGCAGCACCAGCGGGTTGAGGGCGCCGAGCCAGAGCGCCGCGGCCGGGTCGGCTCCGCTGTGGCGGGCGAGGCGGGGCAGGACGGCCGCCATCAGCGCCACGCCGAGCAGGGCGACGAGCCGCATCCCGAGCAGACCGGCGGGGAGTTCACCGCGCGACGCCTTCGCCAGCACGGAGGCCACGCCGAGGAACACGGGGCCGTACGGGGCTGCCGTGTCGCGCCACATGGGGGCGACCTCGTCCGCGAGGGGACCGCCGAGCAGGGCGGGACCGTGGGTGTAGACGTCCATGTGGGCGTCCGCCATGGCGCCCTGGGCGAGATAGCTGTAGACGTCCCGGCTGAACAGCGGCGGGGCGAGCAGCAGCGGGAGCGACCAGACGACGAGGACGGTCATGAGCTCGCGGGTGCCGGGCCGTTTCCCGGGGCCGCGCACCAGGCGGCCGAGCAGCAGCCAGGCCGCGATCAGCAGGACGACGCCGAAGTAGGCGCCGACCAGACCCAGGGCCTGACTATTATACACATCTCCGAGCCCACGAGACATCTC
>NZ_RSAJ01000018.1 GCF_003933965.1 Streptomyces sp. RP5T
GACCTGTGCGGGAGGGGGGCATAGTCAGGCCCGTTCCGTCGGCGCACGAGCGTCTGACGGATCGGGCGATCGCCCAGTCGGCGAACGACTGGGAGCAGCGGTACCGCCGTACGGTGATCACCAGTGACACCGTGACGACCGCCTTCGTGGTGGGGGCGATCGGCGAGTTCTTCGGGGCCCGGGACGCGGCCAACTGGCATGAGAAGTGGGGCATACTCGCCTTCGGCACCGAACTGCTGGTGCTGGGAGCGTTCGGGGTGAGCCGGGCGTGGGCTCCGGCCGTGCTCGGCCAGGGCGCCGAGGAATTCCGCCGGTTGGGGCGTTCGCTGTTCGCGGCGACCGTCGTGCTGGCGCTCGGCGGAATCGCCCTCACCTCGCGCAACATCAAGCTCTGGATCTTCGTCGCGATCCCCGCGATCGCGCTCGTCACCATGAGCGCGCGGTACCTGCTCCGCCTCGGGCTGCACAAGCAGCGCAAGGAAGGGCAGTGTCTGAGACCGGTGCTCGCCGCCGGGAGCCCGGACACCGTGCGCGACCTGATCAGCCGCACCCGCAAGTTCCCGCACCTCGGTTGGCGGGTGGACGGGGTGTGCACGACGGACGGTCAGGGTCTCGACGGAGACGGACTGGACGGAGTGCCGGTCCTCGGCCAGTTGACGGACGTCGCCAAGTACGTGGAGAACGACGGCTATCGGGTCGTCGCGATCACGCCGGACCCGTACTGGACACCCCACCGGCTGCAACGGCTGGCCTGGAACCTCGAAGGCAGCGACGCCGAGATGGTCGTGGCCCCGGTGCTGATGGAGGTGGCCGGCCCGCGGCTGCACGTCGACGCCGTGCTCGGGATCCCGCTGCTGCGGGTCAGCATGCCGACGTTCACCGGGGGCCGCCGGGCGATCAAGGCGGTGGCCGACCGGTTGGGCTCCGCGATCCTGCTGATCCTGTTCGCGCCGCTGATGCTCTTCGTGGCGCTGCTCGTGGTGACGGACAGCCGGGGCGGGGCGTTCTACCGTCAGCGCAGGGTCGGCAAGGACGGCCAGGAGTTCACCATCCTCAAGTTCCGCACCATGGTGGTGGGGGCCGACCTGGCACGTGCCGAGCTGGCCGACCGCAACGAGGGTGCGGGGCTGCTGTTCAAGATGCGCCGGGACCCGCGGGTGACCCGGGTCGGCGCCGTGCTGCGCCGGTACTCGCTCGACGAACTCCCGCAGTTGTTCAACGTACTCACCGGATCGATGTCGCTCGTCGGTCCGCGTCCTCCGCTGCCGGAGGAGTCCGCCGCGTACGGCCCGGACATCCGGCGGCGACTGCTGGTCAAGCCCGGCCTCACCGGCCTGTGGCAGATCAGCGGACGCAGCGACCTGCCGTGGGAGGAGGCCGTCCGCCTCGACCTGCGGTACGTGGAGGACTGGTCGCTCGCCCTGGACGCGGTGATCTTGTGGAAGACGCTGCGCGCGGTGCTCTACGGCCAGGGGGCCTACTGATGTGCGGGGGGCGCCGTCCGGACGGCGGGCAGACCGCAGGCCACAAGGGCCTGCCTGGGGGGAGGAACGGGTCATGAGAATCAGCGTGTTCGGGCTCGGCTACGTGGGCTGCGTGTCGGCCGCGTGCCTGGCCGGCATGGGGCACGAGGTCATCGGTGTGGACGTCAACCAGGTGAAGGTCGACCTGGTCAACGACGGCAAGGCCCCGGTGGTCGAGGAGCGGATCGGCGAACTCACCGCCGACGTCGTGCGGTCCGGAGCGCTCCGCGCCACCACCGACGTCCGTGAGGCGATCATGGGCAGCGAGGTGTCGCTGATCTGCGTGGGCACCCCGTCGGAGCCCAACGGCAGTCTGTGCACCACGTACTTGGAGCGGGTCACCGAGGAGATCGGCGCCGCCCTGGCGGAGCGGGGCGGCCGGCACACCGTGGTGTTCCGCAGCACCATGCTCCCGGGCACCTGCCTGAATCTCCTGGTCCCGATCCTGGAGAAGAACATCGGCGGCACCGCGGGCGTGGACGTCGGGGTCGCGGTCAACCCGGAGTTCCTGCGCGAGGGCACCAGCGTGCGGGACTTCTTCGACCCGCCCAAGACGGTCATCGGCGAGCTCGACCCGGCCAGCGGCGACGTGGTGGCCGCGCTGTACGAGGGCCTGCCCGGCGAGGTGTTCCGGGTACCGGTCCCGACGGCCGAGGCGATCAAGTACGCGGACAACGCGTTCCACGGCCTCAAGATCGGCTTCGCGAACGAACTGGGCGCGGTGTGCCAGGCGCTCGGGGTGGACTCGCACCAGGTGATCGACGTGTTCCTGGCCGACCGCAAGCTGAACATCAGCCCCGCCTACCTGCGGCCCGGCTTCGCCTTCGGCGGCTCCTGCCTGCCCAAGGACCTGCGCAGCCTGGTGTACGCGGCGCAGCGGGCCGATGTCTCGGTGCCCATCCTCTCCCACGTCCTGCCCTCCAACTCCGACCATCTGCAACGTGCGGTGGACCTGGTGGAGCGCACCGGCAAGCGGAAGGTGGGGATGTTCGGGCTGTCCTTCAAGCCCGGTACCGACGACCTCCGCGAGAGTCCCCTCGTCGAGCTGGCGGAGCGGCTCCACGGAAAGGGGTACGACCTGCGGATCCACGACGCCAACGTGAGCCTGTCCCGGCTGATGGGCGCGAACCGCGAGTACATCGAGACCCGGCTGCCGCACCTCGCGCAGCTGCTCGCGGACTCCGTCGAGGAGGTGCTCGACCATGCCGAGGTGTGTCTGGTCGGCACCAAGGACCCGGCCGTCCTCGCGGCCCTGCCGCACGGCGGCGGTCCGGTGATAGTCGATCTCATCCGCCTTCCCGACGCCGAGACGCGCCGGACCGAACCGGGATACATGGGCCTTGCTTGGTAACGAAGTCGGCGGCGACGGCACAGGCCGGCGCGCGCTGATCCTGGTGGAGAACCTGTCGGTGCCGTTCGACCGGCGGGTGTGGCAGGAGTGCACGACGCTGCGCGACGCGGGCTGGGAGGTGCACGTCATCTGCCCCCGTGGCGAGAAGCGGGACACGGAGCCGGAGGCGGTGATCGACGGGGTGCGGATCCACCGCTACCCGCTGCGCGCCGCCACCGGAGGCCCGGCCGGCTATCTGCAGGAGTACGGATCGGCGCTCTGGCACACGGCCCGGCTCGCCCGCAAGGTCGGCCCGGTCCACGTGGTCCACGCCTGCAACCCGCCCGACCTGCTGTTCCTCGCGGCGCGCCGGCTCAGGCGGCTCGGCGCCCGGTTCGTCTTCGACCAGCACGACCTGGTGCCCGAGCTGTACCTCTCGCGCTTCGACCGCGGCAAGGACCTGCTGTACCGCGCCGTGTGCGCCGTGGAACGGCGGACCTACCGGGCCGCGGACATCGTGCTCGCCACGAACGAGAGCTACAAGGACGTCGCCGTGAGCCGCGGCGGCAAGCGGCCGGAGGACGTCTTCGTGGTGCGCAGCGCGCCCCAGATCGAGCGGTTCCAACCGGTGCCGCCCGAGCCGGAGTTGAAGCGCGGCAAGCCCCATCTGCTGTGCTACCTGGGCGTCATGGGCCCGCAGGACGGCGTCGACTACGCCCTGCGCGCCCTCGCCAAGCTGCGCGACGAGTTCGGGCGGACCGACTGGCACGCGGTGTTCGTCGGCTCCGGCGACGCCTTCGACGCGATGGTGGAGCTGTCCCAGGAGCTCGGGCTCGGCGAGCAGGTGCAGTTCACCGGCCGCATCCCGGACGCCGACCTGCTGCGCTACCTGTCGACCGCGGACGTGTGCCTGTCCCCGGACCCGCGCAATCCGCTCAACGACGTGTCGACCATGAACAAGGTCCTTGAGTACATGGCGATGGGCCGGCCGATCGTCTCGTTCGACCTGAAGGAGGCGCGCGTCTCCGCCGGTGACGCCGCCGTCTACGCGCCGGCGAACGACGAGGCCCGGTTCGCCGAGCTCATCACGGTGCTGCTGGACGATCCGGACAAGCGGGCCCGCATGGGCAAGATCGGCCAGGAGCGAATCGGCGGGCAGCTTTCCTGGCGCAACTCGCAGGCGTCGCTGCTCGCCGCCTATGCCGCCGCGTGCCGGAGCCGCAGTGCGGTGTCGGCCAGCGGTCCGGTGCGCACAAGGAAGAAGAGGCAGCGCAGTTGAACGAAGACACCATCCGCCTCGTCACGATCGGGCGGATACTCCGCCGGCGGTGGCGGCTTCTGGCCGTCCTCGCCGTGGCGGGCGCACTGTTCGGGTACGGCACCTCGGTGCTGGTGTTCCCGCCCCGCTACACCGCCTCGGCACCGGTACTGCTGCCAGGGGTGTGGGAGGAGCGCGAGCTGCTCACCCAGGTCGACATCGCCACCAGCCGGACCGTGGTCGACCGTACGGCCGACGCTCTGCACTGGTCCGACGTCAGCCGCTCCGAGCTGCGGGACCGCGTGAGCGCCAAGGCCGGCGACGGGAACATCATCACGATCTCCGGTACGGCCGACACTCCCGAGCGCGCGCAGCGGCTCGCCGACGGGGTGGCCCAGCAGTTCGTGCAGTTCGCCGCGGAGGTCGCGGGCAGCGCCGCCGACGCCTCGGTGGTCACGCGGACCGAGGCGCTGCGCAAGCAGGTGGCGGAGACCAACCGGCGCATCTCCGAGCTGGCCAAGGCCGCCGATCCGGGCCAGACCGTGGAGAGCGTCCAGTCCCGCACGGCGCTGGAGAACCTGCGCACCTCGCTGGAGGCGGCCATGAAGAAGCTCCAGGAGGCCGACCCGTCGAACAACAAGTCGGGCATGGTCGTCATGGGGCAGGCCCCCCGGCCCACCGGTGAGGCGCCGCCGACGCGGACGCAGCTCATCGTGGGCGGGGCGCTGGTGTTCTTCCTGCTCACGGTCGTCGGCCATCTCGTCGCCGCGCGGATGAACCGCCGGCTGCGGACCGAACCCGAGATCGCCGCGGCGCTGGGCTCGACGCCGCTGGGCGTGGTGGACGTGCCCGGTGAATGGCCCGCGCACGGGCCTGAGGGCGTGGTTCGGGGAGCGCGGATCCGCCGGATCCTCGGCGCCGACACCCCGTGGAACGTACCGGCCCTGCAGAAGTCCGGCGACGAGGCCGGCAGACGGTTGCGCTACCGGCGGGTGTGCGCCCGCCTGCGGGAGCAGCTGCCCGCTCCGCGACGGCTGCTGGTCGTCGTACCGGACGGCGACGAGATCGCCCGCCGGGCCGCGGAACAGCTTCTCGCCGAGGCCAAGAACGATCCGGTGCTGCGGGTGGTGGAGGTGTCGGTGGACCGGCCGATCGTGCCGGACCGAGGGACGGAGAACGGTGCCGTGGTGGTCCTGAGCGTGAACAGCCGGACCGCGGAGGAGCTCGCCGGCATCGCCGAGGCGTGCGCGGACGGCCGGCACGAGGTCGTCGGCGTCGTCGTCGCGGGCCCGGTCCAGGCGCGCCCCGCGCGTTCTGCCGCCGACCTGCCGGACGACGCCACCCTCACGTTCGCGGTTTCCGGCCGCGCGACGGGAGGTCGGGCGTGACCACGAACACCACTTCACCGGAGCCGGCCGCCACCCCGCTCCTGGACCTCCAGGCGCTGGTGGTGTCGGTGCGCAGGCGCCGCCGCCTGTGGTGCGCCATGGCGGTCCTGGGCCTTTCGGCCGGCGCCGCCGTGGCGGTCCTGATGCCGCCGCCGCCGAGCGCGACGACCAAGGTGCTGGTCGCCCACGCGGAGGACCAGCCGAACGACACCGGCACCCTGATCCGCACCGATGTCGCGCTGCTGCAGACCACGCGGATCGCCGACGCGGCCCTGAAGTCCCTCAAGTCCCCGGAGAAACCCGAGGACTTCATGAAGGACTACCGGGGCACCGGCCTGACCAACAACCTGCTGCAGATCGAGGTGACCGGCGACGACGACGCGCAGGCGGTCGCCCGGGCCAAGGCGCTGGCCGACGCGTTCGTCGCGGACCACGTGCAGCGGATGAAGGCGACCGCGCAGGCCGAGTCCAAGGCCCTGCTCGACCAGCGCGACCGCACTCGCGACGAACTCGCCGCGGTCAACAAGGAGATCAACGACCGCGCCACGTCCGGCGACACGACGGGGGCGGCGAGCATCGAGTCGCTCTACGCCCGCCGCGCCGAACTCAACTCGCGGATCGCCGACTTCGACCAGCGCGCCGCCGACGCCCGCACCGGCACGCCCGCGGTCGTCGCCGGCACGCAGATCGTGGACGCCCCGAGCGCCGTACGGCACTCCCTGCCCAAGGCCCTCGCCACCGACTCCGCGATCGGGCTCGTCCTCGGGCTCTTCCTCGGGCTCGCACTGGCCGCGGTCGGCGTGGTGGTCGCGGACCGCCCCGTACTGCGCCGGGACATCGCGGCGAACCTGGGTGCCTCGGTCATCTCGGAGCTGCCCCGCCGGTCGGGCAGGCCCTGGCAGCGCCGACGGACCCGGCTGGCCCGCGAACGGCTCACCGCGTCCCTGGCCCGCACCGCGCGCGGCTCCGCGGAACACCTGTCGCTGCTGGAACTGGGCTGTGCGCGCAGCACGAGCGCCCTCGCGATGGACGTCGCCAGGACACTGGCCGCCGACGGGCCCGTGGTCGTCGTCGACGGTCTGCCGGGCTCGGAGCTCTCCGGCCGCCGCCCGAAGCCGGGGGACCCCGACGTGGTCAGCGGTCAGCAGGCCGCGACCGTGCCGGACCACGGGCGCCTGCTCGGCGTCGGCTCGGTGGCACCCGGCGCCGCGTGGACCGACCTCCAGTACCTCGGTACCCGGACCGTGCTCGTCGTACGTGCCGGGCACGGCAGCGCCGCGTGGCTGCACACCGTGGCACGGCAACTCGCGGACCAGCGCATCGCGGTGGTCGGGGTGGTGCTGATCGACCCCGATCCGCGGGACCGGACCGACGGCACGCTCTGGGACGGGCTGCACGTCGCGCTGCGGGGGCACAGCGAGCGGACGGCCCGGCAGAACAGTGGGGGTGCCTCGCACGCCGTTCAGGCAGTGGGGGACGGCCAGGTGAGGACGGAACGACAGCCGATGTGGGCCGCACGAGTCCCGGACAGCGACCAGGAGGTGCGGTAGGACATGTGTGGCATAGCAGGGACGTACCGATGGCCGGACGGCAAGATCGTGACCGACCGGCTCACCGACACCCTCGCCCACCGCGGGCCGGACGGGGCGGGCCGCTACGGCCACCCCGTCGGTGACGGCGAGGTGCAGCTCGGGCACCGCCGGCTGTCCATCATCGACCTGTCCGAGACCGGCGCCCAGCCGATGGCCAAGGACGGCCTCGCCCTGACGTACAACGGCGAGCTGTACAACGCGCCCGAGCTGCGTGCCGAACTGGAGGCCGCCGGGGTGCGCTTCCGCGGTACCTCCGACACCGAGGTGCTCCTGGAGGCCTGGCGGCGCTGGGGCACGGACTGTCTGCCCCGGCTGCGCGGCATGTTCGCGTTCGGCGTCTTCGACGAGCGCACCGGTGAACTGGTGCTGGTCCGCGACCAGTTGGGTATCAAGCCGCTGTTCGTGCTCCGGCGCGGCGAGGGTCTGATGTTCGCCTCCGAGCTGAAAGCACTCGCCGCGGCCACGGGCGGCAGGCTGGAGATGGACCACGCGGCGCTGGTGGCCTCGCTGCTCTACTACTGGGTGCCGGACTCCCGGTGTGCCTTCCGTGAGGCGGAGAAGCTGCCCCCGGGCAGCTGGCTGCGGTGCCGGCCCGACGGCCGGGTGGAGCGCGGCCGGTTCTGGAACCTGAAGGACGTCGCCGCCGAGGGCCAGGAGCGGGCCCGGGCCGGTGAACGGCCGGACCTGGCCGCCGTCGTGGAGGAGTCGACCCGGCAGCACCTGCTCTCCGACGTCCCCGTGGCGACCTTCCTGTCCGGCGGCCTCGACTCCAGCTGGCTGACCGCCCTCGCGGCCCGTCACCAGCCGGGCATCTCCGCCTACACGATCGGGTTCCGCGCCGAGGACGCCCGGTTCGAGGCGATGCCCGACGACCTGCGCTACGCCCGCCAGGTGGCCGAACGGTTCGGCGTCGACCTCCACGAGATCGAGATCGCCCCGAACGTCCTCGACCTGCTGCCGCAGATGACGTACCACCTGGACGAGCCGATCGGCGACCCCGCCGCGATCAACACCTTCCTGATCTGCCAGGCCGCCCGGGAGGCCGGGGTGAAGGTGATGCTCTCGGGGATGGGCGCCGACGAGCTGTTCGCCGGGTACCGCAAGCACCTGGCCAACCTGCTCGCCCTGCGCTACCAGCGCGTCCCGCGACCCCTGCGGCGCGGGCTGTCCGCGGCGGTGGGCCGGCTGCCCGTCGCCACGTCCCGCCGGGGCCTGAGGTCGGTCCGCTTCGCGAAACGGTTCCTCTCCTTCGCCGACCTGCCGGAGGAGACCGCGTTCCGGCGCAGCTACACCATGTACGACCAGGACGACCTGCTCGCCCTGATCGATCCGGACCTCGCGGGGACCGTCGACGACGTGGTGACCGAGCACGCCGACATCTATCAGGACAACGAACTCGACGACTTCGTCAACCGCATGTGCCTCGCGGACGCCCGGATGTTCCTGCCGGGCCTGAACCTGGCCTACACGGACCGCTCCAGCATGGCCGCCTCGACCGAGGTGCGGGTGCCGTACGTGGACGTCGAGGTGGTCAGGGCGGCGTTCACCGTGCCGGGCGACCGCAAGATCGTCGGCCGGCAGGGCAAGGCCGTCCTCAAGGAGGCCGCCACCTCGATCCTGCCCCGGGAGATCGTCTACCGGCCCAAGGGCCTGTTCAGCGCCCCGCTGCGGGCCTGGATGAGCCGGGACCTGGCACCCCTGGTGCGCGAGGTGGTCAACGACGGCGAGCTCGTGCGCTCCGGGTTCCTGCGCAGGGACGCGCTGCAGCGGATGGTCGCCGAGGACGCCGCCGGACAGCAGGACTTCTCCAAGCATCTGTGGCATGTGCTGACCCTCGAGTACTGGTACCGCGACGCGACCTCCGGGTCCGGCCAGAGCACTCGGCAAACGGCTTAGGAATCAGGGGACTTCGGTGAAACAGGTCGTACAGAACTACAAGAGCGGCGAGCTGGCGGTGCTCGACGTGCCGGTACCGGGGTGCAAGCCGGGCGGTGTGCTGGTCCGCAGTGCCTTCTCGCTGATCTCCACCGGCACCGAGATGATGAAGGTGTCCGAGGCCGGCATGTCGATGCTGGGCAAGGCCCGCTCCCGCCCGGACCAGGTGGCCAAGGTCATGCAGAGCGTGGCCACCAACGGGGTGCCCGCCACCTACCGCAAGGTGATGGGCAAGCTGGACTCCTACACACCGCTGGGCTACTCGCTGTGCGGGGTGGTCGAGGAGGTCGGCGCCGGGATCGACGACGTGAAGGTCGGCGACCTCGTGGCCTGCGCCGGCAACGAGCACGCGCTGCACGCCGAGCTGAACTGGGTGCCGAGGAACCTCTACGCGCCGGTGCCGGACGGCCTCGCGCCCCGGCACGCGGCCTTCGGCACCGTCGGGTCGATCGCCATGCAGGGCGTCCGCCAGGGCGAGCCGCAGCTCGGCGAGGTGGCGCTGGTCATCGGTCTCGGGCTGATCGGACAGCTGGTGGTGCAGCTCCTGGCCGCCTCGGGAGTCCGCGTCGTCGGCGCCGACCCCGACCCGTCGCGCTGCGAGCTCGCCGAGCGCCTGGGCGCCGCGGCCGCCGGCGACCCCGGCTCCTCGGCCGTGGAGAACGCCGTCGCCGAACTCACCGACGGACACGGTGTGGACCAGGTGTACCTGGCCGCCGGCGGCGGCAGCAACCAGCCCGTCGAACTGGCCGCCGAGCTGGCCCGCGACCGGGGCCGGGTCGTCGACATCGGCAAGTGCCGCCTGGACCTGCCGTGGAACGCGTACTACGAGAAGGAACTCGACGTCCGCTTCTCCCGCAGCTACGGCCCCGGGCGCTACGACCCCGAGTACGAGCTGGAAGGGCGCGACTACCCGATCGGCTACGTGCGCTGGACCGAGCGCCGCAACCTGGCCTGCTTCCTCGACCTCGTGGCCCGCGGCAAGGTCGACGTGGAGCCCCTGATCTCCCACGTCGCCGACTTCGACGACGCGGTCGAGACGTACCAGCGCCTCAAGGACGGCGAGCTGAAGGCCGTCACCGCGCTGTTCCGGTACCCCGGACAGGACGCCCCGGAGGCCGAGGCCCCGTCGGTGGCGGTGCCCGCCGTGCACGTGAAGCCGAGCCCCGCCCGGGCCGCCACGACCCCGGTGCGCCTCGCGTTCGTCGGCGCCGGGAACTACGCGACGTCGATGCTGCTGCCGCACCTCGCCCAGCGCGAGGGCGTCGAGCTGTCGACCGTCGTCACCACGACGGCGCTGTCCGGAGCCAACGCCCAGCGCAAGTTCGGCTTCAAGGAGGCGACCACCGACCTGGACGCCGTGCTCGGCGACAAGTCCGTCGACGCGGTGTTCGTGGTCACCCGGCACAGCTCGCACGCCGAACTCACGCGCAAGGCACTCCTCGCCGGCAAGACCGTGTTCGTGGAGAAGCCGCTGGCGCTCACCGAGGACGAACTGGCCGGTGTGCTCGCGGCGGTGGAGGAGTCCGGCAACGACCGCCTCCAGGTGGGCTTCAACCGCCGGTTCGCGCCGCTGCTCCAGGAAGCCAGGACCCGGTTCGGCGCCCGGAGCGGTCCGGCGCACCTGCGCTACCTCGTCAACGCGGGCCGCCTCACGCACGGCAGTTGGTACCTCCAGCAGGGCACCGAGGGCTCGCGGTTCGCCGGCGAGGGCGGACACTTCATCGACACCGCGAGCTGGCTGCTCGACGCGGACCCGGTCTCGGTGTACGCGACCGCCACCTCCGGCAACGAGGACCTCCAGGTGGTGCTGCGCTACCCGGACGGCTCCACCGCCACCATCAGTTACGTCACCACCGGCCCGTCCGGCTTCCCCAAGGAGACGCTGGACCTGGTCGCGGACGGCCGCGCGCTGCGACTGGACGACTTCGTGCGTGCCTCGGTGTACGGCCGCAAGAAGTGGGTCAGTTCGCGGCTGCCCAAGGCGCGGGACAAGGGCCAGAACGCCGAACTGGCGGCGTTCGTCAAGGCGGTTCGCACCGGCGGGCCGATGCCGGTGCCGCTGGAGTCGCTGGTCGCCACCACGGCGGCCACCCTCGCCGTGCAGACCGGCCTGGCCGGTGGCGTGCCGGTGACGTTGGCGAGGTCCAAGTGACCATGAGCGTGGGCTGGTACCTCCGGCGGCTGTCCCGGATGGGGCCGCAGGAGATCGCCGGCCGAGTGAGCGACAGCGTGCGCAGACGGCGCTGGCGGTCGGCGCCGCCCGACTGCCCGAGCGTGACCGGCGCCCGGTTCACCGCCGTGCTGCCCGCCGGGACGATCGCCGCCGTACCCGCCGACGCCGCCAAACGCCTCGTCGCCGAGGCGGACCGGCTGATGGACGGGCACGCCGAGTTCTTCGGAGTGGTCCGCGACGACATGGCCGACCCGGACTGGTGGCACGATCCGAAGACCGGGCGCCGGGCCCCCTCGGGCTACGCCTTCGACGTGCCGTACCGCAGCGAGGACGCGGTCGGGGACATCAAGCAGATCTGGGAGCCGTCCCGGCACCAGTACCTCACCCAGCTCGCGGCCGCCTACGCGATCACCGGGAACGAGCGGTACGCCGAGCGGGTGGCCGAGCACCTGCGGTCGTGGTGGTCGGCCAACCCGCCCCTGCGCGGCGTCCACTGGATCAGCGGCATCGAGCTGGGCATCCGGCTGCTGTCCTGGGTGTGGATCCGCCGCCTGCTCGACGGCTGGCCGGGCGCGGCCGGTCTGTTCGAGGACAACCCGGTGGCGCGGAACCAGATCTGGCACCACCAGCGCTGGCTGGCCGCCTTCCCCAGCCGGGGCTCCTCGGCGAACAACCACGTCATCGCCGAGGACGCCGGGCAGCTGGCCGCGGCCTGCGCGTTCGACTGGTTCCCCGAGTCGGCGCGCTGGCGGGCGGGCGCGTTGCGCTCGCTGGATCGGCAGCTGCGCGCCAACACCTACCTCTCCGGCCTCAACCGCGAGCTGGCCACCGAGTACCACGGACTGGTCCTGGAACTCGGCCTGGCCGCGCTGGCCGAGGCGGACGCGGCCGGAGTGCGGGTCCCCGCGACCGTCCGGCTGGTGCTGCTGCGCATGACCGACGCGCTCGCGGCCATCGTGGACAACCGGCTCCGGCCGCCGCGTCAGGGCGACGCGGACGACGGGCACGGCCTGATCGTGGACGGCGCGGGCACCGACCGCTGGGCCTCGCTGCTGAGCACCGGGGAGGCCGTGTTCGGCCGGCTCGACTGGTGGCCCGAGGTTCGGGCCGGCGATGTGCGCACCCCGCTGCTGGCCGCACTCGTCGGACCCGCCCACCCGTCCGTGAGTCGCCCGGTGGAGCGGCCGGCCCACTTCGCCGACGCCGGCATGACGATCCTGCGCGGCCCCGAGGAGATCTGGTGCCGTTGCGACGGCGGCCCGCACGGCTTCCTGTCCATCGCCGCGCACGCCCACGCGGACGCGCTGTCCGTGGAGGTCCGGCACGACGGGGTCGACGTGCTCGCCGACCCGGGAACGTACTGCTACCACGGGCAGCCCGAGTGGCGGCAGTACTTCCGCTCGACCCTCGGCCACAACACCCTGCGGCTGGACGGCGCCGACCAGTCCGTCTCCGGCGGCCCGTTCCTGTGGACCCGGCACGCCGAGAGCCGTGTCCTGGTCGCGGACCCGTCCGGCGAGGTGGCCCGCTGGTCCGCCGAACACGACGGCTACGAGGGCTCCGTGCACCGCCGCCGGGTGGAACTGAACCCGGAGAGCCAGGAGTTGAGGCTGGTCGACGAGGTGAGCGGCCCTCGCCGGACCGTGCAGCTGGCGTTCCACCTCGGCCCGGCGATCACCGCCGACCTGGCCGGGAACCGGGCCCAGCTCACCTGGACCCGCGACGGCGAGGACCGCTCCGCCGAAATCGACCTGCCCGAGGGGCTGTCCTGGCAGGCGCACCGCGGCGAGAGCGAGCCGCCGCTGGGCTGGTACTCCTCCGGATTCGGGCGCAAGGAACCCGCCACCACCCTGATCGGCACCGGCTCCACCGACGGCGCGGAGGGTTTCACCACCGTGCTCAGGTTCCGCGGCTAGGGGGGCACGTGGTGATCAAGAGGCGGCCCTGGGCGTTGGCGGCGGTACCGCTGACGCTGGCCCTGCTGGCGGCGACCGGCTGTGACAGCGGCACCCCGAAGGCCGACGCGAAACCGGCCGCCGTGCCGACCACGTCCGGCGCCCGGTCCGAGTCCCTGGCACGGGTGTGCGCCAACCCCCAGGCCGGGCCCGCCGAGGCGCCGGCGGGCGCGGTCACGGTCGACCCCGCGAAGGTCGGCGACCTGGCGGCCAAGACCAAGAGCAGCCCCCCGAACACCACGTTCTGGCTCCGGCCGGGCAAGCACCGGCTCGACCCGGACCGCTACGCCCAGGTCGTCCCCAAGAAGGGGGACCGCTACCTCGGGGCACCGGGCGCGGTGCTGGACGGCGGCAGGAAGAACCAGTACGCGTTCAGCGGCAGCGCCCCCGACGTCACCATCGGCCACCTGACCGTGCAGGGATTCGTGGCGCCGTCGGACGAGGGCGTGGTCAACCATGACTCGGCCGACGGCTGGGTGATCGAGAACTCGACGATCCAGGACAACGACGGTGCCGGTCTGATGGCCGGTGCCCGCCAGCAGGTCCGCGCCAACTGCCTGCGCAACAACGGCCAGTACGGCATGAACGCGTACAAGAGCAAGGGCCGTATCACCGGCCTGGTGGTCGAGGGCAACGAGATCGTGGGCAACAACACCGGCGACTGGGAGCGGCGCAAGCCGGGCTGCGGCTGCACCGGAGGCATCAAGTTCTGGGCCGTCGACGGCGCCGACGTCCGCGGGAACTGGGTGCACGACAACCGGGGGACCGGGTTGTGGGCGGACACCAACAACAACGACTTCCTCATCGAGAACAACGTGATCGACGCCAACGACGGGGCCGCCCTGATCTACGAGATCAGCTACAACGCGATCATCCGGAACAACACGATCCGGCGGAACAACTGGGTCGAGGGCCGCAAGGCGGCCGACAGCGGCGACGGTTTCCCGTTCGCGACCCTCTACCTGTCCGAGTCGGGCGGGGAACCCCGGATCAAGGCCCGCACCGGCAAGATCGAGATCTCCCGGAACCTGCTGGAGAACAACTGGTCCGGCATCACCCTGTGGGAGAACGCCGACCGGTTCTGCAACAGCCCGGCCAACACCTCGTCCGGCGACTGCACGTTGCTGGTGAAGAAGACCAGCAGCTGCGCCAAGCCGGCCATCGACAAGGCGCCGCTCTACGACGACTGCCGCTGGAAGACCCAGCGGGTGGACATCCACGACAACCGCTTCGTGCTGGACAAGTCCGTCGTCAGGTGCACCACGAAGTGCGACCGGATGGCGGTGCTGTCCAACTACGGCACCTACCCGGACTGGTCGCCGTACAAGGGCGAGAAGGTGGCCGACGCGATCACGCGGCAGCAGCACAACCGCTGGCACGACAACGTCTACGTCGGACCATGGCAGTTCGTCGTCCACGACCCGAGCAGGATGTTCCCCTTCGAGCGCTGGCAAGGCACGCCGAACCAGCAGGACGCGGGCAGCACCCTCGTCGCCAGGGCCGGTGGTTGAGATGCAGACGGAGCGCACACCGAAGGTCGTCGGGCTGGTCTGGGGACTGCTGGTCCTCAACACGCTCGGCTCCGCCGGGGCGAAGACCATCGTCCCGTTGCCCCGCTCCCTCATCCAGATGGTCACCATGGGCGCGCTCGTCCTCGCGTTCGCGCTGGCACTGGTGATCAACGCCCGGTTGCGCATCCGGGCCGGCGCGTACGTGTTCCTGCTGACCCTGCTCCTGGTGACGAGCGTGGTCTCCAGCGCTCACCTGGAGTCCGGGTTCGGCGCGCTGTTCCGCTGCTTCCGGCTGACGCTCTTCGTCGGCACGCTGTGGCTGCTCAGCCGCTGGTGGGACGGCAGCCTGACGTTCGTACGGCACCACATCCGGATGTACTACGCGGTGCTCGGATCGGTGGCCCTCGGCCTGGTCGTCTCACCCGGCATGGCCCTGCCCGAGCTCTACGGCGGTCGGCTCGTCGGCGCGCTGTGGCCGCTCACCCCGCCGCAGATCGGCCAGTACGCCGCGGTCATCATCGGACTCACCGTGCTGCTCCTCCTGGGCCGCCGGACCGACAGGACCAGCGCGGCGGTGGTCATCGTGCCGTCACTCGTCCTGCTCGCCCTGACCCACACCCGCACGGCCACGCTCGGCCTGCTCCTCGGGCTGGTGCTGGCGATCGGCTCGCTCCTGCTCACCAGCGCCGCCGCCCGCCGCTTCTTCACCTGGGCGGTGGCGATCGCCACGGTTGCCGCGGTCGGGTTCGCCTCCGCGCTGCAGACGTGGTTCCTGCGCGGGCAGAGCAAGGACAACTTCTCCAGCCTCACCGGTCGCGCCAAGGTCTGGGACGCCCTGCTGGCCGCGCCCCGGACGACCGGGGAGAAGTGGTTCGGCGTGGGCCTGGGCGACAAGTCGTTCGGCGGCCTGCCGATCGACAACAGCTGGCTGGCCGTCTACAACGAGCAGGGCCTGATCGGCGTCTCTCTCGTCGCGGCGATCATCATCGTGCTCGGCAGCGTCGCACTGCTGCGGCCACCGTCGCTGCAACGGGCCTGCGCGATCTTCCTGATCAGCTACTGCGCGATCGCGTCCTACACCGAGGCCGGCCTCGGCGACGCCTCGCCGTACCTGCTGCATCTGGCCGTGGCCGCCGCGCTGTTGGTGGCACCTGCCGAACCCACCCCGCCCGTGACGCCCGTCATGCCCCGGCAACGCGTCCCGCGCTGGGCCAAGAGATCGGAGGTGAGGTGAGCATGCACATCCTCGTGGTGCACAACCGCTACGGCTCGGCGCAGCCCAGCGGCGAGAACAAGGTCGTCGACCAGGAGGTGGACCTGCTGCGCGAGGGCGGCCACCGGGTCGGGACCTTCGAGCGGCGCAGCGACGACATCGGCGCCATGTCCCTCCTCGCCAAGGTCGCGGTGCCCCTCAGGGTGCCGTGGAACCCGGCGGTCCGCACCGAACTCGCCACCCGGCTCCGCGCCGAACGGCCCGACGTCGTCCACGTCCACAACGTCTTCCCGCTCCTGTCGCCCGCGGTGCTAGCCGCCTGCGCGGACGCCGGCGTGCCCGCCGTGGCGACGCTGCACAACTACACCCAGGTCTGCCCGCCCGGCACCCTGCAACGGGACGGCCGGCCGTGCACCGAGTGCGTCGGGTCGACGCCGCTGCCCGCCGTCCGGCACGGCTGCTACCGGGGCTCCCGACTCGCGACCGTGCCGCTCGCGGTCAGCCTGTCGGCCAACCGGCGGCGGTGGTGGTCCGGCGTGGAGCGCTTCTTCTGCATCTCCGCGGCGCAACGTGACGTCCTGGTGCGCGCCGGGATGCCGGCCGAACGGCTGGCGGTCAAGCACAACTTCGTGCCCGACCCGGACGCGCGCCGCACGGACGCCGGCGAGCATGTGCTCTATCTCGGCCGGCTCGCGGAGGCCAAGGGCGTACGGCTCCTCATGGCCGCGTGGGACGAGATCGCGGCGAGCGGCGGGGTGGGAGTACCCCTCGTGATCGCCGGCACCGGACCGCTGGAGGCGGAGGTCACCGCCTGGGCGGCGGGCCGGGACGACGTCCGCTACGTCGGCCTGTACGACACGGCGGAGTGCCGGAAGGCCATCGCGCGGTCGGTCGCCGTGGTGGCCCCCTCGACATGGCTGGAGGCGTTCGGCCTGGTGGTCGTGGAGGCGATGGCGGCCGGAGTCCCGGTCGTCGCCGCCGGCCACGGCGCCTTCGTCGAACTCGTGGAGGACGGGGTGACCGGGCTCCTTCACGAGCCGGGCGACGCCGCCTCGCTCGCGTCCCGCATCCGCCGGATCGCGGGCGAGCCGTCCGGCAACCGGGAGATGGGGGAGGCGGCCCGGCGCCGTTACGAAAAGGGTTTCAGCCCGGCGGTCGGCCTCGACCGTCTGGTTGACGAGTACCGCTCCGTGATCGCGGGGCGGTCGGCGCAGACTCGCGGCGGGGACATCCGCGCGAGCAGGGGGGATGGGGACAACAGATGACACGATGCCGACTGTGCGGCTCGGAGGCGATGGCGAGCGTCGTCGACCTCGGGGCGACGCCACCGTGCGAGAGCTTCCTCGCCGCGGACCAACTCGACCTGCCGGAACCCGCGTACCCGCTGCACCTGCAGGTCTGCACCGACTGCTGGCTCGCGCAGATCCCGCCGCTGATCACCCCGGAGGAGACGTTCAAGGAGTACGCGTACTTCTCCTCGTTCTCGACCTCCTGGGTGGAGCACGCGCGCACCTTCGTCGCCGGCGCCGTGGAGCGCGCGGGTCTCGACGCCGAGGGCTCCGACGCCTTCGTGGTCGAGGTCGCGAGCAACGACGGATACCTGCTCAAGCACGTGGTGGACCGGGGGATCCGCTGCCTGGGCATCGAACCGTCGGTCAACGTCGGAGCGGCGGCACGGGACAAGGGCGTGCCCACGCTCACCGAGTTCCTGAGCCCGGAGACCGGTGCGGCCGTCCGCGCCGAACACGGCCCGGCGAACCTGGTCGTGGCCAACAACGTGTACGCGCACATCCCCGACGTGGTCGGCTTCACCCAGGGGCTGCGCGCCCTGGTCGCCGACGACGGCTGGGTCTCCATCGAGGTGCAGCACCTGCTGACCCTGATCGAGGAGAACCAGTACGACACCATCTACCACGAGCACTTCCAGTACTACACGGTCGCCTCCGCGATCCGCGCCCTCGCCAGCGGCGGACTGACGCTCGTGGACGTCGAGTTGCTGCCCACGCACGGCGGCTCCATCCGGCTGTGGGCCCGGCCGGCCGAGGCGGCGGGCGAGCCGTCGCAGCGGGTGGCCGACGTGCTGGCCCGGGAGAAGGCCGCCGGGCTCCAGGAGCTGTCCGGGTACGCCGAGTTCTCCGCCCGGGTGGCCAAGGTGCGCCGCGACCTCCTGAAGTTCCTCATCGAGGCGGCCGAGCGCGGCGAGACGGTCGTCGGCTACGGCGCCCCGGGCAAGGGCAACACCCTGCTCAACCACTGCGGCATCCGGCCCGACCTGCTCGCGTACACGGTCGACCGCAACCCCTACAAGCACGGCAGGTTCACGCCGGGCACCCGCATCCCCATCCTGCCGCCCGAGCAGATAGCCGCCGACAGGCCGGACTACGTCCTCGTCCTGCCGTGGAACCTGCGGGCCGAGCTGGTCGAGCAGCTGTCGTACGTGCACGACTGGGGCGGCCGACTGGTCTTCCCCATCCCGGAACTGAGCATCGTCGAGGTCGCGTCGCGAAAGGTCGAAGCATGAAGGTCGTTCTGTTCTGCGGCGGTTACGGCATGCGGATGCGCAACGGAAGCTCCGACGACGTCCCCAAGCCGATGGCGATGGTCGGCCCCAGACCGCTGATCTGGCACGTCATGCGCTACTACGCGCACTTCGGGCACACGGAGTTCATCCTGTGCCTCGGGTACGGGGCCCACCACATCAAGGACTTCTTCCTCAACTACGAGGAGACGACGTCCAACGACTTCGTGCTGCGCAAGGGGCGCACCGAGCTGCTGTCCACCGACATAGCCGACTGGACGATCACGTTCGCGCAGACCGGCATCGAGTCACCGATCGGGGAGCGGCTGCGCCGGGTGCGCCATCACCTGGACGGCGACGAGATGTTCCTCGCCAACTACGCGGACGTCCTCACCGACGCCCCGCTGCCCGAGATGATCGAGAAGTTCTCCCAGCGTGACGCCGGCGCCTCGATGATGGTCGTGCCGCCCCAGTCCTCCTTCCATTGCGTGGAGTTGGGCGAGGACAACCTGGTCGGTGGCATCACCGCGGTGAGCGAACTGCCGCTGTGGGAGAACGGCGGCTATTTCGTGCTCCGCCAGGAGGTCTTCGACCACATCCCGGAGGGCGGGGACCTGGTCGCCGACGGATGCGCCCAACTGGCCAAGCGCGGACGGCTGGTGGCGCACCAGCACCGCGGCTTCTGGAAGCCGACCGACACCGTGAAGGAACGGGCCGCGCTCGACGACGCCTATGCGCGGGGCGAGCGCCCCTGGGCCGTGTGGGAACGCGACAACGCCGGGGTGAGCGCGTGATCCGGCTCGCGGCCGGGCGCCCGGACCGGATCGTCGCGGTGGGCGCGCACTGCGACGACATCGCCATCGGCGCGGGCGGCACGCTGCTCACGCTGTGCCGGGCGCGGCCGGGCATCCGCGTCGACGCGCTGGTGCTCTCCGGCGGCGGCACCGAGCGGGAGCAGGAGGAGCAGGCCGCGCTCGCCGCCTTCTGCCCTGGCGCCGACCTGCGGCTGACCGTGCACAAGCTCCCGGACGGGAGACTGCCCGTGCACTGGGACGAGGCCAAGGCCGCGGTCGAGGAACTGCGTGCGCAGACCGACCCGGATCTGATCCTCGCCCCGCGCACCGACGACGCCCACCAGGACCACCGGGGCCTCGCGCAGCTGATACCCACCGCCTTCCGCGACCACCTCGTGCTCGGCTACGAGATCGTCAAGTGGGACGGCGACCTCGGTCGCATGGGGGCGTACCAGCCGCTGTCGACGGAGATCGCCGAAGACAAGGTGCGGCTGCTGCAGGAGCACTACGCCTCGCAGCGGCACCGGCCCTGGTACGACCGGGAGGCCTTCCTCGGCCTCGCCCGCATCCGCGGCATCGAATGCCACGAGCGATACGCCGAGGCGTTCGCCGTCACCAAACTCACGCTCAACCTGGGGGGTTGACCCATGCGCGTACTGCTCACCGGACACCAGGGGTACCTGGGAACCGTCATGGCCCCGGTCCTGGCCGCCGCCGGACACGAGGTCGTCGGCCTCGACGCCGGCCTGTTCGCCGACTGCGTCCTCGGCCCGGCGCCCGCCGACCCGCCGGGACACCGGGTGGACCTGCGCGACGTCACGACCGAACACGTCGCCGGCGTCGACGCCGTGATCCACCTGGCCGCGCTCTCCAACGACCCGCTGGGATCGCTGGCACCCGAACTGACCTACGACATCAACCACCACGCGTCGGTGCACCTCGCCCGGCTGGCCCGCGACGCCGGAGTGGGGCGCTTCCTGTACGCGTCGACCTGCTCGGTGTACGGCGCAGCCGGCGGCGAGGACCTGGTGGGCGAGGACGCCCCGCTGCGCCCGGTGACGCCGTACGCGGAGTCCAAGGTGCGGGTCGAGGACGACCTGCACGAGCTCGCCGACGGCGACTTCACCCCGGTGTTCATGCGCAACGCCACGGCCTTCGGGTTCTCGCCCCGGCTGCGCGCCGACATCGTGCTGAACAACCTGGTCGGCCACGCGCTGCTGTCCGGCGAGGTGCTGGTGATGTCCGACGGCACGCCCTGGCGCCCGCTGGTGCACGCCGTCGACATCGCGCGGGCCTTCACCGCCGCGCTGACCGCGCCGCGCGAGGCGGTGCACGACCGGGCGTTCAACATCGGCAGCGAGGCCAACAACGTCACCGTCGCCGAGATCGCCGACCAGGTCGCCGAGGCGGTGCCCGGCTCCACGGTGAACATCACCGGGGAGAACGGCGCCGACCCGCGCTCCTACCGCGTCGACTTCTCCCGCTTCCGCGCCGCGATCCCCGGCTTCGACTGCGAGTGGAGCGTCAAGCGGGGCGCACTCGAACTCGCCGACGCCTACCGGAAGTTCGACCTCACCCGGGAAGCCTTCGAGCAGCGCTTCACCCGCCTCGCCGTGCTCCGCTCGGCCTCCGAGGCCGGCACCGTCGACGACACCCTGCGGCGGCGCGGATGACCGCGGCCGGCGGCGAACAGCCGACGACCTCGACCGGCGAGGAGATGTACGCGCTGGTGGAGCGGCTGTACCCGCTGTGCCGCAGCATCACCGGCGACGGGGTGCGCGCCACCCTGGACATCGTCGGCGAGTACATCCCGCTGCAGGTGCACGAGGTGCCGACCGGAACCCAGGTACTGGACTGGACGGTGCCGCAGGAGTGGAACATCCGGGACGCGTACATCGCCGACGCCTCCGGCAACCGGGTCGTCGACTTCGCCGAGTCCAGCCTGCACGTGCTCGGCTACAGCGTCCCGGTGTCGGCGACCATGCCCCTGTCCGAGCTGCGCCCCCATCTGCACACCCTGCCGGACCAGCCGTCCTGGGTGCCGTACCGCACCAGCTACTACAAGCCGGAGTGGGGCTTCTGCCTGGCCCAGGACACCCTGGACGCGATGCCGGACGGCGAGTACGAGGTGCGCATCGACTCCACCCTCGCCGACGGTCATCTCACCTACGCCGAGCACGTGGTCCCCGGGCAGGTTCCCGACGAGGTGATCGTCTCCTGCCACGTCTGCCACCCCTCGCTGGCCAACGACAACATGGCCGGCGTGGCCGTGGCGACGTTCCTGGCCCGGGAGCTGGCACGGCGATCGCCGTACTACACCTACCGGTTCATCTTCGCGCCCGGCACCATCGGGGCCATCACGTGGCTGGCCCGCAACAGGGAGCGGGTGGAACGGGTCAAGCACGGCCTGGTGCTGGCCTGCGCCGGTGACCCGGGACAGGTGACGTACAAGCAGAGCAGGCGCGGCGACGCCGAGATCGACCGCGTGCTGCGGCACGTGCTCGCCGTCTCCGAACGCCCGCACCAGGTCAACGAGTTCACCCCGTACGGCTACGACGAGCGGCAGTACTGCTCGCCCGGCTTCGACCTCGGTGTCGGCTCGCTCACCCGTACCCCGTACGCGGGGTACCCCGAGTACCACACCTCGGCGGACAACCTGGACCTCGTCTCCCCGGAGGCGATGGCGGACACCCTCGCGGTCTGCCGCGAGGCGTTCGCCGTCCTGGACCGCAACCGGCGGTACCTCAACCTCAGCCCCTACGGCGAACCGCAGCTGGGGCGGCGCGGGTTGTACGACGCGCTCGGCGGCCGCAGCGACACCAAGCAGGCGCAGATGGCCATGCTCTGGGTGCTCAACCTCTCCGACGGCGAGCACAGTCTGCTGGACGTCGCCGAGCGGTCCGGGCTGCCGTTCGACACCGTCGCCGACGCGGCCCGCGCCCTGCACGAGGCAGGGCTGATCAAGACATGACATCCATGCCCGTCGAGGGGGAGAATCCGCAGAAAGCCGCGCCACGGGCCGGATCCGCCCGGCGGGCCCTCGTCGGCCGGCTGTCCTGGGGACTGGCCGACCAGGCGGCCTCCAGCATCAGCAACTTCGCGGTGGGCATCTACGTGGCCCGCTCGCTGGGCGTGACCGCGTTCGGCGCGTTCAGCCTCGCCTGGGTGACCTACGGCGTGGTGCTGAACGTCTCGCGCGGCCTGTCCACCGACCCGCTCGTGGTGCGCTTCAGCGGTGTGCCGGAAGCGTCCTGGCGCGGGGCGGTGGCCCGGTCGACGGGCACCGCGCTCGGCGTCGGCGCCTCCATCGGCGCGGTGTCCCTGGTGGTCGGACTGGCGCTCGGCGGCCGGCTGGGGGCCGCCTTCGCCTGCCTGGGCGTCATGCTGCCGGGGCTGCTGCTCCAGGACGCCTGGCGGTTCGCGTTCTTCGCCGCGGGCAACGGACGCAAGGCCTTCGTCAACGACCTGGTGTGGTGCGTGGCCCTCGTCCCGGCCCTGGTGGCGGCGGCCCACGTGGACACCGTGGGCGCCTTCGTACTGGCCTGGGGCGCTTCCGCGGCGGTGGCCGCCGCGTACGGCTGCCTCCAGTCCGGCATCCGGCCCCGGATGACCGAGGCCCGCGGGTGGCTGCGCGAACAGCGCGATCTCGGCTACCGGTACCTCGTCGAGAACGTCAGCCTCAGCGGCGCCGGCCAACTGCGGGCCTACGGACTCGGTGCGATCGTCGGGATCGGCGCGGTGGGCGCGGTGCGGGGCGCCGAGCTGCTGATGGGCCCCTTCCTGGCCCTCCTGATGGGACTGTCGCTGGTGACCATCCCGGAGGCGGCACGGGTGCTCAGGCAGTCCCCGCACCGCCTGAGCAGGTTCTGCCTCCTGCTGGGCGGCGGACAGGCCGTCGCCGCGCTGCTGTGGGGCGGCTCGTTGCTGCTGCTGCCGAACCGGCTCGGCGACCTGATGCTCGGCAGCGTCTGGCACTCCTCGTCGCATCTCATCGTGCCGATCACCTTCAGCGTCGCGGGCGCGGGCCTCGGCACCGGCGCGGCGGCCGGACTGCGCGCCCTCGGTGCCGCCAGGCGCAGCCTGCGCTCCCAGCTGTTCGCCTCCGTCTGCTACGTCGGCGGCGGACTCGGCGGGGCCGCGATCGCCGGCACGGTCGGCTCGGCCTGGGGCGTCGCCGCCGCGACCGTCGGCGGCTCGGCCGTGTGGTGGCTGCACCTGCGGTCGGCCCTGCGCGAGCACCGCCACCACCCCATTCCCGAAGTGAGGACCTCATGACCGCCCAACCCAGGCTGACCATCGGCCTGCCCGTGTACAACGGCGAGGAGTACCTGGCGGAATCGCTCGACGCGCTCCTCGGCCAGACCTACGAGGACTTCGAGCTGGTCATCTCCGACAACGCCTCGACCGACGCGACCGAGGACATCTGCCGCAAGTACGCCGCGCAGGACTCACGCATCAGGTACCTCCGGCTGCCCCGGAACATCGGTGCCACGCCGAACCACAACCGCGTGCTCGCCGAGTGCCGCGGCGAACTGTTCAAGTGGGCCTCGCACGACGACCTCTACGCCCGCGACCTGGTCCGGCGCTGCGTCGAGGCGCTGGACGAGCGGCCGGACGTGATCCTCGCCCACGCCGACCAGGCGGTCATCGACGGCGACGGCCAGGTGAAGGTCCCCTACGAGTACACCCTCGCGACCGGTTCACCGCATGCGCCGGAGCGCTTCCGCAGCATGCTGTTCGAGCCCGGCGGCGACGACTTCTACGGAGTGATCCGGGCCGACGCGCTGCGCCGGGTGAAGCCGATGGACAGCTACCACCACGCGGACCGCACGTACGTCGCCGAGATCGCCCTGCACGGGCGCTTCCACCAGGTGCCGGAACTGCTGTACTTCCGCCGCGACCACCCCACCCGCGCCGAGCGGGCGAACCCCTCCAAGCGTTCCCGTTGCGTCAACCTGGACCCGCGCCGGGCCGGCCTGCTGCACCCGACGCCCCGGCTGCTCGCCGAGTACGTCTGGGGCTTCGTCTCGGCGATCCACCGGGCCCCGCTGTCCCCGGCCGACCGCCGCGAGTGCTACCGCCATCTGGCCGCCTGGATGACCAGCCGGGCCCGGCCGGGCGCCGGTGAGCGGGTCGAGGACCGGGCCCCGGTCGACCCGGCCAAGCTGACCGTCTCCGTGGACGACCTCGTCGCCGGCCGGGAGGGGAGGCGGGCATGACGCCGGCGGACGAAACCCCCTCACGCATAGGGGTGTTCGGCCTGCTCGGCTCCGGCAACCTCGGCAACGACGGGTCGCTCGAAGCCGTCCTCGGCCACCTCCGTGCCGAGCACCCGCACGCGAGCGTGGACGCGCTGTGCGGCGGACCCGAGGCGGTGACGGCCAGGTTCGGGATCCCCGCGACACGGCTGCACTGGAACCGCGCGGAGTACCGGACCGCGTCCAGGGCGAGCGCGATCGTGTCGAAGGGACTCGGCAAACTCGTCGACGTCTTCCGCACCGCCGCCTGGGTGCGCCGGCACGACGTCGTCATCGTGCCGGGCATGGGCGTCCTGGAGGCCACCCTGCCGCTGCGGCCGTGGGGTTTCCCGTACTCGCTGTTCCTGCTCTGCGCGAGCGGACGGCTGCTGGGCACCCGGGTCGCGCTGGTCAGCGTCGGCGCCGCCGAGATCCGCAACCGGCCGACCCGTGCCCTGGTGCGCTGGTCGGCACGGCTCGCCGCGTACCGGTCCTACCGGGACGAGCAGTCCCGTGACGCGATGCGGGCGATGGGCGTGGACACCTCGCGCGACGAGGTCTACCCCGACCTCGCGTTCGCCCTGCCGGCACCGCGGTCCGGCGCGCCCTCCGCCACACCGGGTGCCGTCTGCCTCGGGGTCATGGACTTCCACGGCGGCAACGACGACCGCGCCCGGGCCGAGGAGATCCACCGGCGCTACCTCGACGGCACGATCACGTTCGTCCGCACGCTCGTCGCGGAGGGCAGGCCGGTCCGGCTCCTCACCGGCGACCAGTGCGATCTGTCGGTGGTCGCCGCCATCCTCGACGCCGTGGACTCACCGCTGGTCACCGCGGCCGAACCGGCCTCCCTGACCGACCTGATGAACGAGATGGCGGCCGCCGACACCGTGGTGGCCGTGCGCTACCACAACCTGATCTGCGCGCTGAAGACCGGAACACCGGTGCTCGCCCTGTGCTACGCGGCGAAGAGCAACGCGCTCATGGACCGGATGGGCCTCGGCGCGTACTGCCACCCGGCCCGCGAGGTCGACGCCGACCGGCTGCTCGAACAGTTCCGGGACCTGGAGAAGCACGCCGTGGAGGTACGGCGGACCCTCGCCGGGCGAAACCAGGTCGTCACCCGGCAACTCGCCGAGCAGTTCAGCGCCTTGACGGCCGCTCTGTTCCCGGCGGACTCCCACGCCCCCACCCCGCGGAAGGCTCCATGAAAGCGACCGAAGTCCCCGAGATCGCCGGCGCGTACCTGTTCGAACCCACACCGCACGCCGACGAACGCGGCTTCTTCTGCCGCACCTTCGACGTCGACGTGGTCCGCTCGGTGGGCCTCGACCCGCACGCCTTCGTCCAGGACAGCGTCTCCCGCTCGGTCCGGGGCGTGCTGCGCGGCATGCACCTGCGCTCCGGCGCCGGCGAGGCCAAGCTGGTGCGGTGCTCGTACGGGCAGATCTTCGACGTCGTCGTGGACCTGCGGCCGCACTCGCCGACGTACCTCGGCCGGGCCGTTTTCGAGCTGTCCGGTGAGACGCAGAAGACCGTCTACATCCCGGCGGGGTGCGCTCACGGCTTCCAGGCTCTTACCGAAATCGCGGACACCTCTTACCGTATCGACCGAGAGCACGATCCCTCAGAGGACGTGACGATCGCCTTCGACGACCCGGAACTCGCCATTCCCTGGCCCCTGCCGGTCACGTCGATGTCCCAGCGGGACCGGGAGGCGCCGAGCCTGGCCGAGGCCCTCAAGCACACGGAAAGGTGAAGTCGGCTTGCACAGCGAAGACTTCCAACTGCCCCGGTCGCGTGCGGCCAACGAACGGCTCCACGCCCTGATCCCCGGGGGCGCGCACACCTACGCCAAGGGCGACGACCAGTACCCCGAGGACCTGGCCCCCGTCATCAGCCACGGCCGCGGTGCCCACGTGTGGGACGTCGACGGCAACCGCTACATCGAGTACGGGTCCGGCCTGCGGTCGGTCAGCCTCGGACACGCCCACCCTCGCGTGACCGAGGCGGTGCGGCGCGAGATCGAGCGCGGCAGCAACTTCGTCCGTCCGTCGATCGTGGAGGTCGACGCCGCGGAACGCTTCCTGGCCACGGTGCCGACCGCCGAGATGGTGAAGTTCGCGAAGAACGGTTCCGACGCCACCACCGCCGCGGTACGCCTCGCCCGCGCCGCCACCGGGCGCCCGCGGGTGGCCCTCTGCGCCGACCATCCGTTCTTCTCCACCGACGACTGGTTCATCGGCACCACACCGATGTCCGCCGGCATCCCGTCGGCGACCAACGAGCTCACCGTGGCGTTCCCCTACGGGGACCTCGCCGCCACGGAGGAACTGCTCACCCGGTACCAGGACGAGATCGCGTGTCTCATCCTCGAACCCGCCACCCACACCGAGCCGCCGCCCGGGTACCTCGCCGGCCTGCGCGACCTGGCCGACCGGCACGGCTGCGTACTGGTCTTCGACGAGATGATCACCGGCTTCCGCTGGTCCGAGGCGGGCGCCCAGGGCCTGTACGGCGTGGTCCCCGACCTCTCCACGTTCGGCAAGGCGCTGGGCAACGGATTCGCCGTCTCGGCGCTGGCCGGGCGGCGCGAGCTGATGGAGCGGGGCGGGCTGCGTCACTCCGGCGAGCGCGTCTTCCTGCTGTCCACCACGCACGGCGCCGAGACGCACTCCCTGGCCGCCGCGATGGCCGTGCAGAGCGTCTACACCGAGGAGGGCGTCACCGCCCGGCTGCACGCCCTCGGCGAGCGGCTGGCCGCTGGTGTCCGCGAGGCCGCGGCCGGCATGGGCGTCGAGGAGCACGTCGTCGTCCGGGGCCGGGCCAGCAATCTGGTCTTCGCCACCCTCGACGAGAACAAGCAGCCGTCGCAGGAGTACCGCACCCTGTTCCTGCGCCGGCTCCTCGCGGGCGGGGTGCTGGCCCCGTCGTTCGTGGTGAGCAGCGCGCTCACCGACGCCGACATCGACCGGACCGTCGATGTGGTGGCCCAGGCCTGCGCGGTGTACCGGAAGGCACTGGACGCCGCCGACCCCACTCCCTGGGTGGGCGGACGACCGGTGAAGCCCGTATTCCGTCGCCTGGCGTGACCTGACGTCAGTGGGGCTCGCCCTGACCGGCGCCGCCCGCCCGGCCGACCGGGCGGGCGGCCATCCGGTCGGCGGCCCGGTCGACCAGCCACGCGGTCGCCGGGACCACCGCCAGCGCGGTGCACCAGCCACCGAGCGCGTCGGTGGGGTAGTGCGCGCCCAGGGCGACCTCGGCCCATCCCATCGCGGCCCCGGCCACAAGCGCCGCACCGAGCACGAGTGACAGGCCGGCCGTCCTGCCGAGGCCGAGCCGGTCCGTCGCCACCAGCGCCACGACGAGGGCGAGTGCGGTGAAGAACGAGGTGTGCCCGCTCGGATACGACAGGTTGTCGGGGCCGTGGATGGTGCGCCCCACCAACTGCTTGAGCAGCGTCGCCGTCCCGACGACCGTGACGGCGCCGACGACGGCCAGCACCGCCGCGCGCGGACGGCGAAGCAGCAGGCAGCCGGCCACGACGACCATGACCAGCGGCACCGATCCGGCCGGCTCTCCCAGGAAGTCCAGAGTCAGGGCGACGCACCGCCACGGGGGCCCCACACTGTCCGCCGTCGGCGGGACGAGCCAGCTGTCCACCCGGCCGGGCCGGCTGTGACCGGCGTACATGGCCCCGATCACCAGGACCACCAGCCCGGCGAGGGCCGCGACCAGCCCGAGCGGCGCACGCAGCGACGGAGGCAGCACCGCGGGCGCCGTCCGGCCGGTCACACGCCCACCGCGTCCACGGGCCTCGACGCACCCCGGACGCGGTCTCCCTGGCCCCTGATCTCGCCCATGATCACGTCGACACGCTATCGGAAGGCACGGACAGCCGGGTGGCGGAACGAGGGCGAACAGGACACACGGGCGGTGTTTCGGCGGGAAACAGGCGTCATGCGGGCGCATACCGGGTCACCACGGCGCCCGCCGCGACCAGTGCCGGGCGGCCGATCGGTACCGGCGCCACACACCGAACGGGCCCCGAGGGACGCGCTTTCGGCCACCTCCACCGCCACGCCCTCCCGGTCGCCGCGCTGGAGACTGCCCCACGGGTCCACCGACCGATACAGGCACCCGGCCGACCGATACAGGCACCCGGCCCACGAGGCACCCGCTTGCGAGCCGGGATCCCGCCCGTATTCCGCGAGGTGCCGGACCGTCGTCCCCGCGCCGATCACCGCGTCGCCGAAGCGCCGGTCGCCGTTCAGGGGCCCGTCGCCAGGGAGGGATCCACGTGGATCTTGGGGCCCGGACCCGCGCCGGGTGGGCGCTCGCCCGCGAGTACGGGGCCGATCGCGTCCAGGGCCACGGTCGCGGCCACCAGCGGCCTCGGGTCGACGACCCTGTCCGCGTACGCCCTGATGGTGGCGTCGAGTCCGGGGGAGGCCGACAGGACGCCGACCGCGGTCACGTCCTTGAGGACGAGCGCCCGGGTGTCGATCCTGCTCGGCTCACCGGCCAGCCCGATGTACACGAGCCGCCCGCCCGGTTCGACCAACTCCTGGGCGAGCGCGGGCAGGTGGACCGCGTTGGTGGCGTCGACGACCGCGTCGAACGGCAGGTCCGGCAGCGTGTCCTCGCGCCAGGCGTGCGGGAAGTCCAGGGAACGCGCGAAGGCGAGGGACTCCTCGGTGGCGCCCAGCAGGTGCACCTCCGCACCGGCGGCCCGGGCGAACAGCGCGACCAGCAGACCGATGGTGCCCGGCCCCAGCACCAGGACCCGGTCGCCGGGCCCCGCACCGGTGGCCCGCACGGCCCGCAGGGCGTTGCCGCCCGGCTCGACGAGCGCTCCGAGCACCGGGTCCACGGAATCGGGCAGCGCGTGCAACGAGTCCGCGGGTACGACGAGTTGTTCGGCCAGAGCGCCCGCTCGGCCGCCCCGGATACCCACCTCCTCCCGCTTCTCGCACACATGCTGCCGTCCGCGTCGGCAGCGGCGGCAGGTCCCGCAGCCGAGCATGGTGTCGCCCATGACCCGCCGCCCGGCCCAGCCGGGATCGACGCCGGCGCCGACCGTGCGCACCCGCCCGGACCACTCGTGGCCCAGCCGCATCGGATAACCGGCGTGCCCCTGGTGCAGATAGGCCATGGCGCCGGTGAAGAACTCCAGATCGGTCCCGCACACGCCGACCCGCTCGACGTCGACGACGACCTCACCGGGAGCGGCGACGGGCACCGGCACCTCCCGCACGGCGAACTCCCCGGGGGCGGTGAGGACGAAGGCACGCATCAGAAGGGCTCCTTCAAGGGGCCGAGTACCTCGCGGATCTCCGCCACGCGGTCCACCAGCGCCCGCAGCGGGGTCCGGTACGCCAGCGCGCTCACGCTCACGGCCCCGGAGGGGACCCGCGGCGAGGTGCCGTACACGGGCAGGGCGAGGCAGTTGACGCCGGCCTCGTTCTCCTGGTCGTCCAGGGCGTACCCCCGCTCACGCGTGTCCCGCAGCTCGCGGTGCAACTCCTCGGCCGTGCACAGGGTCCGGGGCGTCCGGCGCTCCAGGGGCACCTCGCCGATCCACCGCCGTACGGTGTCGAGGGCGCCCAACTCATGGGCGAGCAGCATCTTTCCGACCCCCGTCGCGTGGGCGGGGTTGCGCCCGCCGACCGTGGAGGTGAGCCGGACGGCACCGGTCGGCGGGTCCACCTTGGCGCGGTACACGACCTCGCGGCCGTCGAGGACGGCGTAGTGCGCCGTCTCGCCGAAACGGACGGCCAGTGTCTCCAACAGCGGCCGCACCCGCACGTGTTCGGGGCGGGCCTCGTGATGGGCGAAGGCCATCCGCAGGAACTCGTCGCCGAGCAGATAGCGGCCGCCGGGGTCCTGGCCGGCGAGACCGGCGCGGCGCAGCGCGGCCAGGGCCCGGTGCACGGTCGGCTTGGGACTGCCGATCGCCCGGGTGAGCTCGTCCAGCGCGACCCCGTCCGGATGCCGGGCCAGTTCCTTCAGCACGGCCAGCACCCGGTCCGACCCCACCAGACGGTCGCCCTCCGCGCGGTCGGTGACGGGGGCTGTCGAAGCGGGGAACCGCTGCGTATGCTGCATGGCGTTCCGGATAGTAGACCGCCGTACCGATTACCGGAAAGAGCCCCAGCGATGAACCTTCGCAGCGCGCAGTGGTACGCGGGACAGGACCGCAACGCCTACATCCACCGGGCCTGGATGCGCCGCGGCGTCCCGGCCGACGCCTTCACCGGCCGGCCCCAGATCGCCATCGCCAACACCGCCTCCGACCTCACCCCCTGCAACGCCCACCTGGACGAGGTGGCCAGGTCCGTGCGCGACGGCGTGTACGAGGCGGGCGGTATCCCCCTCGACCTGCCCGTGGTGTCGCTGGGCGAGACCAACGTGCGGCCCACGGCCATGCTCTGGCGCAACATGGCGGCGATGTCCACGGAGGAGATGCTGCGGGCCAACCCGCTGGACGGAGTGGTCCTGCTGGGCGGCTGCGACAAGACGATCCCCTCGCTGCTGATGGCCGCCGCCTCCGTGGACCTGCCCGCGGTGGTGGTGCCCGGCGGGCCCATGCTGACCGGCACCTTCCGCGGCACCCCGCTCGGCTGCGGCACCGACGTGTGGCGGCTGTCGGAGGAGGTCCGCGCCGGGACGCTGTCCCAGGAGGACTTCACCCGCTCCGAGTCGTCGATGATCCGCAGCCGCGGGCACTGCAACACCATGGGCACCGCCTCCACCATGGCGCTGGTCGCCGAGGCGCTGGGCACGGTCGTCCCCGGCGTGGCCGGCACGCCCGCTCCGGACAGCCGGCTGCTGGAGGCCGCGCACGGCACCGGACGGCTCGCGGTGGAGCTGGTGTCCGGCGACCGCCGCCCGAGCACCTTCCTGACCAAGGGGTCCTTCCACAACGCGATCGTGGCGCTGGCCGCGATCGGCGGCTCCACCAACGCCGTCGTCCATCTCCTCGCCATCGCGGGCCGGCTGGGCGTCGAGCTGACCCTCGACGACTTCGACCGCATCGGCTCCCGGGTTCCGGTCCTGGTGGACCTCCAGCCCGCCGGACGCTTCCTCATGGAGGACTTCCACCGCGCCGGCGGACTGCTCGCCGTGCTGCGCGAGGTCGCCGACCTCCTGGACCCCGACGCGCTCACCGTGACCGGAAAGCCCCTGGTGGACCATCTCGCCGATGCACCGATCTGGGACGCCGAGGTGATCAGGACCCGGGCCCGCCCACTCGTCGAGGAGGGCGGGATCGCCGTCCTGCGCGGCAGCCTCGCCCCCGACGGGGCCCTGATCAAACCCGCGGCCGCATCGGCGCACCTGCTGCGCCACCGGGGCCGGGCGGTCGTCTTCGACAGCATCGAGGACTTCCACGCCCGCGTCGACGACCCGGACCTGGACGTCGACGCCGACTCCGTCCTGGTCCTGCGCGGCTGCGGCCCCAAGGGCTACCCGGGCATGCCCGAGGTGGCCAACATGCCGCTGCCCACCAAGCTGTTGGAGCAGGGGGTGCGGGACATGGTGCGGATCTGCGACGGCCGGATGAGCGGAACGGCGTACGGCACCGTCGTCCTGCACGTGGCCCCGGAGGCGGCGGCGGGCGGCCCGCTCGCCCTCGTCCGGACCGGCGACGTCATCAGCCTCGACGTGGAGGCCCGCCGCATCGACCTGGAGGTGCCCGCGGAGGAACTGGCCGCCCGCACCCCGAACGCGGCCACCCTGGAGGGCTTCGCGAACCCGGCGCGCGGCTGGGAGCGGCTGTACGTCGACCATGTCCAACAGGCGAACCAGGGTGCGGACCTGGACTTCCTCGTCGGCTCCAGTGGCTCGGAGGTCAGCCGCGAGTCGCACTGACCCGTCCGAGGTGGGCGGGGCCCGCCCCGCCCACCTCGTGGACGCCCCCTTGACGTGCGCCCCGGGCCGGTCGGCGCTCCGGACGGGAACCCTAGTGAACAGGTAGGGAAACATGGGGTGTGTCGCACCGGCCACCGGCCGAGAGACCCGTACACTCCCGCCTTCACCTCTTCTCGATCCTGGACCGGGCCGCGCACACCGCCCGCACCTCCTGACCGTTCCGTGTGCGTGATCCTCGACGCGGCGCGGGCGTCCCGGGCGCCCCGGTCGGGCCGGACGATCCGAGCGTGGCCGGTCCCGTGCCATGATCGCCCCCATGGCCGTCCGTATCGACCTCGCCGACGTGCACGACCTCCACCGGGTCCTGGAGGATCACCCCCGCTACTGGGGCGAACGAGACCTGCGCGCCCTCCATCTCACCGCGCTGGTGCGGGAGTTCGGCTCGACCTGCCTGGTCGCCCGTGCCGCTGACGGCATCCGCGGCTACCTCATCGGCTTCGTCACCCCCGACCGCACCGGTTACGTCCACCTGATCGCCACCCGCGACGACGCCCGCGGCACCGGCCTCGGCCGTACCCTCTACGACGCCTTCACCGAGGCGGCCCGCCGACAGGGCGCGGTCCGGCTCAAGGCCATCACCTCGGTCACCAACGAGGGCTCGGTCGCCTTCCACCGCAGCCTCGGCTTCGACGACCGCGTGGTGCAGGACTACGACGGCCCCGGCCGCCCCCGAGTCGTGTTCACCCGCGACCTGAACTGAGTTCCGCCTCGACCGGGGGAGCGGGCACGAAGCCACCAGCGCCCCCGAAACGCCGCGTGGCCGGCGCTCGTCTCCCTCCCCCGAAGGCGACGAGCACCGGCCATTCCCCCGGCGCCGGACAGTGGTCCAGCCTCGTCCGTGTGCGACCCGACTGCGCTGTCACCAGCACATGACCGCGGTTTCCCCCGAACCCCACGCGGAGTACAGGCGCACACGGACGAAGTAGCGGCGGCCCTTGACGAGACGGGCCCTGATCGTGGCGTTGTGCGGAGTGCCTCCGTCGTCCCGGCCGCAGAGGAAGCGGGGTTCCCCGTCCCGCTCCTCGAAGACCACGACGACGGTGTCGCCGTCGCCGAAGGTGCCCACGGTGTAGTCGCGGGTCTCCGGCGGTTCCACGGTGAAATCGGCCTGCCCACCCGGTCCGAGCCCGAGCGGCACGGACCGGAAGGGCACCAGCGCCGGCGGCCGGACCTGCTCGGCCGGCGGGTACCAGCGCAGGACGTACTCCTTGTCGGCGGCCGACAGGGTGCCGGGCGGGTTGAGGCCCCCGCGGTACTGCTCCGGCTCCAGGATGAGCCCCGCCTCGAAGGGATACTCCATGATCGACTGCGGGTCCCAGACGGAGCCGTTGACCTCGTCCGGGTCCAGCTTGCGCAGGATGTTGAAGAACGTCCGGTCCCGGCTCCAGAAGTTCGGCGGGCCCGCCAGATCGGCGTAGACGGCCTCGTCGTCCCAGTGGATCCCGGCGAACGGACTCTGGTGCTCGTGCAGCATGCCGAGCGCGTGCCCGATCTCGTGCAGGGCCGTCCCACGCTCCCCGGGCGCGGTCAGGTCCCAACCGAAGTTCATGGTGCGGTCGTTCAGTCCGGCCAGGAGCGCGTCCCTGCCCACGGCCGACCAGGAGCCGTCGCCGATCTGGAACCCGATGCGCAGCTCGGCCTCCGAACGATCACCGACCTCGGTGAACCTCACCCCGATCCCCAGGTCCTGCCACTCCTTGAAGCACTCGCGCACCACGTCCCGCTGCTCCTTGGCGCCGGCCCACGACACCCGACGCGACTGCCCGGTCCCCGGAACAGGAATGACCGACCCGTCGGTGTCGCCGTCGAAGAAGCAGTAGTGCAGGACCGTGCCGTTGACCCACATCCGGCTGCCGCCGATGAGCGCACTCAGCCGCTCGGCGGCCAGCCCCGGTGCGAACGCCGGAGCCGGCTGCTGCGCGAGGGAGCAGTAGCGTGCGGTCATGGCGTTCAGCGTGCCGTCGACGGCCCCGGGGCGCCTGAGTCGGGGGCTACTCAAGTCGCCCTGTATCAGGACTGAGTAGCGGTGCTCTAGCTTCCGTGACGACTTTCGAACGGGACGCGAAGACCCTGGAACTGCCCTGGCCGTTCACCGGGCGCGAGGCCGAACTGGAGCTGGTCCGCGGATCGGTCGCCGGTGGCCGGCAGGGCATCGTGGTGACCGGCCCCGCGGGGCGGGGCAAGACCCGGCTCGTCACGGAGGCCGTACGCGGGACGGACTGCGCCAGGGTGGCGGGCACGCCCGACACCCGCGGGCTCGCCTTCGCCGCCTTCGCGCACCTCCTGCCCGAGTCGGTGTCCCTGCACCGGGCCGTCCAACTCCTGTCGTCCGTAAGGCTCCTGCTCATCGACGACGCCCATCTGCTGGACGACGCCTCGGCCGCCCTCGTCCACCAGCTCGCGGTGCACGGCCGCACCCGGCTGCTGGTCGTCGCCACCGAGGGCGCGCGGACGCCGGGCGCGATCTCCCGGCTGTGGACCGGAGAGCTCCTGCCGCGGCTCGCCCTGGAACCCCTGCCCCGCGAGGAGACCGCGCGACTGCTCGCGGCCGGCGCCGACGGCCCGGAAGCCCTCACCGTCAACCGGCTGCACCGCCTGTGCCAGGGTGATCTGCGCCTGCTGCGTGAACTGGTGGACGCGGTGCGCGAGCGCGGACTTCCGCGCCGGGTACCGGACTCGGACGAGTGGGAGTGGCGCGGCCCGGTCCCCGTCACCGCGACCGTACGCGAGCGCACCGCGCACCTGCTGGACCGCACCGGTCCCGGTGAGCGGGAGACCCTGGACCGCCTGGCCTTCGGCGAGCCCCTCCCGGCGGACGCCGACACCCTCGACCTCGCCGCCCTCGAAGGTCTGGAGGCCGAGGGGCTGGTCCACGTCGACGAACAGGGCGCCGTGCACCTCGCCCACCCCCTCCACGGCCCGGTGCTGCGTGCCGCCGCCGGACGCCTGCGGGCCCGACGCCTGGCCCGCACCCCGGACAGCTGCGCGACCGCCCTGGAGACGGAGACGGCCGCCCTGACGCGGGCGATCGCCGAGTCGGACGTGCGAGCGGTCCTGGCCCCGGTGGGGGAGTGGCTCGTGGCCGAGTGCGGCGGCATCCCGGCCCGGCACGCCGCCGTACGAGCCCGGTTCGCCCGCCTGCGAGGCGAGCTGCGTGAGGCCGCGGCCTGGTCCAGGGAGGGCCTGCGCACAACTCCGGGCGACCCGTCCTGCCACCGCGAACACGCCCTGGCCGCAGCCCAGTCGGGCGCCCCCGAACACCTCCCGAGCACCGCCGCCCCGCACGCCGCCCGGCAC
>NZ_RSAJ01000190.1 GCF_003933965.1 Streptomyces sp. RP5T
GGTCTGCCTCCCGTCCCGACCCGCGTCATGATCTCGCACAGCGCCCGGTCGTCGAAGATGCGGTGGGTGGGGATCCGCACGGTGGTCCGGGTCCGGCCGGTGAGGGGGTGGCCGGCCAGGTTGACCCAGTAGCAGCAGTGTCTGAGGTCCAGGCGGTCGGGTCCGGCGCGCAGCCAGTCGTCCTGGGTCCTCGGCACGAGCATCACGACCAGGATCTTGTGCACCGACACCGGGGTGCGGGCGAGTTTGCGCAGGTGGTCGTTGTCGAGCGTGAAGGAGAAGGAGCGGCCCGCCGGGTTGGGGGCCACCTGGTAGGTGCACTTGAGCTGCACCTTGATGGTGACCTCGTCGTCGACGGTGTGCACGGGCGAGCCGTGGCTGACGTGCCAGTCGATGCCGTTGTCCGGGAAGGGCTGGGACAGCGAGCAGCCTGCCGCCGCCGCGACGGCGTGCAGATAGCCCACCTGCAGTGTCTCCATGCAGGCGGTGGTGGCGAGCGTGCCGCGAAGGGGGCCCGTGCGTCCGGGCAGCAGCCCGCCCCGCTCGGGCTGCGCTATCGCCATGACCAACAGCCTTCCGAACCAGGTGATTCCCCGTGACGGGCCGCTGAACTGCAAAGACCCGTACTTGTGTTGTGTCCTTCCGGCGTAGTGCGCAAACAGCCCGGGTATCACCAAACAGGCAGAAGACGGGACGTCAGCTGCCGGGCTTGACGGAGGAGTTGGGTAGGCATGACGTGCTGGTACGAGGGGCCCCTCGCGGCCTTCGACACGGAGACCACGGGCGTCGACGTGGAGAGCGACCGGATCGTGTCGGCTGCCGTCGTCGTCCAGGACGCGCCGGGCAGCCGGCCCCGGGTGACCCGTTGGCTGGTCAACCCCGGGGTGCCGGTGCCCGAGGCGGCGACGGCGGTGCACGGTCTGACGGACGAACACCTGCAGCGCAACGGCCGCTGGCCGGCGCCGGTGATGTACGAGATAGCGGAGGCACTGGCCGAACAGGCGGCGACGAACCGGCCGTTGGTGGTGATGAACGCGCCCTTCGACCTGACGCTGCTGGACCGCGAGCTGCGCCGGCACCGCGCCTCGTCACTGGACCGCTGGTTGCAGGCCTCGACCCTGCGGGTCCTGGATCCGCGGGTCCTGGACAAGCACCTGGACCGCTACCGCAAGGGCCGCCGCACCCTGACGGATCTGTGCGCGCACTACGAGGTGCCGCTGGAGGGCGCGCACGACGCGGCCGCGGACGCGCTGGCCGCCCTGGACGTCGTACGGGCGCTCGGGCGCCGTTTCGCGGCCCGGCTGGAGCGCCTCTCCCCCACCGAGCTGCACTCCCTGCAGGCGACCTGGCACGCGGCGCAGGCCCGAGGGCTGCAGGCGTGGTTCGCGCGCAGCGGTACCTACGAGATCGTGGACACCTCGTGGCCGCTGCGTCCGGACCTGCCGGCGGCGGCATGAAAAGAGCCGGTCCGCTGCTGCGGACCGGCTTTTCCCGGTGGGCGATACTGGGTTCGAACCAGTGACCTCTTCGGTGTGAACGAAGCGCTCTCCCACTGAGCTAATCGCCCGGGAACGCACTGAACAATACAGGTCCCCGCGGCTTTCCTTCAAACCGCTTCCAGGTGGGCGACGAGCCCGCGCCGTCCGGCGTGCATCATCCACCGGTGGTTGGCCAGGAAGACCGGCCGTCCGGGTACGGCGAAGCGCCGGAGCAGTGGTTTGTTCACCTCGGTGACCTGGTCGTAGCGGGCGAGGCTGCCGTCGCCGTGCGCGGTGACCGTCCAGCGCGCCCAGCCCTCCAGGTCACCTTCCATCGCGATCTCAAGCACCCCGGCCGCGGGGTCGCGCCGCACCTCGCGCGCGGTGAAGACCAGGTCGTACGGCAGCACCGCCCGGATCGTGATCACGCCGGTGGAGTCGTCGAGCCGGCGCACCTCGCGCACCTGGGGCCACCAGAGCGGATACTCCTCGGCGCGCTCCAGCGCGTCGTAGACGACGGAGGGCTCGGCGGGCAGGGACCACAGGCTGCGGAAGCGGTATCGGGTCCAGTCCATGGGGAGAGTCTGGCATCGGATCCGAGTACGTTTTGAGTACGTGTACTCATGTCGCGGCGCGTGACCGAGCCCACACTTCAGGCATGACGCACATCCCGCCCCCGGCCGAGGAGCTGCGGCTCATCGACGCCGAGCTGTGGCAACTGGACACCCGACGCAGCCAGTTGCTGGCCCGCCGGGCCTGGTTGGTCGCCGCGCTCCAGCCCCAGTGGCAGCCGCCGCAGCCGACCGGCCCGAGGCCCTCCGCATCCCCGCGCCGCGACGCGAGCGCACCGAGCGTGCAGAACGCGCTCCTGGTCCTCGGCGGTGTCCTGCTCACCGTCGCGGCGATGGTGTTCACGCTGGTCAGCTGGGGCCATATGGGAATCACCGGCCGCTCCCTGGTGCTCGGCGCGGTCACGGCGGCCACGCTCGCCGCTCCGCTCCCGCTGCTGAGGCGCGGACTGCGCTCGACGGCCGAGTCGGTGGCGGGCCTGGGTCTGGCGCTGACGGTCCTGGACGCGGTGGCGCTGCACGGGGCCGTGTTCGCGCGCACCCCCGGGGCGCCGTACACCGCGGTCGCCTCGGCCCTGCTGGCCGGGCTCTGGGCGGCCTACAGCCTGCTGCCGTACACGTCCGAGCTGCGCCTGCCGCGCCCCGCCGCGCTGGTCGCGGCCCAACTCCCGCTGTTCTTCTGGGCGGTGGCCGTGGACGCCGACGCGTACGGCGTCACGGCCGCGCTTCTGCTGACGGCCGCTCTCGACACGGTCGTGGCGCTCCGGATGACGTCCACACCCCTTCGTGTGGTCGCTGCGATCGGCGCGTACGGCACGGGCGGCACGGGCGTCCTGGCCGCCGGCTGGCTGACCTGGGCAGCCTCCGGCCCGAGCGCCGCCGCCCGTGCGGCGGCGCTCCTCCTCCTGGCGAGCGCCATCGCGCTGACCGCCGGATGGCGGGGCGGCCGTGGGGCGACCCGCGTGCCCGGCGAGGAGCAGTCCTTCGCTCTCGCCCTCACCGCGGGTCTGCTCGCGGTGACCGCCCTCGGCGGAGTGGCCCGGTCCGTGCTGCCCGGGGTGTGGACGGTCCCGGTTCATCTCGCTCTCGGCATCGCCCTGTTGGGGGTGCTGCGGCCGGCCCGGCTGCCGGAGACGGTACGGCGGGGTCTGCTGTGGGCGTCCGGAGCGGTGCAGGCGCTGTCCCTCCTGTGGACGCTGCCCGTCGTCGGCGTGGTCGTGCTGGGGCCGCTCTCCTGGGCCTCGCAGGCGTGGACCGGCACCCCGCCGGACGCCCGCGCCGCGGTGACGTCCCACCTGACCTGGCCGCCGTACTCCGGGACGGTCCCGCTGATCCTGGCGGCGCTGGCAGGCGTCCTCGCGCTGGTCGTCCGCGACACGACCTGGCGCCCGCGGGCCCTGACCGCCGCCGTGGGCCTGGCCTGGGGCGCGCTCCTTGTCGTTCCGGCCGTGCTCGAACTCCCCTACGCCGTGGGCCTGTTGATCCAGGGCGCGGCGACGGCGGGGGCCTTGGCGGCGGCTGTCGTGCAGGCCAGGCCCGTCGCTCTGGTCCCGGCGCTCGTCGCCTCCGTGAGCCTCGCCTTCCTCTCCCTCGCCACCCGGCCCGCGACCCTCACCACGCTGTGCGTCCTGGTCGCGCTGTTCGCGGCGGCCTCCTGGCGTGCCGCGCCCCTCACGGCACCCACCGCCCTCGGGTACGCCGTCGCCCTGGCCTGCGCGGCCGGCGCCGCCGCGGACTGGTCGGCCCCGCACACGGCCCTGCTGGTCCTGACGGTCCCCGCGGCCGCGGCCCTGCTGGCCTGGCGGCTGGCCGGCTCCCCCGCGACCCTGCCGATCGAACTGACCGGGGCCACGACCGCGCTCCTGGCCGTCGTCCTGGCCGCCGCCGACCCCTCGATGCTCGCCCTGGTCCTGGCCCTGTGCGCGGTGATCACCGCGGGCACGGCGATCCGCGAGGACCGCCGCCCCCTCGGCTACGCGGCCACCGCCCTGTTCCTCCTGGCGACCTGGGTCCGTCTGGCGGCCTGGGAGGTCGACATCCCCGAGGCGTACACGGTCCCGGTCACGATCCCGGCCCTGCTCGTCGGCCACCTCCGCAGGCGGCGCCTCCCGGAGACCTCGTCCTGGACGGCGTACGGCCCGGGTCTGGCCGCCACTCTCCTGCCGAGCCTGGTCATGGCCTGGGACGACCCCGACTGGACCCGCCCGCTGCTCCTGGGCCTGGCGGCGCTGTCCCTCACCCTGATGGGCGGCGGCTACAGCCTCCAGGCCCCCTTGGTCCTGGGCGGCTCGGTCCTGACCCTGGACGCCCTCCATGAACTGGCCCCGTACATAGTCCAGGTGGCGGACGCGCTCCCCCGCTGGGTTCCCCTGGCGCTTGCAGGCCTCCTGCTCCTCGCGCTGGGAGCGACGTACGAGCGACGCATCAGGGATGTCCGAAGGATGCGGGACTTCCTGGGAAGCCTGCACTGAAACCGCCGAGGGCTCGGGGAACTGCGCGACCGGCCACAACGGTCGCGCAGTTCCCCACAACCTCACCCCCTACGACGGCATCTTGTCCCCGAGAAGCGCCAGGTTCTCGATGGCGGCAAGCCCGTAGAGCGCGGTGTCATTCGTCGACACCCAGGCCGCCTCGCTGCCCGCCACCAGGGACACCGGCCCGCTCAGCGCCTCCGTCTTCCAGGGCGCCGACTCCTTGTACCCGTCGGAGTTGTAGAACTTGTCCCACGCGCGCGTGGCCAGCTTCGCGTCCCCGGTCTTGACGGCCGCGTACGCGTCCAGCCGCGAGTGGCCCTGGAACAGCAGCAGCGTCCCGAAGTTGGACCCGTACCGCGCCGCCTGCTCGGCCTTGGTCGCGTTGAAGTACCGGCAGTAGTCGAAGTACGCCTCGTTGAACTTCGGCATGTCGACGAGGTCGATGAGTTCGGCGCACAGCTCGTTGAGGCCGAACACGGCGGACAGGTGCGAGACGCCCACAACCGGCGCCGAGGCGACCGCGAACCTGCCCGTGTCGAGGTCGTACAGACCGCTGCCCTGTACGAACCCGTTGGGCTGGGCGGCGATGCCCTCCATCGTGGACAGCACGCGCGCCTTGGCCTTCTCCCACTTGGGGCCCTTGCGCTCCCACTCCGTCAGCCAGGCCGACACGAGCCCGCTCCAGTCCGTGCCGAAGCCGACCGACAGGGCGTGCCGGTCGGGCGTGTACGGCTCGGTGCGGATCTTGCGCAGCGGGTCCAGGACCAGGAACGTCTCGTCGGAGTCGACGTTGGCGTGCATGAGGTCGCCGACCCGCTCGTCCGCGGTGAGGAAGTAGTAGTAGCGGCGGTACGTCGTGTTGGCGATCCGCTGCTGCTTGGCGCTGTCGGCGTAGTGCTGCACGCCGTGCCGGGTGCCGAGCCCGGCCCACTTGCCGAGGTGGTAGACGTCGACCTCGCCGGTGTGCCGGGTCATGGCCTCGGCGAACCGGAAGATGTCCGCGCGTCCCGACCTGATGTATGCGAACCACAGCCAGAGGTCCGGCGACAGCTCGGAGTTGTCCCAGGCGTAGCCGCCGATGTCGTACCGCCACTGGTGCCGGACGGTGTCGTAGGTGTGCATGATGTCGCCGTAGTCCCAGAAGCCGTACCAACGGCGCTGCTCCACCTGGTCCTTGTAGTAGGTGAAGAGGAAGTCGAGGTGGTCCTCGATCCTCGCCTTGGCGGGCGTGGACCGGTCCGGCTCGGAGTACAGGCCGGGTCCGAAGACCTTCGCCTTGATGAGCTGCTTGGGCGGGGCGGCGAGCTGCGGCAACACCCGTACGGCCTCGACCTGTTGGGCCAGGGCCTCGGGGGACGGCGTCGACTCGTTGGCCCAGAACAGCAGTTCCGAGGTGCGGGCGATGCCGTAGGGCGTGCCGAACTCCGGCTCGTAGTCCTCGTAGGTGATGTTGAGGCCTTCGAGCTGTTCGGCGAAGGTGTCCTGGCCCATGCCGTCGTGGTAGAAGCGCAGGTCCATGGGCTGGGCCTCGGGCGACCAGAGCCAGAGGGTGACCTCGGCCTCGTCGGTCTGGGCGTCCCGGATGTCGAGCTGGGAGGGGTGCCGCTCCCAGAAGTCCCGCAGTCCGAAGGAGAGTCCGCCGCTCGCGCCGCCGACGTAACCGAATCCGGAGGCCCGCCCGCCACCGCCGGCGCCGACCCAGCCGTGCCCCTTCTTGGTGCGCTTGCGCAGGGTGAAGCCGTCGGCGGAGAGCTGGGAGAGGGTGTAGTCGCCCCACTCGGGGATGTACTGGAGGCGGGTGGTGACCCGCTGGTCCCAGGTGGACGGGTCGGGCAGCTTCTTGCCCGCGTACTGGGCCTCCTGCACGGCGATGCCGGGGTCGCGGCGCAGGCCGGTGATGCCCTTGACGGCCTCCCGCAGCAGTCCGGTGCCCTCGCCGCCGATGCGGATGTGGCGGTCGTAGGCCTCGTCGCGCATCGGCACGGTGAAGCGGACGCCGATGCCGCGGATGAAGTCGCCGCTCGCCTTGCCGGGTTCCTGGGTGCCGTCGAAGGTGATGGTGTGCACCATGCGGAAGGAGTCGGCACCGGCGTAGAAGTAGAGGCGGATCGAGAACGGTAGCCAACTCCGGCTGCCCTTGCGGTGCTTGCCGTCGATCCTGACGACCGCGCGGACCGGCCCGGACTGCTCGACGGTGACCGTGGAGACGGCCCCCTCGAAGCGCTCGGTTCTGACCGAGCCCTGGTCCTCGTCCTCGATCTCGGGCTGGCGGATCAGCACGAGCCGCCCGTTCCTGGCGATCTCCGTCGACCCGCGGGTGACCGACTTGATAAGGGTGGCACCCGACTTGCCGATCTTCGCGGTGATGACCCCGGTGGAGACGGTGATCGTGCCGCCGCTCTGGTCGACGGTGACCTTCTTGTCGGGTACGGCGCTCTCACCGGCGGTCAGCGACAGCTTGCCGTTGCCCGAGGCGACCGCGTGGGCGGTCCACTTGAGCGAGCCGTCGGGCCAGTACGCGATCGGCCAGGACTGCACCGGCACGGCCTTGCCGTCGGCGTCCTGGACCGCGAACCGCTGACCTTCCTGGTAGGTGCCCCGGGGCCAGGGCACCCCGACGGTGGAGCCGGGCGCGGCGCCGAGACCGCCGTCCTCCAGCCAGTCCAGGGTCACGGGCGAGTCGTCGGCCTCGGCGGTCGCGGGCGCGGCCTGCGCGGCCTTTGCTCCCAGGGCCCAGCTGAACTGCGCTGCGGCACCGGCGACGGCGGCCGCCTTGAGGAGGGACCTGCGGGGGATGGGGGACATGGCCGTTCCTTTCCATGGACAGACTGGACAGGCTGGTCAGGGGCATGACAGAGAGAGGTGCGACGCCGGGGCGCCGACCCGTGATGACAGAGGCACCGCTCGTCAGCGGCGCCGGTGGCGCTCCTCCACGGCCACGGCCGCCGCGGCGACAGCCCCGAGGACCGGGACCGCCAGCGGCGCGACGAACCCCGCGGACAGGGCGACGACGGCGAGGCCCGCGACGATCAGGAAGGACCCGGCGGGATCGCGCAGGGTCCGGCGTACGGCGTCCGCGAGCAGCGCGCGCCAGGAGGCGCCCGGAGCCCAGACCGCCGCCGCCCGCAGCCCGGCCACCGTAAGACCGAGCAGCGCGAACAGACCGACGGCCCCGACCAGCGGGCCGCCGGGGATCCCGGCCCGCGCGGCCTGGACGTCCACCCACACCGCGGCCGCCGCGGCCCACCCGGCGGCCCCGACGAGCCACCCGCGGCGCACGGCCGAACGGAAGTCCGCGACGAACTCCCGCCGGCCGCCGCCCTCGTGACCCGCGCGGCGGCGCAGATGCCGTGCCCCGGCGGCGAAGGCCGCCGGGTAGGTGACGAGACCGAGACAGGCCACCGCGATCCACACACCGGTGAGCAGGGACTCGGCGAAGAGGGCGAAGCGCTCGCCGCCGAACACGGTCGCCCTGCGGGCCTTCACACGCGCTTGCGCCATGCTGACCGCCTCACTTCAGTCCGGACGTGGCCATGCCGTCGATGAGGTAGCGCTGGAAGGCCATGAAGAAGGCGATGACCGGTACCAGGGCCACCAGCGACATCGCGATCATGCTGCCGTAGTTGGAGATGCCCTCCTGGTCGCGGAACATCATCAGGCCGAGCGAGACGGTGTACTTGGAGGGGGTGTTGAGGTAGATCAACGGCCCCATGAAGTCGTTCCACGCGTTGATGAAGGTGAAGATCGCGCTGGTGATGAGGGCGGGGCGGCACAGCGGCAGCACGATCGACCAGTACGTCCTCAGGTGCCCGCAGCCGTCGAGCTTGGCGGCCTCGTCCAGCTCGCGCGGCAGCCCGCGCATGAACTGCACCATCAGGAAGACGAAGAACGCCTCCGTCGCCAGGAACTTGCCGGCCACCAGCGGCACCAGCGTGTCCACGAGCTCCAGCTTGCGGAACATCACGTACTGCGGGATGAGCAGCACGTGGTACGGCAGCAGCAGGGTGCCGATCATCAGCGTGAACAGCAGGTTCCGCCCGGCGAAGCGGATCTTGGCGAAGGCGTACGCGGTCAGCGAGCTGGACAGCACCACACCGGCCACCGCGAGGCCCGCGTAGGTCAGCGAGTTCAGGAAGAAGCTGCTGATCGAGATGCCGGAGATGCCGTCGGCGAGGCCGGAGAAGTTCGCCCAGACCGGCTTGGCGGGCAGCAGGTCGATGCTGGCGACGATGTCCTTGCTCGGCTTGAACGAGGCACCGAGGACCCAGATCACCGGGTAGAGGACGACCGCGAGGACGGCGAGCGCGCCCACGTGCCAGGCGATCGATCCGGTGCGCCGGCGCTCGTTCGCGGTGCGCACCGCGGGGGTGCTGACAGTGGTCACTTGGCGGCCTCCTCGTAGTGCACCCACTTCTTCTGCGACCAGAACAGGACCGCCGTGACCAGCGCCACCGCGACCACCAGCGACCAGGCCATCGCGGCGGCGAAGCCCATCTGGGCCTCCTTGAAGCCCTTCTGGTAGAGGTAACAGGTGTAGACGAGGGTGGCGTCGGCGGGCCCGCACCGGGTGTCGGAGACGACGTAGGCGGAGCCGAACACCTGGAAGGCGTGGATGGACTCCAGCAGCACGTTGAAGAACAGCACGGGGGAAATCATCGGCAGCGTGATGTTCCAGAACCTGCGGAAGGGGCCTGCCCCGTCCACCTCGGCGGCCTCGTACAGCTCCCGGGGGACCTGCTTGAGACCGGCCAGGAAGATCACCATCGGCGCGCCGAACTGCCAGATGCTCAGGGCCACCAGGGAGTACAGGACGTAGTCCGGGTTGCCGATCCAGCCGCCCACGTCGACGCCGAAGATCTTCTGGGTACGGTCCACGATCGCGTCGTCGGAGAACAGCGCCCGCCACACGAAGCCCACGGAGACGCTGGCGCCGATGAGGGAGGGCATGTAGAAGGCGGCCCGGTACAGGCCCTGCCCGCGCCGGCTCTGCACGAGCAGCAGCGCGACGCCGAGAGCGAGCAGCAGCTTCAGCGGGGTGGCCACGACGACGTACTTGAGCGTGACCTCCACCGACTTCTGCCAGCGCGGGTCCTGGAACATCGTCGTGAAGTTGTCGAAGCCCACCCACTCGGGCGGGGTGAACAGGTTGTACCGGGTGAACGCGTAGTACAGCGACGCGATCATCGGCCCCGCCGTGAGCAGCAGGAATCCCGCGATCCACGGCGACATGAAGAGATAGCCGGCGAGGTTCTCGCGGCGCCGCCCGCGCCGCCCGGCGGCGGGAGCGGCGGGCCGCTTCCCGGCCGGGCGCACGGGCGCTTCCTTGACGAGCGTCATGGTGGTACGTCCCCTCAGCCCGCGAACGCGGCCTTGGCCTCGCTGAACAGCGACTTGGCGGCGTCGGCCGGCTTGGACTTGCCCTGGGCGACCTCACCGCCGAGGCGCAGGAACGCCGCCTCGATGACATCGGCGCCGGACGGGTGCGGGGTGATCTTCCCGAGCACCCCGGCCTTGGCGACCTCGTCCTCGTAGGCCGCGACACCCTTGTTGTTGGGGTCGGTGGGCTTGAACGCGTCGTACTGCTCGGTGGTGGCGAGGATGCCGCGGTCGTACCCCATGATCTTGCCGACCTCGGGGTCGTGGACCATGAAGGAGATGAACTGGGCGGCCTCCTTGGGGTGCTTGGTCCCGGAGAAGGCGCTGAGCATCAGCGAACCGAGGTACTGACCGGTGTTCTTCCCGTCCGTGGTGGGGATCGGCGCGAGCCCGTAGTCCGACTCGCCCTCGCCCTCGTAGCGGATGGAGAAGTTGTCCCAGGTGAACTCGGAGGCGGCGAGGCCCGCCGAGAGGCCGGACTTGGGCGCGACCTGCTCGATCTTCTTGGGGTCGGCGACGAGGCCGGACTTGACGCGCTTGTAGCCGTCCGTCCACCACTGCGTCAGGTCGTCCTGGGTGAAGCCGAGATCGGAGTCGGTGAAGAACGCCTTGCCGTTCTGGCGCAGGTACAGGTCGTAGAGGTACATGATGCCGAAGTAGCCGGTGTCGCCGGCGATCTTCAGCTTGTCCTGGACGGTCTGGAGCGCCTCGAAGTACTCGTCCCAGGTCCAGCCGAACTTCGCTTCCACGCCCGCCTTCTTGAAGGCCTTGAGGTCGATGACGAGCGACATGGTGTTGGCGCCTACCGGAACGCCGAGCTGCTTGCCGTCGACCTGACCGTTCGCCAGAACGCCGTTGCGGAAGTTGTCCAGGCTCAGATTCCCGGCGTCCGCCTGCTGCTTGAGATCCAGCAGAACACCGCGCTTGTCGTACTTGCGCAGGAAACCCACCGCATTCTGGAAAACGTCCGGCGGATTACCACCGGAGGCCTGGGTCTGGAACTTCTCCCAGAACGCCGCGTAGTCGGTGAATTCAGGCTTGATCTTGATCTTCGGGTACTTCTTCTCGAAGAGCGCGATCGTCTTCTTGATGGCGATGGTGCGCGGCTCGCCGCCCCACCACGCGTAACGCAGCGTCACGGTTCCGTCTCCCGAAGTGCCGCTGTCACCACCGCACCCCGTCGTCGCGGCCAGCCCCAGCGTCGCCGCTGTAGCCCCGGCCGCCTTCAGGATCGTTCGCCTCTCGACATTCCTGTTGGTTCCCACAGTCGGGCCCCTCCCCGCAGCGTCGCCGCCTGCATGAATCGTTTCAAGTAAGCGCTTGCTGGCACAAGGTACGGAGGCCCCGGAGGTGCGTCAATGATTCGGACAGGAATTTATTGAGAGCACGGTGAGAACGCGGAGCGCCTCCAACCGGCTTCCGGCGCCGACACACTGACGACGCCCCAGGTGGGAGACGCAGGATCGACCGATCGAACACGGCGCAGGCCGTCGTACGGGTTCGGCGGGCGGCCGAAAAAGGACGGGCGGCGGCGAGGTCCACTGCGGGCCGTCACGGAAGCGGAGCCGACCGCTCCCGCGCTCCGCACCGGTAGGCGCACACGCCGACGGCCCGTCCGCGATCTCGCGGGCGGGCCGTCGGTCCGGGTGGGCGATACTGGGTTCGAACCAGTGACCTCTTCGGTGTGAACGAAGCGCTCTCCCACTGAGCTAATCGCCCGGACGCAGGAAGAACATTACCCCATGTCAGGGGGTGCCTGTGACCAGCGGTGACAGCCCCGGCACCCCCGCTCGGCTCACTGGTCCTTGATGTTCCAGGGCATCTCGAAACCGAACTTCCAGAGGTAGACCCCGAGGATCACGCCGATGATCACCAGGCCGATCGAGGTCAGGATGATGTTGCGCCGGCGCACCTTGGGATCGAGGGCGCGCTGGGCCGCCTCGGTCACCTTGCGCTTGGTCCAGCGGAGCACGAGCTGGGCCCAGACGAACTCGGTCGCCCAGATCGCCATACCGCCGAAGATCACGACCCAGCCCGGTCCCGGCAGCGGCAGCATGATGATGCCGGCGACCACGACCGCGAGGCCGATCACGAAGACCAGGACCTGCCAGCTCAGGTGCAGCAGCCGCCGCGACTTGATGAATTCCGGCGCCCTGGAGCCGAGCCCCTGCTCGTCGGGCGCCTCGTCCACCTTCTCGCCGGCCTGCTCGTCGGATGCCACGGCAATCTCGCGCGGCTCGTCACTCCCCGTATTCATACAGCCGAACCCTACCGGAGAGAAACCGGTCACCGGAATGGTCGTACCACCCCAAGGGACCCTCGGCCGGAAGAGTTACGTAAAGGCACGCAAAACACTCAGAGGGGTTTACAACGGCACCGTAGGTGGCATGTCGATTTCGCCGACGTGCGAATCCCCGAGCGCACACTGAGCGAAAGGCCCTGGCGCTTATGAACACCACGGTCAGCTGCGAGCTGCACCTGCGCCTCGTTGTGTCGAGCGAGTCCTCCCTGCCTGTCCCCGCAGGCCTGCGGTACGACACGGCCGACCCCTACGCCGTGCACGCCACCTTCCACACCGGAGCCGAGGAGACCGTCGAGTGGGTGTTCGCCCGCGACCTCCTCGCGGAGGGCCTCCACCGGCCCACCGGAACCGGCGACGTCCGAGTCTGGCCGTCGCGCAGTCATGGTCAGGGCGTCGTGTGCATCGCCCTGAGCTCCCCGGAGGGCGAGGCACTGCTCGAGGCCCCGGCGCGGGCCCTGGAGTCGTTCCTGAAGCGGACGGACGCCGCCGTGCCCCCGGGCACGGAGCACCGCCACTTCGATCTGGATCAGGAGCTCTCGCACATCCTGGCGGAAAGCTAGGTCGAGGCCCCACAGAGCCGCCCGGCGCCGTCCACTCGGGGAGACGGCTCGGGCCGGTACAACCGCATAGGGAACGACAGGCGTCGTGGCTGCGGAGCGCTCCGCAGCCACGGCGCCTGTCGTGCGACCGGGCACCGGGGCCCGGCGAGCCGTTACCATCGGCCAGCATCGGCGGGCGTTCGCCCGACCCCCAGGCCAGGGAGCGAATCGTGCTGATCACCCACGACACCCGGTGCGCCCTCGACACCGTGGTCGATCTGGTGAACACCGCACCGGAGGACGACGCGTCGCCGGACGCGCTGCCGGATGTGGGAGCACTCGAGGATTTCGTACGAAACCACGAGATCAGTGACGTCGGGGTGCTCTCGGAGTTCGACCTGTCGGCCGTGCGCAAGATCCGCGGCCGGTTCGCCTCGGTCTTCGCGGCCCCGGACGCCCGGGCCGCCGCCGCGCTGATCAACGAGCTGGTCGCCGCCGCGGGCACCACGCCCCAGCTCACCGACCACGACGGCTACGACTGGCATGTGCACTACTTCGCGCCGGGCGCCTCCGTCGCCGACCACCTGGCGGCCGACTGCGGGATGGCGCTGGCGTTCTTCGTGGTGGCCGGGGAGCAGGAACGGCTGCGGCGCTGCGAGGCGCCCGACTGCCGACGGGCCTTCGTGGACCTGTCCCGCAACCGCTCCCGGCGCTACTGCGACAGCCGGACCTGCGGAAACCGTCTGCATGTGGCCGCCTACCGGGCGCGCCGCAAAGAGGCCGCGGGCTGAGAGCGGGCCGGAGTGCCGACGTGGTCCCCGGCGGGTGACGCCGGGGACCCACGGGTACGGCTCAGAGCAGCAGCAGGTCGTGCAGCGCAGCCATGAGCAGCAGACACCCGATCACCGCAAGGAAGATCATCAGCGGTGGCTGGGAAAGGGCGAAGAGGCATCCACGCGGCTCGTCCTGAGGCGGCGCGGTATCGCTCTGTTTGGTGTCCAGCATCTCGCGGCGATGATGGCGCAGTCGGCGCCCCCGACGCGATCAACACGCACGGAATGAGCGGTAGTTCGCCGGATTCCGTGATGTCCGTTTCGACTCGTGATCGCTTACGGGCCGGCTCGGATCCCCCTGCGAACGTTTCAGTTCCTCACGAGACCGTCATATGCCGTGCTTCTTGAGGATCGCCTCGATGTCGCTGAAGTCGTCCCCGGCGGGCTCGGTGGTCCTGGGCTTGCCCGCGGGGCGGTTCGCCGGGGTGCGCGCGGCCGGACCGAGGGAGGGCGCGGAGGCCGTGGGGGCCACCGCGTCCTGCCCGGCGGCACGGGCCGCCCGGCGCTCCTTGCGGGTGCCGCCGCGGCGGCGCTCCACCATGCGCGTGGTGGAGAACAGCACCCACGACACGCCCAGCACCACGAAGCCCGCCCAGGCGGTCGGGCTGAAGGCGGTGTCCGCGAGCCAGTCGACGACACCGGTCATCACCAGACCGAGCGGGACCAGGGAGTAGGCGGCGATCCGGGTAGCGGCGAGAAAACGCTTCCGGTACGCGGTGACCGCCGCGATGCCCAGGCCGGCCGCGGCGACGGCGGAACAGACGGTCTCGGCAATCATCCGGCCCTCCAGGCGTGGCTCGATCGGCAGCGTGCCGCTTCGTCCCTATCCATCCTGCACCTCCCGACCCCCACCGGGCCATGCTCCGGCAGGACATCAGGGACATCTCCGGGTCATCTCCTCCGCAGGTGCCGGTC
>NZ_RSAJ01000191.1 GCF_003933965.1 Streptomyces sp. RP5T
GCGGTCAACCCGGCGATCGACGAGAGCGCCGTCCAGGGCATCGTCGACCAGCTCGCCGGGATGCGCATGACCCGCCGCAACCCCACCCTCGCCGAGGTCGCCGCCACGGCCGTGTTCCTCGCCTCCGACCACGCGGGCGGCATCACCGGCACGTTCGTCAACGCCACCGGCGGGATGGTCGCCGGCTGAGCCTGCTGCCCCGCCACCACGTGCGCAGCCACAGGCCGTGCAGCCCGCCGAGCGCGACGACGACGGCGATCCCGTCCAGCCGGTCCCAAGCCGACTTTCCCGACGCCGACTTGACGACGGCGCGGGCGAACAGCGTGAGATCCGCGGGCAGAGTGACGGCGGCGAAGAACGCGAGGCACAGCGTGGTGCCGAGGACCAGCACCACGCTGTACGCGCGCACGGCCCGGCGCTCGTGCGCGGGCAGTCCGAGGCTGGGGTCCGCCTCGTCGGTACGACGGCCCCGGCGCCGCAGCAGACGCCGGGCCCGGTACCTCGTGTACGCCACCCCGTCCCCGAACAGGTCACGGCAGCGGGTGAGGTCCTGGAGGACGAAGTAGAGGTCCGTCCGCATGAAGACCATGAGCTGGAAGGGCAGCGGGAGCAGGGCGAGCAGCGCCACGGCGGCCAGGACCCGGCGGGGTGTGCCGCTCGTGGCACCCGCGGCGAGGGCGGCCAGGGAAGCGGCGGTCAGGTTGGTCGCGATGCCGGCCAGGTAGGCGGTCAACCGGTGGCGGCGCGGGGCGAGTTCGATGCCGCTGATGTCCGTCTGCATGACCAGGAACTGCAGCCGGGTGCCGAGCCGCATCCGGCCCGCCACGCCGGTCGCGCGGGCCGTCAGCAGGTGGGCGCACTCGTGGAGCAGCAGCAGGCTCCAGCCGACGCCCGCGCCGAGGGCGAGGACCGCGCTGCCGTGCGAACTCCACAGCAGAGTGCGGTAGTCGAGGGGTACGGGCGGCCGGGCGAGCAGCGTGAGCGCGAGGAGGAGGACGACCGCGACCGGGACGGCGGGACTCAGCAGCCAGCGCACATGACGGGGCCGTATCCACGCCAACGTCGGTGCCGGCGGCGGCTCCTGCTCGACCGCGCGGCCGTCGACCTCCGCGACGAACCCGAGGTCCAGCAGGGCCGCCACGAAGTCCGGCACGTCGATGTCGTCGCCGGTGCGGACGCGGAGCCGCTCGCCGACCTCGGCCGGGGTCAGGCCCTCGTCGAGCAGGTCGAGGGCCTGTTTGCCCACCTCGGGCAGGGCGACGAAACGGCCGGTCGCCCTGCGGCCCACGATCCACTCGTCGCCGTCGGGGCGGGAGTCCAGCGCGTGCAGCCGTACCCGTCTCACACACGCTCCCCGCACGCCGGGCAGTCCAGGTGGCGGGGTGTGCGCTGGTGGACGGGGTCACCGGGGAGCATGAGGTTCACCCCGAAGCGGAACCCCGGCTCCATCGCGGGGACCCCGGTCAGCAGGGCGAGGGCGGCGTGCGCGAGGAGCGCCCCCGAGAGCCCGGCGGTGACCGCGCTCGCCGGGTTCCACGGCATCCGGGGCGAGGCCGACTCCGGATCCTGACCCGGCCCGAGCCGCAGATCCCGCCGGGCGATCTCCCCCTCCCGCAGGCACTCCCAGCACGCCCCCTGTCCGGGCACGTACACCCCGGCGGTCACGAGAGGCCCCCGGTACCCGGCGTCGACCCACGGCACCCCGGCGGCCAGACACGCCCGGTTGGCCCACCGGCGGATCTCGTCGGGCCGGTCGGCGGCGAGGACGAGGAGGTCGTAGGCGCCGACTGCCGGGGAGTCCGGCCCACCGGCGGTCACCAGCTCCGTGAAATCCTCCGGCCCCCGCACCTCCCTCCGCTCCCCGGTCACCGTCACATCCGAGTTCAGGGCCCGCAGGGTCGCCACCGCCGCCTCCACCTTCGGCCGGCCGAGGTCGGACTCGCGGTACAGGGGCTGGCGGTTGAGGTTGGAGAGCTCGACCACGTCCGGGTCGACGCAGTGGACGTGGCCCACGCCGGACGCGACCAGGGACTGCGCCGCGTGGCCGCCCGTGCCGCCGACACCGACCAGCAGGACCCGGGCCGCACGCAGGCGGAGCTGGGCGTCCCAGGGGCCGGTACGGGGGGAGAGGTCCATCCAGCGGAGCAGCGGGACACCGCGGCTGTAGCGGTCCTCCTCGCGGGGCGGCACCGGCACGGGTGCCCCCGCGTCGTCCACGAAACCGGCGGTCAGCAGGTCCGCCATCGCCTGGCGGGCGTCCGCGCCGGACAGCTCGGGGTGCGCGCCCAGCACCTCGGCGACCACCTCCGCGGGCCCCCGTGTCCCGTCCATCGCCTCGACGAGCGTCCACACCCAGCCCTGTGGGTCCGCGATCTCCGCGCCGATGCCGTGGATCACGCTGCCGACACGGACGTTGCCGTCGACCGTGCGGTAGGCGCGGTGCTCGGGCTTGATCCGGGGCCGCCGGAACGCCTCGACCGTCACCGACGTCGCCTCCGTCATCAGGGCCCCCTACCCGTCACACGCACACCTCCTTGACACTCTGACTCCCTCGGCACAGCCTTGACAAGAGCGGTCAGCGATCGCTTCGGAAAGGTCAAATCCTGTACGAAGACGAGGAGTTGAGATGCCGACAAAGATCGTGATCCGCCCCTTGGACAAGAAGGAGACCACGGGGGACAGCGGCGGCAACGGCGGCAGCTGAGAGGAGCGCACATGCCTGTCAAGATCGTCATTCGCCCGCTGGACAAGAAAGAGACCACTGGGGACAGTAATTCCCAGGGTGCTTGATCGGATCACCAGCGCGGGAGGACCGGCGTGCGGACTTCGCTCTATCCGGCAGTCGACGAACTGGAGCGAAGGGCCCGCACGCTGGTCCGTGCCGCCCCCGGTCTGCTGCGGTTGAGCCGGGTCGGACGGAGCCGGGCGGGGCGTCCGCTGTGGCTGCTGTCCGCCGGACACGGTGAGCGGCACATCCTCGCGGTCGCAGGGGCCCACGCCAACGAACCGGTGGGCGGCGCCTCGGCGTTGCGGCTCGCCGCGCTCTTCGCCCGCCGGCCCCGGCTGCTCGGGGAACTCGGCTGCACCTGGCACTTCCTGCTCTGCCTCGACCCCGACGGGGCGCACCTCGCGCACGGCTGGCAGCCGGAGGAGCCCGAGCCGTCGCTGACGGAGTGTCACCGGCACTTCTACCGGCCCGCGTTCGCGTGCCAGCCGGAGTCCCTGCCGGTGCCGCCCGGACAGCCGCTGCCCGAGTCGGCCGCGCTGGTCCGGCTTCTCGACGAGCTGCGGCCGGTCGCCCAGTTCACCCTGCACGGCATCGAGTTCGGCGGTGCCTTCGTGATGATGACGCGGGAGGTGCCCGGCGCCGCGGAGGCCTTCCGGCGGACGGCGGCGCGGCTGCGCGTGCCCGTCGACCGGGATCCCGTCGACGGCCCCGACTGGCGGCTCGACCCGCCAGGTGTCCTGGTGCTGCCCGACGGCCACGGCGAGGGCGAACGCGACCCGAGCGGTTACGTCGCCGCGAGCACCTGGTTCCATCCCCGCCGCCACGGCACGCTGACCACCCTGATCGAGACCCCCGCCTGGGCCGTGCCCTCGGTGAGCGACGCCCGGCCCGTCACCGACCCGGACCGCGAGGCCGCCCGGCTGGGGGAGGTGCTACTGGGCCGGACCCGCGACCTCGCGGCCGTCCTCGGGACACGGCTCGACACGTCCGTACCGGAGGATCTGGCGCCGCTGCGGGACGCCGCGCGGGAACTCCTGGACGTGGCCCCGTCGATCGTCGCGAGCTGGGCCGCGGAGGAACCCGGGCTGTTCCACGGGCACTTCGCGACCCGGGGGATCTCGGCCCGCCGCATCCCGCTCAGGGTGGCGGCCATGGCGAGCCGGGCCCTGGCCCGCACCGACCCCCGGGTCACCGAGATCCTCGACGACCTGGTGCGCGAGTGGAGCCAGGAACTGGAGAAGACGTACGACCTGCGCTGGGTACCGGTGGCCACGCAGACCGGCCTGCATGTACGGACGATGCTGAACACGGCCCGGCTGGCCTGCACGGAGGACGGCTGACCTGAGCCACGGGGCTCCCGTAGGCGCACCAGCTTCCTGCCAGCAGCGGAGTCACCGGCCCACCGGTTTCCCGGCCCACCGGCCCACCGGCCTTCCGTCGGCTGCTGGGGTCACCGGTTTCCCGTCGGCCGCCGGGCCCCGGCCTGCCGTCGCCGGTCTGCCAGGCCCCCAGCCTCCCGCGGTCCGCCGGCCCCCGGCCTCCCGCTGGATGCCGGGCACCCGTCTCCGTCGGGATGCCGGGGCGCCCGTCTCCGTCGGGGTGCCGGGGCGCCCGTCTCGGTCGGGGTGCCGGGGCGCCCGTCTCGGTCGGGATGCCGGGGCACCCGTCTCCGTCGGGATGCCGGGGCGCCCGTCTCGGTCGGGGTGCCGGGGCACCCGTTTCCGTCGGGATGCCGGGCGCTCGTCTCCGCAGGGTGGCCGGGGGACCCGCCCTCTCGTCCTACTGTGCCGCCTGTGCGTCCGCCGTCTGGGCCTTCAGCGCGCGCTCCACGCCCGCGCGGGACTCGGAGACGAGCCTGCGCAGGGCTGCGTTCGGCTCGGCCGAGGCGAGCCAGGCGTCCGTCCTGTCCAGGGTCTCCTGCGAGACCTGGAGCGAGGGGTAGAGGCCGACCGCGATCTGCTGCGCGATCTCGTGGGAACGGGACTCCCAGATGCCCTTGACCACCTCGAAGTACCGCTCCGCGTACGGCGCGAGCAGCTCCCGCTGGTCGGTCTGCACGAACCCGCCGATGACGGCCTCCTGCACGGCGTTCGGCAGCTTGTCGGACTCGACGACCTGCGCCCAGGCCTCCGCCTTCGCCTCCTCGGTCGGCCGCGAGGCACGCGCGGTGGCCGCGTGGCGCTCACCGGCCGCGGTCTTGTCCCGCTCGTACTCGCTCGCGATCTCCGACTCGTCGTAGCGGCCCACGGACGCCAGCCGCTGCACGAACGCCCAGCGCAGCTCGGTGTCGACGGCCAGGCCCTCGACGACCTGCGACCCGTCGAGCAGCCCCTCCAGGAGGTCCAGCTGCTCCGGCGTACGGGCCGTAGCCGCGAACGCCCGCGCCCAGGCCAGCTGGTGGTCGCTGCCGGCCGCCGCGGACCGCAGGTGGGCCAGCGTCGCGTCGGTCCAGCGGCTCAGCAGGGCCTCACGCGCGGTGGGGGCGGCGTACAGCTCGATCGCCAGCTTCACCTGCCGGTGCAGCGACTGCACGACACCGATGTCGGACTCCTTGCCGATCCCGGAGAGGACCAGCGAGAGGTAGTCGCGGGTCGCGAGCTCCGCGTCCCTCGTCATGTCCCACGCCGACGCCCAGCACAGCGCCCTCGGCAGGGACGACTCGAAGTCGCCCAGGTGCTCGGTCACGAAGGCCAGCGACTGCTCGTCGAGGCGGACCTTGGCGTACGACAGGTCGTCGTCGTTGAGCAGCACGACCGCCGGACGGCGCTTGCCGACCAGCTGCGGTACCGCCGTCAGCTCGCCGTCCACGTCCAGCTCGATCCGCTCGTCACGGACCAGCTTGCCGCTGGCGTCGTCCCGTTCGTACAGGCCGACGGCGATGCGGTGCGGACGCAGCGTCGGCTCGCCCTTCGCGCCGGCGGGCAGCGCCGGGGCCTCCTGGCGGATGGCGAAGGAGGTGATGACACCGTTGCCGTCGGTCTCGATCTCCGGGCGCAGGATGTTGATGCCGGCCGTCTGGAGCCATTTCTCCGACCAGTTCTTCAGGTCGCGGCCGGAGGTCTCCTCCAGCGCGCCCAGCAGGTCGGACAGGCGGGTGTTGCCGTACGCGTGGCGCTTGAAGTACGCCTGCACACCGCCGAAGAACTCGTCCATGCCGACGTAGGCGACGAGCTGCTTGAGGACGGAGGCGCCCTTGGCGTACGTGATGCCGTCGAAGTTGACCAGCACGTCGTCCAGGTCGCGGATCTCGGCCATGATCGGGTGCGTGGACGGCAGCTGGTCCTGGCGGTACGCCCACGTCTTCATGGAGTTGGCGAACGTGGTCCAGGAGTGCGGCCACCGGCTCTCCGGGGCGTACGCCTGGCAGGCGATGGAGGTGTAGGTGGCGAACGACTCGTTCAGCCACAGGTCGTTCCACCACTCCATGGTCACGAGGTCGCCGAACCACATGTGGGCCAGCTCGTGCAGGATGGTCTCGGCGCGCATCTCGTACGCGGCGTCGGTCACCTTGGACCGGAAGACGTACTGGTCGCGGATGGTCACCGCGCCGGCGTTCTCCATCGCGCCCGCGTTGAACTCCGGGACGAACAACTGGTCGTACTTCTTGAACGGGTACGCGTAGTCGAACTTCTCCTGGAACCAGTCGAAGCCCTGCCGGGTGACCTCGAAGATGGCGTCGGAGTCGAGGTGTTCGGCGAGCGAGGGACGGCAGTAGATGCCCAGCGGCACGGACTGGCCGTCCTTCTCGTACACGCTGTGCACGGAGTGGTACGGGCCGACGATCAGGGCCGTGATGTACGACGAGATCCGCGGGGTCGGCTCGAAGACCCAGACGTCGTCCTTCGGCTCGGGCGTCGGGGAGTTGGAGATGACGGTCCAGCCGGTCGGCGCCTTCACGGTGAACTGGAAGGTGGCCTTGAGGTCGGGCTGCTCGAAGGAGGCGAAGACGCGGCGGGCGTCCGGCACCTCGAACTGCGTGTACAGATAGGCCTGCTGGTCGACCGGGTCGACGAAGCGGTGCAGGCCCTCACCGGTGTTGGTGTACGCGGCGTCGGCGACGACCCGCAGGATGTTGCGGCCCTCCAGCAGGCCCGGCAGGGCGATACGGGAGTCCGCGAAGACCTCCGCCGGGTCGAGCGCGTCACCGTTCAGCGTGACCTCGTGGACCGTGGGGGCCACCAGGTCGATGAAGGACTCGGCGCCTCCCCCACTCTCGGCTTCGCTCGAGCGGGAGGTGCCCCCACCGGCGACATCGAAGCGCACCGTGGTCACGGACCGGTAGGTACCGCCCTCCTGCGCGCCGGAGAGGTCGAGATCGATCTCGTAGGACTCGACGCTGAGCAGCTTCGCCCGCTGCTGAGCCTCTTCGCGGGTCAGGTTTGTGCCAGGCACGCGGTCATCTCCTTGTTTCCTCGATATGAGTAGGTTCGGCGGTTCGGTCATCCTTCCACGAAAGGCCTCCCACGGATCGGGGGATTACCCTGCGGTTTCGGGAGCGCCACGTCCGGTTTCCGCCGGTCATCCGTGCCCGGCCTCGCCAGCCTGGGCCCATGACGACCTACCGCGCACGCCCCGTCACTCCCGCCGCCCTGAAGGAACTCCGCACCGCCGACGACTCCGGCCGCCCCCTGTCACCCTTCACCGACGAGGAGGGCGGCGCCCCGCTCCGCTGCTGTCTGCGCCGCAGCGCGCCGGGAGAGCGGATCGCGCTGGTCTCCTACGCACCCCTGCGCCGCTGGGCGGCCGAGACCGGCGCCGAGCCCGGGGCGTACGACGAACAGGGCCCGGTCTTCCTCCATGCCGAGGAGTGCGCGGGGCCGGACGGGCGCGAGGGGTACCCCTTCGCGAACGCCCACCGGACTGTCCGCCGCTACTCCGCCGACGGGCACATCCTCGGCGGAGAGCTGGTCGGGACACTCGACGACGCCGCCTTCCGAAACGCGTTCGACGACCCGTCCGTGGCACTGGTCCACGTCCGGGCCGTCGAGTACGGCTGTTTCCTCTACGAGGTCAGGAGGTCCTAGCCCTTGAGCTCCGCCGCCACCAGTTCCGCGATCTGGACCGCGTTCAGCGCGGCGCCCTTGCGGAGGTTGTCGTTGGAGATGAACAGGGCGAGGCCGTTGTCCACCGTCTCGTCGCGGCGGATGCGGCCGACGAAGGAGGCGTCCTGGCCGGCGGCCTGCAGCGGGGTCGGGATGTCGGAGAGGGTCACGCCGGGGGCGCCCGCCAGGATCTCCGTAGCGCGCTCGGGGGAGATGGGCCGGGCGAAGCGGGCGTTGACCTGGAGGGAGTGCCCGGAGAAGACCGGTACGCGCACACAGGTGCCGGAGACCTTCAGCTCGGGGAGCTCCAGGATCTTGCGGGACTCGTTGCGGAGCTTCTGCTCCTCGTCGGTCTCGTTCAGGCCGTCGTCGACGAGGTTGCCGGCGAAGGGCAGGACGTTGAAGGCGATGGGCCGCTTGTAGACCTGCGGCTCGGGGAAGTCGACCGCCGAGCCGTCGTGGGTGAGCTTGTCCGCCTCGGCGGCGACCTTCTGCACCTGGCCGTGCAGCTCCGCCACGCCCGCGAGGCCCGAGCCGGACACCGCCTGGTAGGTGGTGGCGATCAGCGTCTGGAGGCCCGCCTCCGCGTCCAGCACCTTCAGGACCGGCATCGCGGCCATCGTGGTGCAGTTCGGGTTGGCGATGATGCCCTTGGGGCGGTCCGCGATGGCGTGCGGGTTCACCTCGGAGACGACCAGCGGGACCTCGGGGTCCTTGCGCCAGGCGGAGGAGTTGTCGATCACGACCGCGCCCTGCGAGGCGACCTTCTCGGCCAGCGCCTTCGACGTCGCGCCGCCCGCCGAGAACAGCACGATGTCCAGGCCGGTGTAGTCGGCCGTCGCCGCGTCCTCCACCGTCACGCCGTCCAGGACCGAGCCCGCCGAGCGCGCGGAGGCGAACAGGCGCAGCTCCGTGACCGGGAAGTTCCGCTCCTTGAGGATCCCGCGCATGACCGTGCCGACCTGCCCGGTGGCTCCGACGATTCCGACCCTCACGGTGACTCCTTCTGCGTGTCCTGGATGTGTCTGCGGCTTTTCCATCATGCGGCCGACCGGGGTCAGCCTGTCCAATTCTTTGCCCTCCATGCCCGAGGGCTGGGACGCCGCACGGTGATCAACGGTTGCGGAACTGTGGCCGCACCCCTCCTGAGCTGGAGAAAATCGCCCTACGGTCACGTCCTGCCGTAAGCCGTGCGGCGCCGCGCGCCGGGTGTGACGTACGCCTCTGAACGTTTCCGCCCCCTACGGCGTCGTAGGAGAAACGCGGTGAGGGGAGGGTGTCTGTGCTGCGCAGAATCGCCCGCCGTGGCCAGGGGGAACAGCAGGGGGACCCACTGGACGCGGCACAGGAACGCCGGGTGCGGGCCGTGCTCGCGCTCGGCGGAGTACCGCAGGCGGACCTGCCGGACGGGGTGCAGCAGGTCCGCCTGCGGTTGCTGGAGCGGGCGGCGAAGGGGTACGACGCGCCGCGGGACGTCTCCGCGTGGGCGGCCGTCGTCGCCTCCAACCTCGCCATGGACTGGCACCGGGCCAAGAAGCGCCAGGAGCGGCTGGGGGAGCGCCTGGCCGCGCTCAGGCAGCACGAGCACCCCTCGGGGGAGGACACCAGCGTGCTCTCCCTGGCCGTCGCCCAGGGCCTGGACGAGCTGCCCGACCAGCAGCGCCAGGTCCTGGTGCTGCGGTTCTTCGCCGACCTGCCGGTGCGCTCGATCGCCCAGGAGCTGGGCGTTCCGGAGGGCACGGTCAAGAGCCGCCTGCACACGGCGGTGCGGGCTCTGCGCACCCGCCTGCACGAGGACGAGGTGGTGTGACATGAGCGCCGAGAACGAGACGTACGACAGCGAGACGTACGACAGCGACGCGCTGATGGCCGCCATCACCGGGGAGAAGCCCGGCGACCAGGTCCGCCGGGACGACGCGTTCCTCGCCGAGTACCGGGCGGCCGAGGCCGACATCGGGCTGCTGAGGGAGCAGCTCGGGATCCTCGGCGAGGTGCTCGCCGAACCGCCGCCCGCGCCCTCCGCGCCCGTGCGGCCGCGGCCCTCCCCGGCTCGCCACCGGGTCCGCGTGCTGGCCTTCGGCACCCTCGCGGTGGCCGCCGTCGCGAGTGTCGTCACGGGGCTCGGCTGGCTCCTCGGGCACAACGGCGCGAGCGACCTCACCTCGGGCGGCAGCGCCGACTCGGCCTCCAAGGCGGAGGCGGGCGTCCGCTTCGGCAGCCCGGCCTACCTGGCCTGCGCCACCACGGTTGCCGAGGGCGAGGTCACCGTGGTCAAGCAGCTCCCCACCGGGGAACTCCAGGTCACCGTGCACGTGAGCCGCTACTTCAAGCAGACCCGGAACCTCGGTCACCTCACCTACGTGGTGAGCGAGTACGACCTCCCCGAACCCCTCGCCCGGGGCACCCGGGTCCTGTTCGGCGTGAGCGCGGGCTCGCCGGCCCCCGACCACTGGGCCGTCGGCGAGCGGGACATCGCCCGGGAGCGGGCCTGGATCACCGCCTCGCTGCCCCAGTCACGCACGATGCCCTGCTGAGGCACGGCAGAGCGCTGAGGCACGGCAAAGGGCGGGCGCCCTCACGGACGCCCGCCCCTTCGATCGCCGTACGGAGAAGTGTTACGGCGTGACCTTCTCGATCTTCACGCTGCCGACGCCCGCGACCGTGCCGCGCGCGTTGACCAGGCTGACCTGACCGAAGAACTCACGGCCCTCCGGAGCGGGCGCCAGGGCGGTGACGCTGCCGGAGACGGTCGTCGAGGCACCGGTGGCGAGCTTGACCGGCGCGTCGGAGACGGTGACGGTGCCCAGGGCGCTGGAGAAGAACACGTCCTGGTAGTCGTACGCGGTGGAGCCGGCCGGGACCGAGTAGCCCACGACCTCGATGGTGTACGTGCCGGCGGCCGGCGAGGCGACCGAGACGGCCTCCTCCGAGTCACCGTCGGCGGACTGGCCGACCACGGTGCCGGCCGCGTCGTAGACCGTCAGGTCCAGGTCCGCGGCCACGTCGGAGACGTTGCCGATGGCGACGTCCAGCGACTTGGCGCCCGCGGGCACCTCGACCGTGCTGGTCTGGGTGGCGCCCTCGGTGATGCTCGGGCGGGCGGCCTTGGACGAGCCGAGCGGGCCGCCGGCCAGCTTGCCGTCGATCGCGGCGAACTGGTTGGTCACCTTCCAGGAGGCGGTGGCCGGCGTGCCGACCTTGGCCTCGGGCACGGTCACGGTCTCCGGGTCGAAGGCCGCGCCGTAGACGGCGACGTCCAGCTTGTACGGGTTGTCGAGCAGCGGCGAGGTGCGGCGCGACTCGACCTCGATCTCCCAGACACCGGCCTGCGGGTCGGCGTAGGAGCGGGCGTCGGGCTTGCAGCCGTTGCCGTCGAGGTAGTTGTTGTAGCAGTACGGGGTGCTGGTGTTGTCGACCGGGACGCCGTAGGGGTGGATGGCGATGAAGCGGGTCTGGCTCTTGCCCTTGAGCCCGCCGATCGCGACCTCCAGCGACTTGGCGCCCGCGGGCACGGTCACGAAGTACGACTGGGTGCTGTTGCGCTGCACGGTGTTCGACGCGGAGTACGTGTACTTCACCGGCGCGGAGACCACGACCGTGCTCAGGATCTGCTGGTCGACGCCCTCGGTCCTCGGGTCGTCGACGACCAGGATCGCGCTCTTGAGACCCGCGGACCTCGGCTGCGCCTGGACCTTGACGGTCACCGGCTGGTTCAGCGGGAGCCGGATGTCGTCCTTGCCGAGGATCCGGAAGGTGCCACCGGCGTTGTTCTCGAAGTACACCTCGTGGCGGAGCGCCTTGTCCGCGCCGGACGTACGGGTGATGGTGACGTCGTACGTCTTCTTCTGGCCGGCCTTCAGGCCGCCCTCGCGGTCGTAGAGACCGGTGCCGAAGCCCGGGGTCTTCAGCAGCTGGTCGATCGCGGTGTCGACCGGGGCCTTCACGGTGTAGTCGTGGGCGGTGGCGCCGTCCTTGATGGCGTCCCAGGCGTCCACGATGTCGATGAGGCCCGCGCCCTCCTCGTACGCCTGCACACCCTTGATGTGGTCGGCGGTCGAGGTCAGGGCGGTGCGCAGGGTGGCCGGGGTGAGCGCGATGTGCTTCTGCTTGGCGGCCGAGATCAGCAGCGCGGACGCGCCCGCGGCCTGCGGGGAGGCCATCGAGGTGCCCTGGAGCATCGAGTAGCCGGCCGGCAGCGAGTAGCCCGCCTCGGCGACCGGGGAGCCCGGCAGCCAGGTCTGGGTGGTGTTGATGGCCGCACCGGGGGCGGACAGGGTCGGCGTGAAGCCGCCGTCCTCACGCGGACCGCGCGAGGAGAAGGGCATCATCGCGTACTTCTTCTCCACGGCCGAGCCGTAGTTGGCGGCCCAGGTCGCCTTGGAGATGGTCGCGCCGACGGAGATGACCTTGTCGGCCAGGCCCGGGTCGCCGATGGTGTTCGCGCCGGGGCCGGAGTTGCCCGCGGAGATCACCAGCTGGACGCCGTAGGTGTCGATGAGACGCGTGTAGAGCTCGGCGCGCGCGTTGTTGCCGTCGTTGAGCGCGGGCAGGCCGCCGATCGACATGTTGACGATGTCGACGCCGCGGTTGACGACGAGGTCGATCATGCCCTCGGTCAGCGCCACGTTGGTGCAGCCACCGGTCCAGGTGCAGGCGCGCGAGGAGACGAGCTTCGCGCCCGGGGCCGCGCCGTTCATCTTGCCGCCGAACAGGCCGTTGGCGGCGGTGATGCCGGCGACGTGCGTGCCGTGCTCGGACTCGATGACGCCGATGTTGACGTAGTCGGCCTTGCTGCCCGCGGCGTCGTAGACGACGTCCTTGCGGATCTCGACGACGAACGGCTGGCGCTCGGCGACGTCGGTGGCCGGGTTGTCGGTGCCGAAGTACCCGACCTGATAGCCGTCCTTGTACGGCTTCATCGCCGCGTCGTCGGAGAAGTCGTTGTTGTTGTTCAGGTCGACCCGGACGGTTCCGGCGGCCGCGTCGTAGAGCACGCCCCAGACGTCGGTGGTGTCGCCGTCGCGGTTGGCGTCGCCCTTGGCGTCACCGCCGGCTGTGACCGACTCGCGGAACAGGTTGAACTGGTAGGCGCCCGCCGGGGCCTTCCAGGTGGCGCCCGCGATGGTGAACGTCGGCCCGCTGACGGGGTTGTTCATCCGCCGCCAGGTGGCGTCGCCGTCGGAGACCGGGTCGGTCGCCGTCACCCAGTCGACGATCTTCCGCTCACCGGTGGTGGTCTTCTGCAGCGCCGGGTGGCCGAGGTCCACACCCGAGTCCAGGATGCCGATGGTGACCCCGCGGCCGTCCGCCTTCGGGTGGTCCTCGACGAAGTCGACGGCGCCCGTCTCGAAGGAGGGGTTGTACGGGTTCTCGGCGGGCGTCTTCGCGCTCGGCGCCGGGTAGGTCTTCGCGGCCTTGTGCGCGGCGCCCTTGGCGGTGTCGGCGCTCGGCGTCGGGTCGTCCAGCGGGATGTCCTGCTTGACGTCGATGCCGTGCACGGAGGAGAGCTTCGCGGCGGCGGCGATGGCCGAGTCCGCCTTCGCGGTGGGGACGGTGGCCCGGACGTAACCGAGCTTGTCGTAGGTCTTGCCCACCAGGCCGCCCTTGACCGCGTCCAGCTCCGCGGCGACCTGCTCGGTCTTGCCGGGGGCGGTGGCGACCATCAGCGTGATGCTCTTGTCGCCGGCGGCCTTGGCCTCGGCCAGCGCGTCGGCGTCGTCCGAACCGAGCTTCCGGTCGGCGGACTTGAGGCCCGGGTCCGATGCCGCGGGGGTGGTGCCCGCGTCTGCGGAGAAGGCCATCGGTATCGGCCCCGCCGCGGACAGTGCGGCGACCAGTCCGGCGGCCGCGGCTATGCGCGCCACACGTCTCGCGCCCGATATCCGGTCGCTCTGGGGGGTGAGGGTCATCGGCATCCCTTGTGAGTAAAGGAACGAGCAGGCGTGTGACCGGGACCGATCGGTCCTGGCCACGGTGATCCGGAATACGACCCCGGATGAGCGCCCAGCTTTACGCACGGGAAGGATGTTTAGGGAGAGTTGACCGAATCGATATGGGTGTATGGGGAAAACCCGCGATGCCCTTTGGGTTCATCGGTGAACAGGCGTGAGAAAAAGGGCAATTCGCCCTGCGTGTCCTTTGGCCGGCCTTTTCAGACGTCCTTGGTGCGCGCGTAATGCCGGGACGCCTTGGCCCGGTTGCCGCAGGTCGCCATCGAGCACCAGCGCCGGGTGCCGTTCCTCGACGTGTCGAGGAAGTGAAGTACGCACGCCTCGTGGGCGCATGACCGGATCCGGTCGGGGGCGGTGCCGAGCAGCTCCAGGTAGTTGCGGGCGGCGAGCCAGCCGGGACCCCAGGCGGGATCGCTCAACTCGGGCCGCTCCACGGGCCCTTGGGGAGTGAGCGCGACCCTGACCCGCCCGTGCTCCAGTACCGCGTCGACCAGGGGTGCCCCCTCCTCCAGTGACCCGTCCACCGCCGTGTGCAGGGCCTCGCGGGCCTCACGGACGTGCCGCAGCATCCCCTCGCCCGGGGTGTGTTCGCCGCTCAGGCCGGTCGAGTCGAGCCACACCGCGAGCCCGTCGACATCGGCGAGGAGGTCCTGGAGGGTCCCCTCGTACATCCACCGCGTGTTGAGCAGGTCGAGTGCGAGCGGCTCGCCGGTGAGCGGGCGGGGGTCGCGGGGGGCGGACATGAG
>NZ_RSAJ01000192.1 GCF_003933965.1 Streptomyces sp. RP5T
GAAAGTCCCGTCGTTCGCCCGAAGGGCGGGCCTCGCGGCGTCAGGTGCGTGCTCTCGGCGTGCCGGGCGGAAGCCCTCGTACTGGATGTACTTGGGCTTTCGCCCGGTGCGGCGAGAGTGCGTGCATGGCGTCGCGAGGCAGGCGGGACTTTCGCAACACGCCCTAGGTCGTCGTGGTCACCGGCGCCGCCCGCGGCCAGGGCGCGGCGGAGGCCGAGGCGCTGACCCGCGAGGGCGCCCGGGTGATCGCCACCGACGTGACGGAGGAGGCCGGCTGCCGCCGCCTCGACGTCACCAGCGCCAAGGAGTGGGCGGACCTCGCCGCCGACCTGGGCGAGGCGTACGGGCAGGTGCACGGCCTGGTCAACAACGCGGGCGTCACCTGGCGCGCCCGGATCGACGACGTACGCCCCGAGGACATGGCCCGGGTCCACGCGGTCAACGTCACCGGCCCGCTGCTGGGCATCCAGCACCTGGCGCCGCTGATGCGCGCGGGGGCGTCGATCGTGAACGTCGGCTCCTCCGCCGCGCTCACCGCCCACTACCCCGTCGCGTACACCACCAGCAAGTGGGCGCTGCGCGGGCTGTCGGCCACCGCCGCCATGGAGCTGGGGCCGCGCGGCATCCGCGTGAACACGATCCACCCCGGCTTCATCGAGACCGAGATGACCGCGTCGGCCGCGCCCGCGTTCCGCGCGGCGAACCTCCTCGGGACACCGCTCGGCCGCACCGGAACCGTCGACGACATCACCCCGCTCATCACCTTCCTCCTCTCCGGGGACTCCGCGTTCATCACCGGCGCCGAGATCCCGGTCGACGGCGGCCTCACCGCACACGGCGGCGCGAAGCCGATCTCGGACGCGTTGCGGGCGGACGCTTGAGCCGGTGACGACGTACGGCGGGCCCTCACCCCATGTGAGTGCGCCGGGACGGTGAGCGTGGTGGCCCCCCTCGCCGAGCCAGGTGATGTCGTCGGCCTCCGTCCTGTCCGTGGCCGGGCAGGAGCTCGGCCGATGGCGCCCTGCGCGTAGAGGGCCTGGATGAGCACGCCGGGAATGCCGCTGAGGCCGAAGCCGCCGACGGCCAGTGACGCCCCGTCGGGGATGTCGGCGACCGCCTCCGCGGCGCTCGCGCGGACCTTGCTCGAAGGTCACCACGGTCCGACCACGGTCCTGACCGAACAAGTCGACCACCCCACGACCACGCCGCACAGGTTGAAGATCAAGCTGGCGCGATGCGCCTGAAGTCGGGAGAACCTCCTACGGCTCCGGGTCCGGCCGAGGCCGTGTACCCGCCGGGCTGCCCAGGCCCAGCCGGGTGAGGAACCGCTGCAGCGTGAAGGCCGCCATGCCGAGGGCCACGGCGTTGCCCGGGACCTGGGACGGCTCCACGGTGAGGCCCTGGAGGGAGCCCGGCATGACGTGGTCGGGGAGTTCGTCGCGCACGGCGGGGACGAGCCACCGGGCCAGGGCCGTGGAGGTCCAGCCGGTCAGGGTGACGCTGGGGATGTTGAGCAGGTTCACCAGGTCGCCGACGGCCGCCGCGAGGTAGCGCGAGGTGCGCAGTGCCAGTTCCGTCAGCGCAGGGTCGCCCGCGGCGAGACCGTCGGCGACCGCCTCGACGAAGTCGCGCTGCCGTGGCTGCCCGAGCGTGGGGTGCTCCGGGGCGATCTCGGCGAGCGTCATGCGCAGACCGGGTGCGCCGAGGTACGCCTCCACACAGCCGCGCCGCCCGCACCGGCACGGTCTGCCGTCCAGCCGGAGGAGTGTGTGGCCCCATTCCCCGGCGTTGTTGGTGGCGCCGCGCATCAACGCCCCGTCGATGGCGATGCCCGCCCCGACGCCGGTGCCGAGGTTGACGACGGCCATGCTGTCGACGACGCGCCCGACACCGAACCACATCTCCGACAGGACGACCGCCTTGAGCGGGTTGTCGACGTAGACGGGGACCGGGAGCACCTTCTCCAGCAGCTCCTCGATGCGCACGTCGTGCCAGTCCCAGTTCGGCGCGAAGACCGAGACGCCGGCGTCGGGATGGACGTGCCCCGGCATGCTGACCCCGACGCCGAGGATGCGCTTCTGCTCGACTCCCCCGTCCGCGACGGCCGCCCCGATCGCGCGGACGATTCCCTCGACGACGTACGAGGGGTCGTTCTCCTGCTCGTCGAGTGCGAGCTCGCCATGCCCGAGCACGCCGAGTTCGAGGTCGTACACCGTGGCGTCGACGTAGGTCTCGGCCACGTCGACGCCGACGATGCGGCCGCGCTCGGGGTCGATGGTGAGCCGCTCCTGCGGCCGTCCACCGGTGGTGTTCTCCACGGTGGCGACGCGCAGGACACCTTCGGAGAGGAACTCGGTGACGATGGTCGCCACGGTCGCCGGGCTGAGTCCGGTGTGCCGGGCGAGCTCCTGCCGGGTGGAAGGCCCGAGTTCGAACAAAGCGTGCAGAACCTCGAAACGGTTCTCGCTCCGGAGATCCCGGGCCGTGCGCCGCGCCACCGTGCTCCCTCAGTCGTCTGGATACTCCAGCCGCAGTGTGCGGAGCTCCGGATTGCCCGGTCCGGCGGTGCCCCGCACCAGCAGGGTGAGGCCGGACCAGCCTGGCGGGACCCATAGTATGTTCGAGTCCCCGCCGGAGAAGGCGGGCCGGCCGTCGGCCCAGATCCGGCCCAGGCACTCCCCCTCGGCCCATCCGGTCACGCGGATCTGCGTTCCGGCCGGGCGCACCGCGAAGCCCTTGTCGGACGGCGGCAGCTGCGACAGATCGACGTCGAGCCACGCCTCCTCGCCCGGTTCCAGGACCAGCGGCAGCCGGATGTCGCACCGCTCGGGGTCGGCGGGGTCAACGGGGTCGGCCTCGGCAGCGAACCTTGTCAGTACGTCATCGTTCTGGACGGCGCAGGTCCAGTCCGTCACCGGTTCCAGGCCGAGCAGTTCGGCGCGCAGGCCCCCGCCACTGGGGTGGTGCGGCAGCGTGACGGAGACCCGGTGGGTTCCGGCGGGGAGCAGGACCCAGGGATCCTCCCTGTGGACGGTGCGCGGTTCGCCGTCGTCCACGCTCACCCGCACCGGTTCGACCACCCCAGGCAGGTGCAGGGCCGACGCGGTGGCCGACCGGATGTCGCGGCGGTAGGTCACGGGGATGCCGACCCGGGTGCTGCTCCAGCCGCCGAGCCCGCGGACGGGCGCGGGCAGGCCCGCCCAGTGGCCGTGCACCGTCCACAGCGCCGACACGTCCGTCACGTCCCGGACCGTCCACAGCGAGCCGAGCCCGCGCAGTGCGCCGAGCCGGAGAGCCGGCAGCCGCGCGTCGTCGAAGTTCGCGTGCCCCCAGATCTCCACGACGGCCTCGACGCCGACCCGGCCGCCCGCTTCCCGGACGTCGATCCGCTGTGCCGCGCCGAAGCCGGCGATCGTGGGATGCACCCGGCCGCCGACCGACAGGTCGACGATGTCTGCGGCGCCGACGAGCAGGAGTTCGTCAACTCCCGTCAGATCGAGGGTGGTTCGGTAGGTCCCACGCCCCCGATACACACCGAGTGCCTCCAGCGCGGGCGGCAGCTCATGGGCACCGGCCGGCTCCTCGCGGGGCCCGGCCCCCCGCCGCCGGACGTCACGTACCTCGACGGGCGGCGCCGCACTCGGCAGGGGTGACGTATCGGCCAAGCGCACCGTTCCGTCACGCTCCGTCGCCCGCAGTCGTACGGCGTCCCCCGGCGCCAGCGCGACAAGGGTCAGCCCGTCGACCGTCACCCGCTCGGGAGCGCCGACCGCCGGAGCCGGGATCTCGACCCGGTTGCCGCCGAGGACGACGGTGACCGGCACTTCGGAGGAGAACGTCAGCACACCGTCCGCCGCGGCCACCAGATCCGCGGAGGCCAGGGTGAGCGTCCCGTCATGGCCCCAGGGCCGCAGCGGCACGTCCGTCAGCATCAGCGGGCACGAGTCCGCGGCGACGGCGACCGGTACGCCGTTCACGACCGCCGTGCCCGGCGCCGTGCCTGCCGGGCCTGCCGGGCCTGCCGGGCCGAGATGCGGTACGGCGATGAGCTGCCCGCCTCCGTCGAGGTCCCGAGCCGAAGGTGAGGAGCTGGTCGGGAAGTCGGCGGTGACCGGCACGCGGGGCACGGACGAGCCGGCGAGTGCCAGCCGCGAGCCCAGGGTGCCGATCGCGCGCGCGAGCAGCTGGGCCTGGGCGTACTCGGGGCGTTCGGCGCCGGTGGAGGAGACGTAGCCGCCGAAGTCGTAGCCGTGGCTCATGAAGTTGCCGGGGTCGCCCCAGTTCCCGGTGGACGGGGTGTAGCCGAAGTTCCAGCCGGATGACTGGAGATAGGGCGCGATCAGCGAGGCGCCGCTCGCCAGGAGCCGCCGCAGTGTGCGGTGACGGCGGTTGGTCTCGGTGATGAGCAGGGGCAGGTCACGGTCGGCCAACACCTGTGCGTACCGCCGGACTTCCGGCTCGATGTCCGGGGAGTCGTCGTCCGGATAGAAGTTGCACGCGGGGATGACTCCGGGGACGTCTCCGGTGGCTCCCTCGATGTCGCCCTGCCCGGAGCAGGCGATGAGGGGCACGGTGATGCCGTGACGTAGGGCCTGGTCGCGCAGGGCGGTCAGGTAACCGGCGCGGTCCTCGCAGTCGAAGAAGTCGAGCTCGTTCTCCAACTGCACCATGACGACGGGGCCGTTGGCCGGGTACTGGCGCTCGGCGAGCAACGGCAGCACCTGGTCGAACCATGCGGCGACCTCGGCGAGGAAGCGCGGCTCGTGCTGCCGTACACGGAGGTCGGGATCGAGACCCAGCCAGGCCGGCAGCGCGCCGCCGTCCCACTCGGAGCAGATGTACGGTCCGGGGCGGGCGATGACGTACAGCCCGGTCTCCTGCGCGAGGTCCAGGAAGGCGGCGACGTCGCGCCGGCCCTCGAAGGACCAGCGACCGGGCGCCAACTCGTGGAAGTTCCACGGAAGGTAGACGTCCACGCAGGTGTATCCCGAGTCCCGGACCTGTTCGAGCCGGGCGCGCCACTGCTCCCGCGGCAGGCGGAAGTAGAACAGGGAGGCGCACAGCACGACACGCTCGGTGCCCTCGATCCGGATGCCGCGCGCATCCAGGTCGACGCCGGTACCCGCGATGGTTGAGTGGCTCACTTGACTCCCGCGCTTCCGCCGCTGATGTCCATTTCGTACAGGTACCGCTGGCCCAGGTAATAGACGGCGATCATCGGCAGGGTGAGCAGGATCGAGCCGACCATCACCAGGTTCCACGGCGGCGGCTGGCCCGCCACGGCCGTCGTGGTGATGTACTGCACGCCCAGCGCCAGCGGCATCTTCGACTCGTCGTTGAGGTAGATCAACGGCCCCATGAAATCACCCCAGTTGTAGGTCAGGGTGAAGATGCCGATCGCGATCAGCACGGGCCACAGCATCGGGAGCATGATGCGCCGGTAGATGCCGAAGAACCCGAGACCGTCGACCATGGCGGCCTCGTCGAGCTCGCTGGGCAGGCGGGAGACGAACTGCCGTACCAGGAACACGTTGAAGGCGTTGGAGAAGAAGTTCGGCACGATCAGCGGCAAATAGGTGTTCACCCAGCCCAGGTCCTTGAACAGGATGAACTGCGGGATCATCGTGATCTGTGTCGGGATCATCATCGTCGCGATGACGACGAGGAACATGACGTTCTTGCCGGGAGCCCTAAGACGCGCGAACGCGTAGCCCACGAGTCCACTCGACACCATCTGGCCGATGACCGAACCGAGCGCGATGAGCAGGGAGTTGACGAGGAACCGGCCCATCGGCAGGTCGCCCTCGAAGACCTTGGTGAAGTTCCGCCACGCGAACTCGTGCGGGAAGATCGTGAACGCGTTGGTGGTCACGGTGTGGTCGGTCGACAAGGCGATCGACACGGCGAACACGAGCGGCACGGACAGCACCGCCGAAACGATGATCAGGGTCGCGTAGGTGAACGGGGTCGCCCTGAAGACGCCGAGAACGCGACTCGTACCGCCTTCGGGCTCCTCGTCCTGGCCGGCCTGTCCGCCCTGTTGGGGTGCGACGGTGGGTGCGAGCGTCGCCATCACTTCACCTCGGTCTCGTAGAACACCCAGCGGCGGGTGGTGCGGAAGGCCAGCAGGGTGAACACCAGGATCACGGCGAACAGCAGCCAGGAGATCGCCGAGGCGTAGCCCATGTGGTAGTAGGAGAAGGCCTGGTCGAAGAGGTAAGGCACCATCGTCTGGCTGGCGTTGTAGGTGCCGGGCTGGGAGGCCTTCGGCATCAGGATGTACACCTGCGAGAAGACCTGGAAGGCCCCGATGAGCCCCATCACCAGGTTGAAGAAGATGACCGGGGTCAGCTGCGGGACCGTGATGCTCCAGAACTGCCGTACCGGCCCCGCGCCGTCGATCTCGGCGGCCTCGTACAACTCGCGCGGGATGCCCTTCATGGCGGCGAGCAGCAGGACGGTGGCGCTGCCGGCGCCCCAGACCGACAGCAGGATGAGCGCGTACTTCACCCAGCTGGGGTCGAGCAGCCACTGGGGCCCCTTGATCCCGACCCACCCGAGGACGTCGTTGAGCGGGCCGGACGGGGCGAGCACGACCCGGAAGGCGAGCGAGGCCGCGACCAGGGGTACCAGCGTGGGCAGATAGATGAGCGTGCGGAACAACTTGCGGGCCCGGATCTGCTTGTTGAGCAGATTGGCCAGCCAGAGCCCTACGAGCAGTCCCAGCGGAACGGAGACCGCTGCGTAGAAGAGGGTGTTCCCGAGGGCCTTCCAGAAGATGGGATCGTCGGTCAGCAGCTTGGTGTAGTTGTCCAGACCGACCCACTTGGGCGGGGTGAAGGAGTCCCAGTCCGTCATCGAGAAGTAGATCGAGGAGATCATCGGTCCGAGCAGGAACGCGAGGAACCCGATCACCCACGGTGAGACGAAGACGTAGAACCAGAGCGCCTCACGGCGCCGCAACCTCGACATGGCCATGAGCGGTCATCCCGCGGACTTGATGACGGACTCGAGGTTCTTCTGGAGCGCGGTGAGCGCCTTCTTGGCGCTGCGCTCCTTGCCGAGCCAGAAGTCGGCCGTCGCGGTGTCGATGGCCGCGAGCATCTCGTTCCACTCGGGGATGAACGGCGCCTTGAAGAGGAACTCGCTGGACTCGGCGAACACACCCATGTTCACGTCCGACTTCATCCAGGCGGGCTTGAGGAACGCCTCGCTCTTCTGCACCTCCAGGTTGGCCGGCACGTCCTCGGCGGCGGCGATGATCTGCTGCTGCGGCGCGGGCGAGGTGAGGAAGTCGATCGCCTTGAAGGCGTTGGCCGGGTTCTTCGCGGTACGGGAGATGGCGAGACCGCTGCCGAAGGAGGCCACGGCCTGCTTCTTGCCGCGCCACATCGGCGCGATGTCCCACTCGAACTTGGACTCCGCCTGGCCGGCGATGGCCCAGAACCCGGTGGCGTTGACCGCGACCGTGCCGGCCGCGAAGGCCTGGTCGCCGCCGACGTCCGTGCCCATGTCGGCGTACTGCGCCTTCGTCGGCACCACGCCGTGCTTGAAGGTCAGGTCACCGACCCACTGGAGCGCCTCGACGACCTCGTCGCTGTCCGCGGTCGGCTTCCCGTTGGCGTCGATGATGGCGCCACCGTTCTGGTACGCCATGCTCCACCACTGCGGCCACCAGCCGGCGCCGCCGTAGCCCCAGGTCTTCCCCTTCTCCGTCAGCTCCTTGAAGGCGTCGAGGGTGTCGTCCCAAGTCCACTCGGCGGTAGGAGCCTTGATGCCCTTCTTCTCGAAGAGGGTCTTGTTGTAGTAGACGATCATCGCGCCGGACCGGTCCGGTATCGCGTAGAGCTTGTCCTCGTACGAGTAGAGCGACCCGATCGTCCCGAACCGCTGCGTCAGGTCCAGCCCCGCGCTCTTGGCGAGGTCGTCGAGTGGCCGCAGCTGGTTCTTGCTGGAGTAGACGTTGACGTTCTCGGCGACCTGCATGATGTCCGGGCCGTTGCCGCCCGCGATCATGGTCTGCACCTTCTGCGCGTACGACTCCGACGGGATCAGCTGGAGCTTGACCTTCAGCTCGGGGTACTTCTTGACGAGCAGGTTGATGCGCTTCTGGTACGTCGCCCGGTCGGTCTCCCCACCCCACACGGTCATCACCAGCGGGTCATCACTCGACCCGGTGCCGGAGCCGCACGCCGTGAGCGTGATGACCCCCGCCGCGACTCCGAGACCCAGAAAACCCCGACGCGAAAACTGCGCCCTGTCAAGCGTCATGGCACTGCCCTTCCTTGAAGCATGCACACGCCGTGGAGACGCCCGGGTGATCAGGTCGGGCTTCGAATGGCGGTTAAACTAACCGTCGTTTTAAGCCGGGGCAAGGGCTTGTTTCGTGCGAGTTTCAACAGGGTCCGGCGGGAGCGCTCGCGAATCCCCAGATAGGAGGGGTAGCGGTAGCCAAACATGACAATGGGCGCTGACCGGCCATCAGACCAGGTCAGGTCAGGTCACTGCGGTCTGCCTCGCGCCGTCACTCATTCGCATGACCTCCAGCCGGGTGAGCCGAGACGTCGAGGACCCGACGCCTCGACGAAGAGCCTCCCGGGGCAGTCGGCGGTAGTGCGCCGTCAGCACGCCGTTCGTCCGCCGTCCGGCTGCGCGCGAAGCGGCGGAGGCGCGTCCCGTATGGCCCAGGCGACCACGCGGACCGTCCGGCCCGACGACGTCGGCGCGAAACAAGGCCGTGAGCGCGAAGTCCGGGTCGGTCAGTACGCCCATCGGCACGAGCGGCGAGACTCATCGGGCGTCCCGCTTGATCTGGCGGAGGATGGTCTCGTCGGTGATCTTGGTGTCGGCAGCGAGCAGGAACGCCTTGCTGAGGATCAGGGAGAGCCGGTCGTCCTCGAACGGCAGGAACACCTTGCCGGTGCCCTTGCCGCGTGACGGGACGACGCACAGGTAGGCGTCGTCGGGCTCCATCTGGATGTTGGCCGAGCCCAGATGGATCCTGTACGTCGTCAGGTCCCCGCGGACCACCAGGAAGCGGCCGTCGAGCGAGCACCGGCCGGCGATCTTCAGGCGCGGCAGGATCCGTTCCAGCGCCGCGCGGCGGACCTCGGCGCTCGCCGTCAGCGCGCCGAACGTGGCCGTGCGCCAGTACACGGCGTGGCGGTCCTCGCCCCGGTCGGTCCAGTCGGGGTCGGCTGCGATGGAGGTCACGCCGACGAAGAGGTCCACGTCGCGCATCGCCTCGCTGAACACCAACGGGGGCACATCCGCCAGCGGCACCTCCCGCCACCGTCTGCCGTCCCGCCTCTCGAAGCGGACCTGGTCCGTCGCGGCGTGCTCGGGCGCGTAGCCGCCGCCGTCGTCGTCCGCTGCGGGCTCGTGGTGGAAGCAGGCCCGCCACTCGCCGTCGCCGAACTCGGCCCGCGCCGTCCCGTCGTAGCCACCGTCGTGCCGTCCGAGGAAGTTGGCCTGCCAGTCACGTTCCTTGAACAGCGCGTAGAGCTGCGGGTAGTGGACGATGTGCGCGGCGAACCGGTTGGAGTAGACGCTGGTCTCCTCCTCCGCCGGGGTGAGCAGGTAGATCTCCCGGAAGGCCTGTTTGAAGGGCTGCCGCAGGTGCTCGGCTACGAGCCGTTCCCGCCACGCCCTGACCTCGTCCGCCGACGCCCTGAGGGGATGCCACAGCCGGACGCGGGCGCCACTGCCATCGCGGGGGACGCGGCGCTCGGGCTCCCCGGGCGGCTCCGTCATCGGCGTCGGCGCCACCGCACGCCACTCGCCGTCGGCATCCCCGGCGTCGCGGAACTCCCAGATCAGGCCGCGGACGATTACCCCGGTGACCGGATGGTCGCGGTAGTAGCGGCACCATTCGTCGTACGGCCACTCGCGCCCGGCCGACATCAGCGCCTCCACGCGGGCCCGCTCGGCCGACAGGGTCCCCCGCACCTCCTTGGCCAGGGCCTTCAACTCCTGGAGCTCGTCCGGGAAGCCGTCCTTCACTGCCGCCGGAGCGGTGCGGGTGGTCCCCCCGTCGGGGCGTGTGAAGGTGAGCCGTACGGTCGCCGGGCTCTCGATCATCACCCGCACCCGGTATCCGCCCAACTCCCTTTCCAGCGAGCCGTCCGGCGCCAGGCCGTGGTCGGGCACGCTGCGCTCGATGAGCTGCCCGGCCGTGATGCCCTGCTTCCCTGCTGCCGTCACCAGAGCGGTGTCGAGCTGCTTGCGCAGAGCGCGGTGCTTGATCCGGGACCGCAACCGCCACAGGGTCTCCAGGGAGGCCGGATCGCCGGTCTCGGCCAGCGCGTTGATCGCCGCACCCGCGAGCTTGAGGTCCTCGATCACGCCGGTTCCCTGGCCACCGGTCCGCAGAGCGAGCGCACCGAGGTGTCGCACCGCGGCCGGGCCACCGGTCAGCGCGGCCGCCCAGACGACGCCGCGCGCCAGATCGCCGTCGTTCTGGTGGACGACGTAGTGGTAGTGGTGATCGCCGTGGATCCAGCCGGTGTGCGCACCGCTGTCCGTGCTGCACAGCCCCTCGTCCCCTGCGAGCGACCGCAGGACGTCGGCTACGAGGTCCCGCGCCGATGCCGCGTCCGCGAGTTCGAGGCACGCCTTCCGCCACCTCTGTGTGGGACGCGGCCCCGACAGGCTCACCAAGTGCCGTACGAAGTTCGCCAGTTCCGGTGTCGGCGCGGCCTTCGCCCGGTCCCTCAGCGGGGCGACCCAGGGAGCGTCGGCGGGGATGAGTCCCTCGGGGATGTGCGCCTCGTCCACGCTCGCGAGCAGCGCGCGGAGGCGCTGGACCAGCGACGCACGCAGGCGCGCTTCGACGGTGATGTCCATGAGCTGTGTGTGTGCGTGCCGCAGCCAGGGCGTGATTGCACGGCGGCCTTCGGCGTCGAGCCGGTCGGCGGCGTTCAGCGCCAGCTCAAGCGCATGGGCGAACCGGTAGCCCTTGGCGTACTCGGTGGCGCGGAGCAGCATCACGGCCACCTCGTCGGGCGTCCAGCCGCGCACCCGCGAGATCAGGGGCTCGATCTCGGCGTCGTACTGCCACGAGTTCCTGTCGTCGAAGCGGGCGGCCAGCATGAGGCACAGGACCGCGGCCCTGCCCTCCTCATCCGCGCAGCCCGCGAGCCGCCCGTCGATCTCGGCCTGGGTCGCCGCGCCCGCCACCCTGGATCGCCGGAACGCGTGCCCCATGAACCGACGGAACTCGGACCGCTGACGTTCCAGAAGGTCGACCAGCCAGCGGACGCGGTCGAGCGCGGCGGACCTTACGTCGTCGAGCGAGTCGTTCCGGCGGGATTCGGCCACCAAGGTGTCGTACAACATGCCGGGATGATGGCAGAGGGGACTGACAACACGATCAGCTCGAAGGAGCTTACGGGCAGACGAGTCGGGCTGTACGCCGGGTTCTGTGCCCCGGTCCCTCGCGGGAGTCGGGGCGACGGCCATCCATCTAGGGCCTACGTTGCCGTAGGCCTCGTGCGGTCTACCCGGGGACTCGGGCGGGCAGCCCTCGAACGTCCCCGCAGAAACACCAGGGTGTTTCCTTTTGACCTTGCTCCGGGTGGGGTTTACCTAGCTGCTCAGGTCGCCCTGGGCACTGGTGGTCTCTTACACCGCCGTTTCACCCTTACCCGGTGCCGAAGCGCCGGGCGGTTTGTTTTCTGTGGCACTTTCCCGCGGGTCACCCCGGGTGGCCGTTAGCCATCACCCTGCCCTGTGGAGCCCGGACGTTCCTCGGGGAGCCCTCCAAGAGGGGACTCCACGCGGCCGTCCGCCCGGCTCGTCTGCCGTGTGGACCATGGTACCGGGGACTCGGGGCAGGGCGGTGCCGCGGTGACCCTCACCGGGCCCGCCGTGGCCAGGACCGAGCCCGTCAGGATCAGCGCGAAGGCCACGCCGACGCCCACCGTCAGGGGCTCCGAAAGGAACAGCACCCCGGCCACGACCGCCACCGCCGGGTTGACGTACGTGATCACCGTCGCCCTCGTCGGGCCGATCTCCTTGATCAGTTCCAGGAAGGCGACGAACGCCACCGCCGTGCAGAGCACCCCCAGGCCCGCCAGAGCCACCAGCACCGAGGCCGAGGGCATGGCGGAGGGCCGGGTCAGCGCCGCCCCCGGCGCGTACACCAGGGCCGCCAGCGCCAGGCACGGTGCCGTGAGCTGGAGGGACGGGACGTCCTTCAGCCAGCGGGCCGCTATCAGCGGTGCCGTCGCGTACCCCACCACCGTCACCAGCACCTCCGCCAGCGACTTGGCGTCCCCGCCCGTCAGATGCGGGACCGTCAGGACGCCCACACCGGCCAGCCCCAGCCCCAGGCCCGTCACCCGCCGGACTCCCAGCCGTTCCGTGTCGCCGAAGAAGCGGGCCAGGAGGACGCCGACTATCGGTACGCCCGCTATCAGCAGGCCGGCCGTGGAGCTGGAGAGGTGTCGTTCCGCGTCCGTGAGCGTGTACCAGGGGCCCATGATCTCTATGACCGCGAAGGCCAGCATGGGCAGACAGTGCGCCCGAACGGTCCGCCGCAGGCCTCCCTGCCGCATCGCGAACGGGAGCAGCAGCAGCGCCCCCACCGCGCACCGTACGAACACCACGAACGGAGCCGACAGCGGAGCGTCCACCGCCACTTTGATCATCAGGTAGGGGATGCCCCACACCACGCCCATCAGGGAGAACAGGAACCAGCCGCGTGCAGTCATGCGGACATCGTCGGTGTCCTCAACGGCTCGCGTCTTGAACGCTGTTGCGGTACGCCGCCGGGGTCACCCCCAGTACGCGGCGGAACCAGCGCGTCAGGTGTGCCTGGTCCGCGAAGCCCACCGCTCCCGCGACCTCGGCCGGCTTGAGGCCCGACTCCAGCAGGCATCGCGCCCGGTTCACTCGGTACTGCGCCAGCCAGGCGTACGGCGGTATCCCCATCGCCGTACGGAAGGCACGGAGGAGTTGGTAGCGGGACATGCCCAGGTCGGTGGCGAGGTCCGCGAGGGAAGGGGGTGCCAGCAGCTCGTCGGCCAGGCGGTCGCGGACCACCCGAGCCACCGCGTCCGCGTCCGCGCCCGCGATCACGCAGTCCGCCGCGCGGGCCGTGGAGTGGCGGCAGGACAAAGCCGTCAGGAGCCACGGAAGGCGGGACTCCGTCTCCAACGGGTCGGGGCAGGCGCTGAGTTCGGCGTGCGCGAGACGGAGGGCGGCGGCGAGTTCGGGGTCGTCTATCAAGGGGTCGCGGAAGTGCGGCCGGCCTGTGGAGCCGTCCTGGAGCAGCGGCGCCTCCGCGTACAGAGCGCGGTACGCGTATCCGTCCGTCGCGGTTCCCGGGCCGCCCGTGTGCATCTCCCCCGGCGCCAGGACGACGATCGATCCCGGGCCCGTGCGGATGTGGCCACCCCGGTAGTCGATGATCTCCGAACCGCCCACGCACACACCGATCGTGTACTCGTCGTGGGCGTGCGGGGCGTAGACGTGCTTGTCGAAGCGGGCGGTCAGCAGGTCCAGGGGCGGCCCGCCACGCCCCAGCCGTGCCCTTGTCCACAGCGCCTGCTCCACCATGGCCAACCCCTGTCCGTCCGACTCAGGGTGTGCAACGCCGTCGTACTCAGAGAAAGTCCGCGGTCTCCAGGTCGAAGGCGAACGGGGCGGGCAGGGAGATCGGCTTGCCGAACGAACGGGTGCAGTGTTCCCGGTAGTCGTCCTTCTCCGGGTCGCTGAACAGAGTGACCGAGGACGCCTCCCGGTCGACGAGCAGGTAAAGAGGGACGCCGCCGCGGGCGTAGCAGCGCCTTTTGGCCTCGCGGTCCGCCTTGGGCTTCGTGGACGTCACCTCGATGACCATGGCAACGCTGTCGCAGGGCATCCAGGAGTCGGCACTCCCGAAAAGATCGAGCTCAAGAGGCGCGAGCGTGACGTCCGGGACCACGTGGTTCTTTGGACAGGCCTCGCCGCTTCTCAGTTTCAGGCCCTTGTTCCCGGAGAAATCCATCTCGATCCGCGCATGCTTGATCACTTGCCGCACGATCCGGCTGATGTACTTCTCGTGCTCCCCGTCCGGCGGCGGCGTCACAACGATCTCCCCCTCGATCAGTTCAGCCCGGAAACCCTCCGGGGTGTCGAGGGCCAGGAAGATCTCCAGCAGTCCCTCAGCCGGCGTGAGCGGCTCATGGGCCACGGCACTCATGTCACGCCCCTCCTTCTGTCGCTCGCCAGACTGGGACATCAGAAGATCACCTGCCCGAGAGATCGGGAATCGTTCCCTCGATCGTGGCACACGGCCATCAGCGACGTCAGTGGACAAGCCCACTGACCGAAGAACTGCGGCATGACCTCAGACAGGCGCGAACCGTATCTTCGGTGCCACCAGGTCCGCCTCCGTGAGCCGCACCCGCAACCGCTCCCCCAGCTCC
>NZ_RSAJ01000193.1 GCF_003933965.1 Streptomyces sp. RP5T
CCCCTGAGGGGCGCGCGTGGGCTGTTGGGGGGACATTCCGCGGCTGCGTGGGGGCGCGGTGCCCCGCGCCCCTGAAGGGCACCCGGCGCAGGTGCGCCCCGCCGCTCACAACTCCGCGAACACCGCCGTCGCGTCGTCGTGGGTCTTGCTGCGGCCCAGGTGGGTGCGGGGCTCCGCGTCCGCTCGTTCCAGTTCGCGGACGCGGTTCACGAGGGACTGCGCGCCCTCCTTGCGTACGAACGCGTAGCACTCCGCCCAGTCGCCCTCGTGGAACTTCTCCACCCACCGGGCCGCCCCGTCCGTCAGGGCCAGCAGACCGCGTACCGACGAGCGCGGCAGCACCCCCGTCACCGCGCGCCCCGCCACCGAGGGGTCCGCGGCCGCCGTGAAGAAGCCGCCCTCCTTGTTGCGCAGGTGGGCGTCGATCAGCGCGTCCGTGGCCAGGCGGGCGCGGGGCAGGCGGGCGAGGCGGTCGTCGAGGACGGCCGAGACCGTGCCGTCGGACGCCTCCACCAGCAGGGCCGAGTCCGACAGGACCAGGTACTCGACCCGCTCCGGGGACCACCGCGCGATCACCACCGTGGCCTGCGGCGTACGCGGGTGAGAAAGGTCACAACCTTCACCATGTGTCTGTGCTGTGCGCGCGATCGCCCCGGACAGCACCTCGGTCAGCGGAACATCCATGAGCGAAACGGCCAGTTCGGTCAACGCGCCCCCGAGCCGGGCCGTGAACCAGGGGACGGAATGCAGACAGCCCGTCGGACCGGCGGGCGGCGTGACACCGTCGAGGGCGACCAGCGCGCCGCCCTGTCCGGAAGCGGGGAGCGCGACGCTCGCGAAGTCCTCGTTGGGCCGCTGGACATCGCCGGGTGCCGAGACAAGTTCCGTACGCATCCGGCCAGTCTGCACGAGCCCTCCACAAGCTTCGCCAAAGTGTGGCAACGATCGCGGAATTGACGTAGTCGCGCAGGTCAGACGCCAGGTTTGGGCTGGAATGGCTGTCTCCGGGCGCGCGTGGTGGCGAATATTGCCATCGGTCCTCGCCGACGTCCAACCGGCCTGCCGCGCACAGCCCGTGCGTGTGCCGCAGGAACTTGCCCGCCAACTCCCCTCCGGGGTTCACTCCTTCGGGTGGCGGCTCAGGCGATGCGCGACCACCGCCCACCGGCGCTGGGAGGGTCGGGAACCGTACCCCGGTGTGCACATCAGTTGACTGAGCGTCACCCGGGCCCATGGGTATCACGAGTTCAGGAATGCGAGCAGCGGTGCAGAAGACGCGGCCTCGTCGCACAGGCAAGCAGACGGCCTCCGGCAACGACGCGGAGCGCACAGCCGCCACGCCCGGCGCCCCCGGGACTCCCGTCGGCAAGGGCCGCCCCACCCACGTCCGCACCCGGCTGATTCTCGCCGTCGCCGTCGTGGCCGCGGCGATCGCCGGTGCCGGCGCGCCCTCCCTCGTCACCGCCTCCGGGGAACTCCACGACTCCCAGGACCTGGTGACGCTCGCCGAGCAGACCCAGGACGCCCTCGACCTGGCGCACGCGCTCGCCGACGAACGCGACGAGGTCACCTCGTACGTCGCGGCCGGCCGGCCCAAGGCGAAGGCGCCCGGCGAGCAGGCGAGCGCCCGCGTCGACCGCCAGGCCGAGGAACTGCGCGCCGACACCGACCTGTCCGCCACCCTGCGCGCCGACCTCGACGGCATCGCCGCCCTGCGCCGCTCCGCGCTCACCGGCCGGACCACCGCGCTGGAGACGCACAACGCGTACTCCGCCGCCATCACCGAACTGCACGATCTCGCCGAGGAACTCGCCGAGCGGACGCCGGCCCGCGCCGGCGCCGGCGCGTACTCCCTCGCCGAGCTGGACTCCGCCGTACAGCAGGCCGCCGCCGCCCGCGGGCTGCTGCTCGCCGCGCTCAGCGTGCCCACGACGACCCGCAGCGTCTACGACCCGATCACCGGCCTGACGAACACCGAGAAGGTCTCCTCCAAGGCCGACACCGCCCAGCGCGCCGCGCTCAGCGCCGCCGCCCAGCAGGCCCGGCTGCGCTCCGACGCGGCCCTCGCCGACTTCCGGGACTCCGCGCCCGCCACCGCCAAGGCCAGCTACGACTCCACGGTCACCGGCCCCGAGGTCAACTCCGCCGACAAGTACCTCGCCGCCCTCACCGACCAGCCCACCCTCTCCGCGAGTGAGCTGAGCACCGGCACCGGCAAGGTCGACGACGCCCTCTCCGCCCGCGTCGACCTCATGCGCGGCGCCGAGTCCGCGCTCTTCGACCGCCGGGTCAAGGCGCTCGCCCAGCTCCGCGACGACGACGTCACCGCGCTGGAGCTGCGGGTCGCGATCCTCGGCGCCCTGATGCTGCTGGCCGTCGGCATCAGCACCGCCATGGCCCGCACCCTCACCCGGCCGCTGTCCGTGCTGCGCCGCGGCTCCGCCCGGCTGGCCGGAGCCGAGGACCCCACCACCGAGGAAGCGGTCTCCTTCACCGGCCGCAACGACGAGTTCGCCCAGGTCGTCCGCTCCGTCAACACCCTGCACGCGCACGCGGTCGGGCTCGCCGAGCGGATCGCCACCCTGGAGTCCGACCGCAAGCACCTGGTCGGCCAGCGCCAGAAGATGGCCGACGCCCGCGAGCAGCTCAAGGAGGAACTCGCCGCCTCCGCGACCCAGTTGGAGCGGCTGCGCACCACCATCGGTGCCACCTTCGTGAACCTGGCACTGCGCACCCTCGGCCTCGTCGAGCGCCAACTCGCCGTCATCGAGAGCCTGGAGGAGCGCGAACAGGACCCCGAGCGCCTCGCGACCCTCTTCAAGCTGGACCACTTCGCCACGGTCATGCGCCGCCACAGCGAGAACCTCCTCGTGCTCGCCGGCACCGAACACGTGCAGCAGAGCGCGAACCCGGTCCCGCTGGTCGACGTCGTCCGTGCCGCGGTCAGCGAGATCGAGCGCTACGAGCGCGTCCGTATCGCCGCCCTGCCGCCGCACGCCCACGTGGTCGGCTTCGCCGCGGACGACCTCTCGCACCTGCTGGCCGAACTGATGGAGAACGCCACCTCGTTCTCCCCGCCCGACCTGCCCGTCGAGGTCTCCGGCTGGCTCCTGGAGAGCGGCGAGGTCATGCTCTCCGTCCAGGACGAGGGCATCGGCATGACCGCCGAGCGGATGACCACCCTCAACTCCCGCCTCGCCGACTTCGACCCCGAGGCCGCCTACGAGTCGTACGACGAGGGCGACGAGGGCCTGGGCCTCGGCCTGTACGTCGTGGCCCGCCTCGCCCACCGGCACGGCGTCCGCGTGCAGCTGCGCGAGCAGAAGCAGGGGGGCGTGGCCGCGGTGGTCGTCCTGCCCAAGGCCCTGCTCACCGCCGCGCCCGCCTCCGCCGTACCGGCCGCGGACGGCCCGGTCGCCGGCGCCACCCACTCCTTCTCCCTCCCGGGCGCGGACGCGGAGGCCAACTCCAACGTCCTGAACGGCCGTTCTCAGGGCGACCCGCTGGTGACGCTGGCCGAGCAGGCCGTACGCGAGCGGGCGGCGGAGTCCCCGGCCGAGACCACGATGGAGCTGATGGCCCCGGTACCGGCACAGGCGGAACGGGAGCCCGTACCGGACGAGCCCGAGGCGCACGCACCCGAGGCGCACGCACCCGCGGCCGAGGCCGAGACCGAACACACCCGCGCCGACGAGGAGCCCGTCACCGACAAGGGCCTCCCCAAGCGCACCCCCAAGATCACCGCGCCCACCGCCCCGGCCCCGCGCCGGCGCAACGCTTCCGTGGACGCCGACGCACTCCGCCGCAGGCTCGGCGGCTTCCGCCGGGGGGCGGAGGCCGGCTACCGCGACGTGGAGGCGGAGATCGAGGAACAGACCGGCCAGACCAAGCTGCCGACCGCAGAACACCGCACCGCATCCGAAGAAACCACGGGGGGCACAGCCGAGGAGGCAAGCAGTTGACCGCGCCCAGTACCTTCGGACTGAGTCGTGAAGCCCGCAATCTCCACTTCCTGCTGACCAACCTCGTGGAGGAGGTGCCCGGCGTCCAGTCCGTCGCCGTGGTCTCCTCCGACGGCCTGCTCCTGCTCTCCTCCGACGCCGAGCGGAACGCGGAGGCACGAGAGGCCCGGGGCGGGAAGCCCTCCGGCCCGCGCGGCTCGTCCGCCGACCTCGCGACCATCGTCTCCGGCATCGGCAGCCTCACCCTCGGCGCCGCCAAGCTCATGGACTTCGGCACGACGAAGCACACCATGATCGCGATGGACGAGGGCAGCCTGTTCGTGATGTCGATCAGCGACGGTTCGCTGCTCGGTGTCCACGGTTCCGCCGACTGCGACATGAGCGTGGTGGCGTACCACATGGCGCTGTTCGTCGGCCGCGCCGGACACGTCCTGACCCCCGAACTCCGCAGCGAGCTACGGCAGTCGCTGGAGAACGAGGGCTCGGGGGGCGCCCGATGACGAACAAACCCGAACTGCCGGTCCGCGGCGGCGAGCGCAAACCCGCCCGCGTGCGGCCGTACTCGCTCACCGGCGGCCGCACCCGCTTCGGTCACGTCCTCCTGGTGGAGACCTTCGTGGCGGCTCTCGAAGCTCCCGAGGAGCGCAAGGAGCTGACCAACGGCTCGCTGAAGTCGGTCATGCCGGAGCTGCGGGCCATCGTCGAACTGTGCCGCCGGATGCGCACGGTGGCCGAGATCGCCGCGCTGCTGAAGATGCCGCTCGGCGTGGTCCGGGTGCTCCTCAGCGACCTCGCGGACCAGGGAAAGATCCGTGTGTACGGCACCGGAACCGGTCACGGTACGGGCCGTCCCGACCGCGCTCTGCTGGAAAGGGTGCTGAGTGGACTCCGTCGTCTCTGACGCCGCCGCCTCCCGGGGCCTCGGCGTCACCCCGTTCGTCGATGTCGAGACCGACGACAACCTCAAGTCCTGGCAGACCGACCGCACCCGGGCCCCCATAGCCACGAAGATAGTCGTGGCCGGCGGCTTCGGCGTCGGCAAGACCACCCTCGTCGCCACCGTCTCCGAGATCGAGCCCCTCCAGACGGAGGCGCTGATGACGGAGGCGAGCGAGCAGGTCGACGACCTCACCGGCACCCCGGAGAAGGTCACCACCACCGTGGCCATGGACTACGGCCGCATCACGCTCGACGACGACCTGGTCCTGTACCTGTTCGGCACGCCGGGCCAGGAGCGGTTCTGGTTCATGTGGGACGACCTGGTGCGGGGCGCGATAGGCGCCGTCGTCCTGGCCGACACCCGCCGCCTCAAGGACTCCTTCCCCGCCCTCGACTACTTCGAGAGCTGCGGACTGCCGTACGTCGTCGCGGTCAACCACTTCGACGGCAGCGAGCTGTTCGAGCCGGAGGACGTGCGGGAGGCGCTCAGCGTCCCCCGGCGCATACCTGTCATGATCATGGACGCGCGGCGGAAGATCTCGGTCATCGAGACCCTGCTGTCCCTCGTCGGCCACGCGCTGGACGAGACCCCCGAGTAGTCCACCTTTAGGAGCCAGCACCCGCATGCGGAAGATACTCGTCGTCGGAGCCGGCCAGTCCGGCCTCCAGCTCGCCCTCGGTCTCCAGTCGCACGGGTACGAGGTCACCCTGATGTCCAACCGGACGGCGGACGAGATCCGCTCCGGCCGGGTCATGTCGACGCAGTGCATGTTTCACACGGCACTCCAGCACGAGCGCGATCTCCAGCTGAACTTCTGGGAGTCCCAGGCCCCGAAGATCAAGGGACTCGGCGTCTCGGTGGCGGCCCCCGGCTCGTTCGACCCGGGGCCCTCGCAGCGCGCGATCGACTGGCTGGGACACCTCGACGGTCACGCGCAGTCGGTGGACCAGCGCGTGAAGATGGCCGGCTGGATGGAGACCTTCGCGCAGCGCGGCGGCCAGCTCGTCATCCACGGCGCGGCGGTCGGCGACCTCGACTACTTCTCCCGCACGTACGACCTCGTGCTGGTCTCGGCCGGCAAGGGCGAGCTGGTCTCCATGTTCGCGCGCGACCCCGAGCGCTCCCCGTACAGCGAGCCGCAGCGCGCGCTCGCCGTCTCCTACGTCCACGGTCTGGGACCGCGCCCCGAGCACCCGGACACCGAGGCCGTCCGCTGCAACCTCGTCCCCGGGGTCGGCGAACTCTTCGTCATGCCGACGCTCACCACCTCCGGACGCGCCGACATCCTCTTCTGGGAGGGCATACCCGGCGGCCCCCTCGACGTCTTCAACGGCGTGAAGGACCCGGCGGAACACCTCTCCCTGACCCTGGAACTCATGGAGAAGTTCCTGCCCTGGGAGTACGCCCGCGCCACGAAGGCCGAGCTCACGGACGCCGGCGGCACGCTGGCCGGCCGCTACGCGCCCACCGTGCGCAACCCGATAGGCCGCCTGCCCGGTGGGGGAGCGGTCCTGGGCGTGGCGGACGTCGTCGTCGCCAACGACCCGATCACCGGGCAGGGCTCCAACTCCGCGTCCAAGTGCGCGGCCTCCTATCTCGCGTCCATCCTGGAGCGGGGCGAGAAGGAGTTCGACGAGGAGTGGATGCGCGGGACGTTCGAGCGCTACTGGGCCACCGCCCAGCACGTCACCAAGTGGACGAACGCGATGCTCGCCCCGCCGCCGGAGCACATCCTCAACCTGATCGGCGCGGCGGGCCAGTTGCAGCCCGTCGCGGACCGTTTCGCCAACGGCTTCGACAACCCGGCCGACTTCGAGAACTTCTTCTACGAGCCGGAGAAGGCGGGGGCCTACCTGGCTTCGGTGGCCGGGGCCTGACCCTCCCCGTCCGGACGCACGGCTCCGAGGAGCGGATGAGCGGCGATCGGGGACACCTTGATCCTCTCGCCCGTCCTCGGAGCCTCGATGACCTGGCCGTTCCCGACGTACAGCGCCACGTGCGTGGCCTCGGGGAAGTACAGGACCAGGTCTCCCGGGCGCAGCTCCTTCAGCGGGATCCGCGGCAGCCGGGCCCACTGCTCCTGGCTGGTGCGCGGGATCGGGGTACCGGCATGGGCCCACGCCTCGGACGTCAGCCCCGAGCAGTCGTAGGTCCGCGGACCCTCCGCACCCCACTCGTACGGCTTCCCCAGCTGCCGTCGGGCGTACCGCAGGGCCGTCTCGCCCTCCCGTGACGGCTTGCGCACGCCCTCACCGAGGGCGCCGGACGTGGTCAACTCCTGCTGCGCCTTCTCGACCCCCTTCTCCTCGAACTCGGCGAGCCTCGCGAGCTGTTCGGCGGTCAGGGAGGCGAGGAGCTCCTCCACGCCGGCGAGCTTTCCCCGTACGGCGTCCCGGTCCTTCTTCTGCCGGGCGGCGAGCGTGAGATGGTCGTCCAGGGCCTTGCGCGCCTTGCGGGCCAGCTCGTCGGCGCGGTGCTCGGTGCCGGTCAGACGGCCCACCGCCTTGGCGCGGTCCCGCGCCAACTGGCCGATGACATGGCCCTGTTCGAGAGCGTGCTGGGGATCGCGGGCGAGCAGGAGACGGACGTACGGCGAGATGTCGGTGCTGCTCTGGTACTGCTGGCGGGCCAGCCGCCCCGCGGCCCCCCGGCTGTCGCGCAGGGAGAGCCGGGCCCTTGCCAGCGCCGCGTCCAGCCGGTCCAGCTCGGCGCGCTTCGCCTTCAGTCTCTCCTCGGTGGCGTTGTAGGTCTCGGTGGCCTCCTCGGCCTCCCGGTACAGCCGCTGAAGGTCCGTCAGCAGGTCGGAGACGGGCCGCTCGCGCGGCTCCGGCTCCGGTGCGGCCGCCGCGGACACCGGTGCGAGGGCGGTGCCGGCCGCCACCGCAGCCGTACACACCAGACGCAGAAGCCTTCCTGACACGTCATCACCTCCCGTGCGGAACAGCCCCTCTGTTCCGCACGGCGAGCATCAGGCGGTGCGGGCGTCCCCGCGCGCCGGGTGGGCGGTTCGGCGCAACCTCGTCACCCGTCGGTGTCAGCCGGCTTGTGCGGCCCGGACCACGGCCACCTCAGCCGGTCGGCCGCCCCGCCCTCGGGGTCGTAGGTGTACTTCCACCCCTTCTGGATGCCCAGCCTGTTGTGCCCCCTGGGCGCCCGGCGGTAGACCAGCACGGTCTCCGGGCCCCCGTCGGCGCCGGGGACGGGGATGCGGTACGTCTTCGGCGGGTGACCGGTCGGTCCCAGCAGCACGGGCAGCACCCGGCCGTCCATGGGGCCGCCCTCGAAGGGGGTGTCTTCGCTCTTCACGGCACCAGTGTCAGCCATCCGCCGCGAGGGCCGTGACCAGCGCGGCGGTCTGCGGGTCCCGGTTCGCGGTCACGGAGAGCACGGCGGCGAACTGCTCGACCAGCCAGTCCCGCAGTTCCCCGACAGGAGGCTGCTTGTCCTCGTCGAGCCAGATCAGGGAGGCCGCCTCCACCGCGGTGATCCACATCCGCACGGTCATGCGCAGCCGCAGACCGGGATCGGTGACGCCGAGATGGCTGAGGATGTGCTCGGCGGCGGCCCGCCGTACGCCGTCCACGATGGCGGTGGTCCGGGACGTCCCGACGACACTGCCGCCCTGGAGCAGGGCGCTGAAGCCGGCGTCGTGCTCGTCGACGAAGGCGAGGTAGCGGTCGAGGGCGCGGGAGAGACGGGTGAGGAGGGGCCCGTCCCGGGGTTCGTCGAAGCACTGCTCCAGTTCGTCGGCGGCGGAGCGGAGCGCGGCCTCGTAGAGCTGCTGCTTGCCGCCGGGGAAGTACCGGTAGACGAGGGGACGGGAGACTCCGGCCGCCTCCGCCACGTCGTCGAGGGAGACGTCCTCGGGCGCGCGGTGCGCGAAGAGGCCGAGGGCGGCGTCGAGGAGTTGACTCCGACGTTCCTCGACACTCAGGCGGCGGTAGGCGGGCGCGGCAGGGGTCATGGATGCAGCGTAGTCGGGCGCCCACAGGTGCGTCGTGGCTGGTCGCGCAGTTCCCCGCGCCCCTTGAGCGGGTCCGGCTGACGTCTCTCAGGGGCGCGGGGCCGTATCGGTGTGCGGCTCCGCCGCGCGGGCGCGGCCAGCCCCCACCGGCCCGCGGCCGACGATCAAGCCAGCAGACCCGACGACTTCCACAACCTCCGCCCGACACCCCGAAGCACCCCGATGTCGTCCAAGAAGTCGGTCAACCTCTTCGCGCCGGTCTGCATGACCTCCCGCCGGTGCCCGCTCGCCTTCACCTGCGCGAGAGCCTCCCGCTGGTCCAGCCCCACATTCGTGTACACGTCCGGATTCACGAACGCCACGGAGAACACCCGCGCGAACTCCCCGGACGTGACCCGCGTGAACTCCTGCGACCACCGCGGAGCGGAGATCATCTGCCGCCGCAGCTCCTCCCGGGCGTAGCGCACGTGCCGCGCCTCCTCCACCACGTGGATCCGCGTCACCCCGCGGATGAGCGGCTGCACGCGCTCGTCCGGGAACGTCAGCCGCTGCATCCAGTCGAGGATCTCCTCACCGAGCAGGGTCGCCGTGAACGATCCCGGTGTCGTGGAGATCGTCTTGAACAGCCGCCCGAGCTGCTGATGGGTCCGGCTGACCGGGTACCAGGGCGTGTCGCCCCGGGTGATCAGCCGCGCGAACATCTTGGAGTGCCGGCACTCGTCCTCGATCTCGGTGAGGGCGTAGCGCACATGCGCGCTCGTGGCCGCCTTGTCGTAGATGTGACGGCACAACAGCTGCATGAGGATGATCTCGAACCAGATCCCCAGCGAGGCCAGCGCCGCGGCCTCGTGCCGGGAGAGCAGGATCCGCTGCTCCTCACTCATCCGGCGCCACATCGGGGTGTCGTACAGCGACACCAGCTCCGGCGGCCAGAACCACAGACCCTCCTCGAAGGGCGCGTCCCAGTCCAGCTCCTTGTCCGGATCGAAGGAGTGCTTCGCGGAGGAGTCGAGCAGCCGCTCGGCGACCTGCTCCCGGTCCTTGAGCAGGCCGAGGGCGTCACGCAGCCCTTCGAGCGCGTCGACATCTGTCAGACTCGTCATGGCTCTTATGAGACTGCTTGTCAGCAAGGCCGTCAATCCCCCGCGCGCGACTTGTTGACCCGGCGTCTACGAAGGGGCAGCCTGCGGGACATGCCGACCTTCGACCTGTACACCACGGATCCCGGCGACCCCCACTGGCAGGTACCGGCCACGGGCAAGGCCCGTTTCAGCTGGGAGTACGACGACGGCCGCGACCGCCTCCTGGCCCTGTACCAGAAGGGCAAGGACAAGCAGTGGGACGGCCAGAAGCGCATCGACTGGAGTCTGGAGGTCGATCCGTACGACGCCCTGGGCACCCCCGACGAGTCCATCTCCGTCTACGGCACCAAGTACTGGGCGAAGTTCACCGACAAGGACAAGGGGGAACTGCGCAAGCACCTCGCCTCCTGGCAGTTCAGCCAGTTCCTGCACGGCGAGCAGGGCGCGATGGTGTGCGCCGCGCGGATCGTGGAGTCCGTGCCCGACCTCGACGCCAAGCTCTACTCGGCGACCCAGGTGATGGACGAGGCGCGGCACGCGGAGATCTACGGCCGCTTCCTCCACGAGAAGATCGGGATGCTGTACCCGATCAACGACAACCTCAGGTCACTGCTGGGCGACACGCTGAGCGACTCCCGCTGGGACATGCCCTACCTCGGGATGCAGGTCCTCATCGAGGGCCTCGCGCTGGCCGCGTTCGGCATGATCCGCGACACCACCGACAAGCCCCTGCCCCAGCAGATCCTCGCCTACGTCATGCAGGACGAGGCCCGGCACGTCGCCTTCGGCCGCATGGCCCTGCGGGACTACTACAAGCAGCTCTCCGACGCCGAACTGCGCGAACGCGAGGAGTTCGTCATCGAGGGCTGCCATCTGATGCGCGACCGGCTGCGCGGGGTCGAGGTCCTGGAGAACTTCGGCATCCCGAAGGCGGAGGCCGAGGAGTACGCCGAACAATCCGAGTTCCTCGCCCTGTTCCGCCGGTTGCTCTTCTCCCGGATCGTCCCCTGCGTCAAGGACATCGGCCTGTGGGGCACACGCCTCCAGCAGGCCTACGTCGACATGGGCGTCTTCGAGATGGGCGACTCCAGCCTCGACCTCCTCATGGCCCAGGACGAGGAGATCGCCGAGAAACTCGACGCGAAACGCTTCGCGACCGAGGAGCGGGAGCGGGTCGCGGAGGTCACGTCGGCGATCGAGGCCGGCGGCACGCCGTAGGACCCGTTCAGTAGGACGTCGGCCCGAAGTCCGGCGGCGCGGGCAGCACGACCGCCGCGATGCCCGCCGCGATCTCGCGCGGCAGCCGGCCCAGCGGCAGCTCGTCCGGCCGCGCCGCCCCCGGGTCCGTGCCGAAAGTCTCCAGGTACGCGGACCGGGGCCCGGTCAGGGCGAAGCCTGTGGCGACCACCTCACCCACCTCGAAGCCGTGGTCCGCGAAGAACGCACGCACCTGCTCGGCCGATTTCTGCGGAGCGAGCAGCACATGGGAGAGAAGAGGGCTCTGCGCATTATGGGTCACGGCACGTCCAAAGAGTGAAAAGCCCGGCAGCTACGTCGATATGAGTATGTCCAAAGGAGTCTTGTTCCCCTATAGATGAATGCTATCCGTGCTTCTTGGCGCGTTCATCGGAATTGGGGGACAAAATGCCCGATGAGCTTGACTCAAGGCTGCCCAAAATCCTTTTCGCCCAGGCGTCGCCGCGATCTGCCGGCGGTCGCTCGCTGTTCGAGGCCGGCGCGGTCACCGCCGCCGGTGCCGAGAACTTCACCTCCGAGGAGCAGGTCGCCTCGGCCGCCGAACGGCAACTGGCGGCGGCCGGGTTCCAGATCCTCCAGCGATCCCCACAGACCCTCAACATCGCCGGTCCTCCCGCCCTCTACCAGCAGTTCTTCGGTACCCACCTGGTGACCGAGGAGCGCCCGGTGATCAAGCCGGGCGGCCGGGAGGCCACCGCCACCTTCATCGACGCGCGGGAGACCGACCTGCCCGGCCTGATCTCCACCGCCGGCACCCCGGTCGCCGAAACCGTCGAGGGCGTGGCCATCGAGGAACCGGTGTACGCGTTCCAGAACGCCACTCCGCCCAAGGTGAATTACTGGCATCTGGAGGTCCCGGACCAAGTGGCGTCCTTGCTGGGTGCGAATCAGGCGCACCAGCGGGGATTCCGGGGAAATGGAATCCGGCTCACCATGGTCGACACCGGCTGGTTCCGGCACCCGTATTTCACGGCCCGGAATCTGAACGGCACGGTCGTGCTCGGTCCGGGCGCGGCCCAGCCGGCCGTCGACGAGAACGGCCACGGAACCGGGGAGTCCGCCAACGCGTTCGCGCTGGCTCCCGGCATCGACTTCTCCATGGTCAAGGCGAACTTCGCCAACATCCTCGGCGCCTTCAACACCGCGGTGGCCCGGACCCCGGCCGCGCAGATCATCAGCAACAGCTGGGGCTACAGCGTCATGGACCCGCCGCTGTCCGCCATCCAGCAGGCCCTGGCCGCCTCGGTCGCGCTCGCCGCCGCGCGCGGCATCCTCGTGGTGTTCTCGGCCGGCAACGGCCACTGGGGCTTCCCGGCCCAGCACCCCGAGGTCATCGCGGCCGGCGGCGTGTACATCGACCAACTGGGCAACTCCCGTGCCTCGGACTACGCGAGCGGGTTCGCGAGCCGGGTCTACCCGGGGCGCAACGTCCCCGACCTGAGCGGTCTGGTCGGCCTGCGGCCGCGCGCCGCGTACATCATGCTGCCCGTCCCGCCCGGCTGCGAGATCGACCGCGACCTGGGCAACGGGCTGCCCTTCCCCAACGGCGACGAGACCTCCCCGACCGACGGCTGGGCCGCCTTCAGCGGTACGTCGGCGGCGGCGCCGCAGATCGCCGGCATCTGCGCCCTGATCCGCCAGGCCCATCCCGGCCTGGGCCTGCGCGGGGTGCGCAACGCCCTGACCCGGACCGCCAAGGACGTCACGGCCGGTGTCTCCAGCCCCTCGACCGGCGGCCAGGCCGCAGGCCCGGGTTTCGACCTGGCCACCGGCTGGGGTCTCGCGGACGCCCGGGCGGCGGTGCACGCGGCGATCCCGGCGGCGGGCGGTCCCGCGGCCTACGCGCGCGGCGACGACCGGCACGTCTTCTGCCGCGGCACCGACACCTACCTGCGCGAGTGGTGGTGGTCCCCGGCGCTCGGCTGGCGATTCGGCGACCTGAGCACGGTTGCGCTCGGCGTCCCGGCCGCTGGGAGTCCGGCCGCGTACCTCCTGGGCGACAGCCAGCACGTCGTTTTCCGGGGGACCGACGACCGGGTGCACGAGCTGTGGTGGAGCCCCGGTTCGGGCGGCTGGCAACGCGGTGCCCTGGACGCGGCGGGGCAGGGTATCCCGGCTGCGGGTGACGCGCGGGGTTATGTGCTGGGGGACAGTCAGCACGTGGTGTTCCGGGGTGTGGACGGCCGGGTGCACGAGTTGTGGTGGTCGGCGGGTACGGGGTGGCAGGTCGGCGGTACGTCGTCGGTGGCGCAGGCGGTTCCGGCGGGTGGCGATCCCTTCGGGTACGTGCTGGGCGACTGCCAGCACGTCGTCTTCCGGGGGACCGACGACCGGGTGCACGAGCTGTGGTGGTCGGCCTCGACGGGCTGGCGGCGCGGTGCCCTGGACGCGGTGGGGCAGGGCATCCCCGCGGCGGGCGATCCCACGGCGTACACCGTCGCCGGTGAACAGCGTGTCGTCTTCCGTGGCACCGACGGCCTGATGCACGAACTGTGCTGGTCGGCGTCGCGCGGATGGTTCGTCGGCGAGCTGTGACCGGTCCGCGGGCGCGGCCGGACGGTGTCACACCGAGCAGCCCAGGTCGTCCGGGAGTTTCAGGGCGACCGGGTCGGCCGCGCCCGCGGGGAACAGCGTGCGCAGCGTGAAGGCGTACGGGGTCGGGCCGTTGGTGCGCAGGTGCAGCAGGCGGGACTCGGCCTCGGCGACCGTCGGGCGATGGCCGGCCGGGACCCACCACAGGGCCACCATCGCCTCCTGGACCCGCTCGAAGAACTCCCTGCGGCGGGCGAGCATCTCGCGGTGCCGGCCCTGGTACATGTACGCCGTCAGGGCCTTGGCGTCCCGCCACACCGACATATTGATGATCAGCCACTCGTCGCCGAAGACCGCGATGTCCGTCGCGTCACCGGAGTCGCCCTCCAGCCGCCAGACGAAACCGTCGGCCGCGTCCGCGTCGGCGTTCACGGGATCGAGGTTGTCGACGAAGTCCTTCAACTGCGCGGAGTCCAGCGGGGCCTTGAGGCGGCCGAGGTTCACCTGGGCCAGGTGGTACGCGGTGGCGTCAGTCATGGACCGAACGTTAGGTAGGCGGCCCATGGGCTCTCAACCCCCGTCTCACTCCTTGGAGTCGAGCACCGCCTCCATCACCGACCGTGCGATCGGCGCCGCCACCCCGCCCCCGGTGATG
>NZ_RSAJ01000194.1 GCF_003933965.1 Streptomyces sp. RP5T
CCCCGACACCGACGGCGACCGCCCCCTCGGACCCGGAGCGGGCCGAGCAGGACATCCGGGAGGCGTGGACGGTCCTCTTCGACCCGAAGTCCTCGCTGGACCAGCGCAGTGACGCCGTCGAGGACGGCGACGAGAACGCCCTGATGATCGACAACCTCTTCCGCGACCCGAGCGGCAGCAAGTTGCGCGCCGAGGTGACCTCCGTGTCGTACACCTCGGACACGGTCGCCGAGGTGGCCTACGAGCTCACGCGCGAGGGCGGCCGGCTGGACACCGGCGGGCCGGGGGCGGCCGTACTCCAGGACGGGAGCTGGAAGGTCGCGCTGCGCACGGTCTGCGCGCTGACGCGGCACGCCGAGGACGCGCCCGAGGCACCGAGCTGCGCGCCGACCCCGTCCGGCCCTGCCTCCGGCTCCGCCGTCAGCCCTGACGGAACAGGTGGTTGAGCGCACGAGAAGGGGCCCGGACCGGCCGACTCCCGCGCGGCGTCGAGCAGATGGCGGTACGTGGCGCGGGCGGCGCGGCTGCCGACCGTGACCGGCCGGACGCCGGGTGCGCGCAGGTCGTCGCGGGAGAACGCGTCGGCGGCCCCGGGGACGAACGCGCAGTCGGCGCCCGCCGCCGGACAGGCGTCGGCCCGCCGTACTCGGGTCCTGAACGGACGGCGCTTCCGGGCCGTACCTCAATTGGACGGCGTCAGTGCACAGGCGTGCCACAGCCCCCTCTAGGATGAGCCCGATGATCAGTTCCGAGCAGCGCTCCGCGCGTCCGCCCCTGTGGCGGGCGCTGTTGCTGCTCGGGCTGCTCGTGGGCGTGCTGGGCATGCACGCCCTGGCTCCCGGTGGCGGCATGGGCGGGCACCGGGAAGGGGCCGCGCACATGGCGTCGGCCGCCTTCGTCGCCGACACGGTCTGCCACGACGACTGCGGCCCGGGACATCTGCACCACGCCGACGCGACCTGCGCGTCGGGGGCCGTGAGCGGCGGTCCGGCGCTGCCCGCGCTGGTGCCCGACCCGTCGGGCAACTGCCTCGGCACGCTCGACCTGCGCGCCCAGACCGCCGCGGCCCAGGAAGGCGCCCGCGCCCCGCCCTCCCTCGCGGAACTCCAGCTCCTGCGGATCTAGACACGGCGAGCTCCGCCACGTCCAGATCCCCTTTCACAGCACTGGAGTTCCAGCATGCGCACCACCCGTACCCTGATCCGCCGTGCCTGTCTCGCGGCGGTCGCCGTGAGCGCCGCCCTCACCCTCACGGCCTGCGGCGGCGACAGCGACGCCGCCGACTCCGCGGCCTCGAAGACCGAGGCGTCCGCGACAACGCCCGCGAAGTCCCCGGCGGACGTCCACAACGACCAGGACGTCTCCTTCGCCCAGGGCATGATCCCCCACCACCAGCAGGCCGTGGAGATGGCCGGCATGGTGGACGGCCGCGCCTCCTCGGCCGAGGTCAAGAACCTCGCCGCGCGGATCGAGAAGGCCCAGGGGCCGGAGATCGAGACCATGACCGGCTGGCTCAGGACCTGGGGCGCGCAGGTCCCCGAGACGATGCCCGGCATGGACCACTCGGCGCACTCCGGCATGGCCGGGATGATGGACGGCGCCGACATGGAGAAGCTGAGGAAGGCGTCCGGCAAGGACTTCGACTCCATGTTCCTGACCATGATGATCGAACATCACGAGGGTGCCGTCGAGATGGCCACCACCGAGAGGACCAAGGGTGAGTCCCCGGCCGCCACGGCCCTGGCCGGCGACATCGTCACCGCGCAGAACGCCGAGATCGCCGAGATGAAGAAGCTCCTCGGCGAGAACTGACCCGTCCGGTCAACGGGCGCGACCCTACGCGCCCGTTGACCGGACGGTGTCACGGGTCCTTCTCCGGGCACTAGGAGAAGGACCCTTCGGATCCGCGAGGAGCGACAGTGGCGACAGAGCGACTCCCCGATCACGAACAGCGCATTCTGGACGAGGTGGAACGCGCCCTGCGCCGCGACCGCCGTCTGGAACGCAGGTTGCGCACGGGACGGCTGCGCCGACGGCCGGACCTGTCCCGGGTGGCGCGCTACCGCCCGCACGTCATGACCTTGAGCCTGCTGCTCGCGACCTCGGCCATGCTTCTCGTCATGGGCATCGTCACCTCGCGGCCCGCGGTGATCTGGGGCTTCGCCGCCGTCTGGCCGCTGACCCTGTACGCGGTGTTCCGTCGCCTGTGCCGCTGGACGGAATCCTGAACCTCACGCCTCGCCGTTCTCGAAGGCCGAGGCGATGGGCCGCTCGTCGACCAGGACCCGCCCCTGCGGCGGCCCGGCGAGCAGCGCGCGCACGGCGGTCAGGACGTCAGGCGCCACATGACCGGCCCGGGCCGTCTCCTGCGGTCCGGTCCGCTCGTCCGGTACCAGGATGCCGTGGGCGCCCACCCGGGCCGCCGCCTCGGCGTCCGCGGCGGTGCCGACGACCGCGCACTCGGCGGGCCCGGTGCACACCCGGCCCGCCGCCCACAGGATCAGGCCCGGTTCGGGCGGACGGCAGCGGCAGCCGTCCTCGGGGCGGTGCGGACACACGCCCCGGATGTCGAAGGGGCCGAGCAGTTCGTCGACACGGCGGTTCACGGCCCGCACGCCGGCGTCGCCGAGTCCGCCGAGCCCGGCGCCCGGTCGCAGGGCGACGAAGCCGGTGCGGACACCGTGCAGACGCAGCATGCCGAGCGCCTCACGGGCACCGGGCGCCGCGCGCACCCGGTCGGGGTCGGTCGGGTTTCCGGCGAGGATGCTGTCCCGGTCGAACAGCACCGTACGCACGCGTGTCATACGGACACCTCCCGGCTCTCGCGTGCACTGCTTGCCCCTCACGGGTAACCGCGGCTGAGCCATGTATGTGAGACCCCTATGAAATCCCCGCTGAACAGGCGGGATTCCCTAAGATCAAACCGTGGTCACCTTCCTCCTCGAACGTACGGCCCCGCTCTCCCAGGACGAGGCGTGGCGCCGCCTCACGGAGTGGCCCCGCCACGGGGCGTCCGTCCCCCTGACGCGCGTCTCGGTCGTGCCGCCGGGGCCGACGGCCGAGGGCACGCTCGTCGTCGCCCGCTCCGGGGTGGGCCCGCTCGGCTTCGACGACCCCATGGAGGTCACGGTCTGGCGCCCGCCGGCGGAGGGCGTCTCCGGCCTGTGCCGGCTGGAGAAGCGCGGCCGGGTGGTGCGCGGCTGGGCCGAACTGGAGGTTCACCCGGGTCCGGGAGGCCGGGCCCGGGTGATCTGGCGCGAGGAACTGCGGGTCCCCCTGTTCCCCGGGCCCCTGCTGGGTGTGGCGGCCAGGTCGGTGTTCGGCCGGACGCTGAACCGTCTGCTGCGGGGGACCTGAGGGCCGTGCAACAGTAGGCCGCATGGCGGGAGTTGACGGTACGACGGTTCGGGTGGACGCGGTCGAGGAGCTCGCGGTGGACGGGCTGCGGTGGCTGGTGTCCACGGCGCGAGAGACACCGGAGGGCGGACTCGCCTGGCCGACCGATCCCGCGCAGGAGGAGACGGACCCGACCCTGTACAGCGGCACGGCCGGGATCGTGTCCGTGCTCCTGGAGGCGTGGCGGCACTTCGGCGACGACTCCTACGCCGACCTCGCACTCCGCGCGGGCCGCGGTGTGGCCGCGGCCGTCGACGGCCACGGGGACGACTCGCTGTACTTCGGCCGGTCCGGCATGGCCCTGGTCCTGCACACCCTGGGCGCCGAACTGGGCGACACCGCCTGCGGCGAGGCGGCCGACCACGCGATGGCCCTGGTGCGCGCCCACTTCGACGGGGAGCGCTGGGGCGAGCTGTTCGAGCTGATGGGCGGCAACGGCGGGATCGGCCTGGCCGCCCTCGCGGTCGGCGACCCCGGGTTCGCCGTCCTCGCGGTGGAGCCCTATCTGCGGACGGCGGAGCGCACCCCGTGGGGCGTCACCTGGCCGTTCCGCCCCGGCCCGGAGGCCCGCATGCACCACATGTCCCACGGCACGCTGGGCGTCGCCCACGCGCTGGCCCGGATCGGCCACGCGACCGGTCGCGCCGACCTGGTCGAGCTCGCGCTGGCCGGGGTCGCGGACGTCGTGGCCCGCGACGAGGGCGGCCCGGACGGCTTCCTGGTCCCGCACTCCACCCCGCAGTACCTCCCGGACCTGATCGAGCCGCTCAGCTACGGCTGGTGCCACGGCCCCACCGGTGACGCCCAGATGTTCCGGCTGCTGCGCGACACCCAGGGCGACCCGGCCTGGGCCGCGCTCGCCGACCGCTGCTGGCACACGGTCAGCCACTGCGGCCTCCCGCGGCGCCTGCGGCCCGGGTTCTGGGACAACAACGGCCGCTGCTGCGGCACGGCGGGCGTCCTCGCCCTGGCCTGCGACCGGACCGCCGAGAACGCCGGGGGGCGGGAGGCGTACGACTTCGCGCGGACCGTCGTCGCCGACCTGGCCGCCCGCGCGGTGCGGGACGCGAGCGGTGCGCGCTGGTTCAACGTCGAGCACCGGGTCACCCCGAGCGAGCTGGCGCCCCGCACCGACTGGGCGCAGGGCTGTGCGGGCATCGTGCGCGAGCTGCTGCGGTTCGTCCGTCTAGGCCGGGGCGGCGACCCGCGGTACGCCTTCACCTGGCCGGACCAGCCCCAGGTGTCCGCTCAGGCCACCGAACCGATCCGCCGGGCCGGTTCCGACGTCGCGTCGTGATGGATCGGCGTGTGCGCACCGGTGAGGGAGACACCGCTGCCGCCCCGCCGCGCCGCGACGATCTCGGCGGCGATCGACAGGGCCGTCTCCTCGGGCGTACGGGCGCCGAGGTCCAGGCCGATGGGTGAGCGCAGCCGCGCCAACTCCAGCTCGGTCACGCCGACTTCGCGGAGGCGTTCGTTGCGGTCGAGGTGGGTGCGGCGGGAGCCCATGGCGCCCACGTAGGCGACCGGGAGCCGGAGGGCCAGTCGCAGCAGGGGGACGTCGAACTTGGCGTCGTGGGTGAGGACGCACAGGACCGTGCGGGCGTCGACCTCCGTGCGCTCCAGATATTTGTGCGGCCACTCGACGACTATCTCGTCGGCCTCCGGGAAGCGTGCCTCGGTCGCGAAGACGGGGCGGGCGTCGCACACGGTGACCCGGTGGCCGAGGAACTTGCCGATCCGCACCAGCGCCGACGCGAAGTCGATCGCGCCGAAGACGATCATGCGGGGCGGTGGCACCGAGGACTCCACGAGCACGGTGAGCGGGGCGCCGCAGCGGGAGCCCTGTGCGCCGATCTCCAGCGTTCCGGTGCGGCCCGCGTCCAGGAGGGCGGCGGCCTCGGCGGCGACCGTGCGGTCCAGCTCGGGATGGGCGCCGAAGCCGCCGTGGGAGCCGTCCGGCCGGACGACGAGGGCGCGGCCGACGAGTTCCGCAGGGCCGGAGACGATGCGCGCCAGCGCCGCCGCCCGGCCCTGCGCCGCGGTGTCGAGGGCGGCCGCGACCGCGGGGCGGTCGCGGTCGCCGGCGCGGACCGGGGTGACGAGGATGTCGATGACTCCGCCGCAGGTCAGACCGACGGCGAAGGCGTCCTCGTCGCTGTAGCCGAACCGTTCGAGGACCGACTCCCCGTCCTTGAGCGCCTGTTGGCACAGCTCGTACACCGCGCCCTCCACGCAGCCGCCGGAGACCGAGCCGATCGCCGTGCCGTCGGCGTCCACCGCGAGGGCGGCGCCGGGCCGGCGGGGCGCGCTGCCGCCGACGGCCACCACGGTGGCCACGGCGAAGTCGCGTCCCTGCTCGACCCACCGGTGCAGCTCGTCGGCGATGTCCAGCATGTCTCGGTCTCCTTCACAGCGGTTGCGTACAGGGGAGTTGAAGGGCGCTAATGCACGCCCATCCAGCTCTCGATGGGGTTGAGGGCGTAGTACACCAGGAAGATCACCGTCAGTCCCCACATGAAGGCACCGATCTCGCGCGCCCTGCCCTGCGCGGTCCTGATCGCGACGTAGGAGATGACGCCCGCGGCGACACCCGCGGTGATCGAGTAGGTGAACGGCATGATGACGACGGTCAGGAAGACCGGGATCGCGGTGGCGCGGTCGGCCCAGTCGACATGGCGGGCGTTCATCATCATCATGGCGCCGATCACCACGAGGGCGGCGGCCGCGACCTCGCCGGGCACGATCGCCGTGAGCGGGGTGAAGAACAGACAGGCCGCGAAGAACAGGCCGGTGACGACGGAGGACAGGCCGGTACGGGCGCCCTCGCCGACTCCGGTCGCCGACTCGACGAACACGGTCTGGCCGGAAGCGCCGGCCACCCCGCCGATCGCGCCGCCCGCGCCGTCGATGAACAGCGCCTTGGACAGGCCCGGCATCCGGCCCTGCTCGTCGGCGAGCTTCGCCTCGGTGCCGACGCCGATGATGGTGGCCATCGCGTCGAAGAACCCGGCGAGCACCAGCGTGAAGACGATCATGCCGACCGTCATCGCGCCGACCTCGCCCCAGCCGCCGAACTCGACCTTGCCGAAGATCGAGAAGTCGGGCATGGAGACCGCGCTGCCGTGCAGTTCGGGGGCGCCGCTCGCCCACTGCCTGGGGTCCACCGCCCCGGCCGCGTTGAGGACCACGGCGAGTACGGTCCCGCCGAGGATGCCGATCAGGATCGCGCCGGGCACTCCCCTTGCCTGGAGCATGAAGATGGCGAGGAGGGTGACGGCGAACAACAGGACCGGCCAGCCCGCGAGTTCGCCCGTGGGACCGAGGGTCACCGGGGTCGCCTTGCCCTGGTGGACGAAGCCGGCCTTGTAGAAGCCGATCAGGGCGACGAACAGTCCGATGCCCATGGTGATCGCGTGCTTGAGGGCCAGCGGGATCGCGTTCATGATCATCTCGCGCAGGCCGGTGACGACCAGCAGCATGATGACCACGCCGTACATCACGCACATGCCCATGGCCTGCGGCCAGGTCATCGCGGGCGCGACCTGCGAGGACAGCACGCCGGAGACGGAGAGTCCGGCGGCGAGGGCCAGCGGCACCTTGCCGAGGAAGCCCATGAGCAGCGTGGTGAGGGCGGCCGCGAACGCGGTCGCGGTGATGAGCGCCTTCTGGCCGAGCGTGTCCCCCGCCGCGTCCTTGCCGGACAGGATCAGGGGGTTGAGCAGGAGGATGTACGCCATCGCCATGAAGGTGGTGACGCCGCCGCGCAGTTCACGCGCGACCGTGGATCCCCGCCGGGATATGTGGAAGTACCGGTCGAGCCAGGACCTGCCGGCCGGGACGCGGGTGCCTTCTCCCGCGTCGTCGGCGGTGGTCCTGGGTGGAAGGGACTGCTGGGTCATGGTGCCGTCTCCCAAGGTTCACAGGGACACCCGCGCAACCGCCTTTTCGGGCACGGGATTTGGGATGTGCACGACCCGGGGGACGGCCCAGGGCGGACATTGGGGGACCGGGGGACGGAGTCCCCCGGGAAACAGACCGGTTCACCCCCGGAGGGGTTACGTGCCCGTGAGGTGTTCGGGCCTGACCGGCGTCCTGTTCAGCTCCAGCCCCGTCGCGTCGCGGATCGCCGCGAGGACGGCCGGGGTCGAGGACAGGGTGGGGGCCTCGCCGATGCCGCGCAGCCCGTACGGCGCGTGGTCGTCGGCGAGTTCGAGCACGTCGACGGGGATGGTCGGCGTGTCGAGGATCGTGGGGATCAGGTAGTCCGTGAAGGACGGGTTCCTGACCTTCGCCGTCTTCGGGTCGACGATGATCTCCTCCATGACCGCGACGCCCAGGCCCTGGGTCGTGCCGCCCTGGATCTGGCCGATGACGGACAGGGGGTTCAGCGCCTTGCCGACGTCCTGCGCGCAGGCCAGCTCGATCACCTTGACCAGGCCGAGCTCGGTGTCGACCTCGACGACCGCGCGGTGGGCGGCGAAGGAGTACTGGACGTGTCCGAAGCCCTGTCCGGTGCGCAGGTCGAAGGCCTCGGTCGGCCGGTGCCGCCACTCCGCCTCGACCTCGACGCTCTCGCCCTCCAGCACGTCGGCCAGGTCCGCGAGGACCTCGCCGCCGTCGGTGACGACCTTGCCGCCCTCCAGGAGGAGTTCGGCGGTGGCCCAAGCCGGGTGGTACGAGCCGAACTTGCGGCGACCGAGCTCCAGGACCTTCTCCCGGACCAGCTCGCAGGAGTTCTTGACGGCGCCGCCGGTGACGTACGTCTGCCGGGAGGCCGAGGTCGAACCCGCCGAGCCCACCTGGGTGTCCGCGGGGTGGATGGTGACCTGGGTGACGCCGAGCTCGGTGCGGGCGATCTGCGCGTGGACGGTGACCCCGCCCTGGCCGACCTCCGCCATCGCGGTGTGCACGGTCGCGACGGGCTCGCCGCCGACGACCTCCATGCGCACCTTCGCCGTCGAGTAGTCGTCGAAGCCCTCGGAGAAGCCGACGTTCTTGATGCCGACCGCGTAACCGATGCCGCGCACGACGCCTTCGCCGTGGGTGGTGTTGGACAGACCGCCCGGCAGCTGCCGTACGTCGGCCTCCTCGCCGGCCGACAGCCACTGCTGCTCCGGGGGCAGGGGCATCGCCTTGACGCGGCGCAGGAGTTCGGCGACGGGGGCGGGCGAGTCGACGGGCTGGCCGGTCGGCATGATCGTGCCCTGCTCCATGGCGTTCAGCTGCCGGAACTCCACCCGGTCCATGCCCACCGCGTCGGCCAGTTTGTCCATCTGGGCCTCGTAGGCGAAGCACGCCTGGACCGCGCCGAAGCCGCGCATCGCGCCGCAGGGCGGGTTGTTGGTGTAGAGCGCGATGGCCTCGATGTCCACGTCGTCGACGACGTAGGGGCCGATCGACAGCGAGGACGCGTTGCCGACCACGGCCGGGGAGGCGGAGGCGTACGCGCCGCCGTCCAGGACGATCCGGCACTTGACGTGGGTCAACTTGCCGTCGCGGGTGGCCCCGTGCTCGTAGTACAGCTTGGCCGGGTGCCGGTGGACGTGTCCGAAGAAGGACTCGAACCGGTTGTAGACGATCTTGACGGGCTTGCCGGTGCGCAGGGCCAGCAGACAGGCGTGGATCTGCATCGACAGGTCCTCGCGGCCGCCGAAGGCCCCGCCGACGCCGGAGAGCGTCATGCGCACCTTGCGCTCGGGCAGGCCGAGGACGGGGGCGATCTGCCGCAGGTCGGAGTGCAGCCACTGGGTGGCGATGTAGAGGTGGACGCCGCCGTCCTCGTCCGGCACCGCGAGCCCCGACTCGGGGCCGAGGAAGGCCTGGTCCTGCATGCCGAAGGTGTACTCGCCCTTGACGACGAAGTCGGCCCGTTCGGCGGCCTGTTGCGCGTCCCCGCGGACGATCGGCTGGCGGTGCACGATGTTGGGGTGCGGGACGTGCCCGATGTGGTGGTCGTCGCGGTTCTCGTGGACGAGGATCGCGTCGGGGGCGGTCGCGGAGGCCTCGTCGGTGATGACGGGCAGTTCGCGGTACTCGACCTTGATCTTGGCGGCGGCGCGGCGGGCGGTCTCCGGGTGGTCGGCGGCGACGATCGCGACCGGCTCGCCGTGGTGCCGGACCTTGCCGTGCGCGAGGACCGGGGTGTCCTGGATCTCCAGGCCGTAGTTCTTCACCTCGGTCGGCAGGTCGTCGTACGTCATGACGGCGTACACACCGGGCAGGGCCAGGGCCTCGCTGGTGTCGATGGACACGATCTCGGCGTGCGCGACGGTCGAGCGCAGGATCTGTCCCCAGAGCATGTCCTCGTGCCACATGTCGGAGGAGTACGCGAACTCGCCAGTGACCTTGAGGGTGCCGTCCGGGCGGAGCGTGGACTCGCCGATGCCGCCCTTGGTCTTCGACCCCTGGGTGATCTTGGTGGGGGTGCCGTTGGGAGTGGACATCTCAGACCGCCTCTCCCTGTCGGGCGGCCGCGAGGCGGACCGCGTCCATGATCTTCTCGTAGCCGGTGCAGCGGCACAGGTTGCCCGAGAGCGCCTCGCGGATGTCCGCGTCGCTCGGGTTGGGGTTGCGCTCCAGCATCTCGTCGGCGGCGACCAGCAGCCCCGGGGTGCAGAAGCCGCACTGGACGGCGCCGGCGTCGATGAACGCCTGCTGGATCGGCGCGAGTTCGGTGCCCTCGCCGGTCTGCGAGTCCTGGCCCTTGGCGGCCCAGTCCTGGGCCTCCTGGAGCGAGGTGCCGCAGGAGGAACCGCAGGACCGCTGCTTCGCGTAGTCCGCGAGCCCTTCGACGGTGACGACCTCGCGGCCCTCGACCTGCCCGGCGGCGACCAGGCACGAGCACACCGGGACCCCGTCGAGGCGGACCGTGCAGGACCCGCACTCGCCCTGCTCGCAGGCGTTCTTCGAACCGGGCAGCCCGAGCCGCTCGCGCAGCACGTACAGCAGGGACTCGCCCTCCCACACGTCGTCGGCTTCCTGCGGACGTCCGTTGACAGTGAAGTTGACGCGCATTACGCAGCTCCCTCCGTGGTGGCGGCGGTGCCGCGGTACGACTCCCAGGCCCAGGTCAGCGTGCGGCGGGCCATGATGCCGACCGCGTGGCGGCGGTAGCTCGCCGTGCCCCGGACGTCGTCGATCGGGTTGCAGGAGGCGGCGCTCAGGTCCGCGAACTGCTTGGCGACCGAGGGGGTGATGATCCTGCCGTTGTCCCAGAACCCGCCCTCGTCGAGAGCGGCGTTCAGGAACTCCTCGGCTGCCTTGGCCCGCACGGGCGTGGGAGCGGCCGAGCCGATGCCCGTCCGCACGGTCCGCGTCGCCGGGTGCAGCGCGAGCCCGAAGGCGCACACGGCGATGACCATGGCGTTGCGCGTGCCGACCTTGGAGTACTGCTGGGGCCCGTCCGCCTTCTTGATGTGCACGGCCCGGATGAGCTCGTCGGCGGCCAGCGCGTTGCGCTTCACGCCGGTGTAGAACGCGTCGATCGGGATGAGCCGCGATCCGCGCACCGACTCGACCTCGACCTCGGCGCCGGCCGCGAGGAGCGCGGGGTGGGCGTCACCGGCCGGGGAGGCGGTGCCGAGGTTGCCGCCGACGCCGCCGCGGTTGCGGATCTGCGGGGAGGCGACGGTGTGCGAGGCGAGGGCCAGGCCCGGGAGCTCGCCGCGCAGGCTCTCCATGATGCGGGTGTACGGCACGGAGGCGCCGAGCCGCACGGTGTCCTCGCCGACCTCCCACTCGGTGAGGTCTCCGATGCGGTTCAGGTCGAGCAGGTACTCGGGCCGCCGATGGTCGAAGTTGATCTCGACCATCACGTCGGTGCCGCCCGCGATGGGCACAGCGGTGGGGTGCTCAGCCTTGGCGGCGAGCGCCTCCTCCCAGCTGGCGGGGCGAAGGAAGTCCATGACCGGCTCTCTTCTTCGTCTCGTGATCGTACGGATCGAGCCAGATCGTGTGCGGCGGGCCCGGCTCGTTCATGTGCTGTTTACGCAGAGTGGAGTCAGTACACAGCGGCGTACTCCGACGGGGTCAGTCACGGAAACCATGAAGGAGTTGGCTGGTCGCGGCCGTCATCTTGTAGATTCGTATGAACGGAGGGCCTCAGTAACCTCCATGTCTTCCTGCGGAAACGTGCGACACAGCCCACGTGACCTGGGACACAGCCCCGGAGGCGGCAGCGGCCGTTCCTCACCCCACCGGACCCCTTCTCCATCGTAGATTTCGAGACAAAGAACGGCGGCGACGAGAATGCGGCTGCGCGCTCTGCTGGACACCGACGCGCTGGGCCTGCGGCTGCTCGGCGGCGAGGACGAACTGGACCGCACCGTGCGCGGTGTGATGACCACGGACCTGCGCGACCCCAGCCGCTACCTCTCGGGCGGGGAACTGGTCCTGACCGGCCTCGCCTGGCGCCGGGACGCGGCCGACTCGGAGCCGTTCGTACGGCTGCTCGTGCAGGCCGGAGTGGTGGCGCTGGCGGCCGGCGAGGCGGAGCTGGGCGATGTCCCGGAGGACCTGGTCGTCGCCTGCGCCCGGCACCGCCTCCCGCTGTTCGCGGTGCACGAGTCGGTGGCCTTCGCGACGATCACCGAGCATGTCGTGCGGCAGGTCTCCGGCGAGCGCGCGGGCGATCTGGCGGCCGTGGTGGACCGCCACCGCCGCATGATGACCTCGGGCCCGGCGGGCGGCGGCCCGGACGTGGTCCTCGACCTGCTGGGCTCCGACCTGGACCTGCGCGCCTGGGTCCTGTCCCCGGCCGGCCGCCTGATCGCGGGCCCGAAGGTGGCGGGCCCCGGCCTGCCCGCGGACACCTGCGCGAAGCTCGCGGCGGAGCACCTGGCCGCGGTCCGCTCCGGGCGCCGGGGCCCCCACAGAGTCACGCTCGGTTCCTCGGCGTACTCCCTCTTCCCGGTCCGCAGCTCGGGCCGCTCCCCGCAGGCGTCGAGGGACGTGCGCGAGACGGTCCTGTCCGACTGGCTGCTGGCGGTGGAGGCGGACGCCGGGGACTGGCCCGCGGAGCGCCTGGACCTCCTCCAGGGCGTCACCCAGCTGATCGCGGTCGAGCGGGACCGCAGGGACGCGGCCCGTACCGTACGCCGCCGCCTGGCCCAGGAGGTCCTGGAGCTGGTCCAGACGGGAGCGGCACCGGCGGAGATCGCGGCCCGGCTGCGGGTCGCCGCGCCGGTCCTGCTCCCCGGTCTGGGCGCGGCCCCCCACTGGCAGGTCGTGGTGGCGAGGGTCGAGTGGCGGGACGGCGATCTGGAGGGCGGCCCGATGGCGCAGTCCCTCCTGGAGGAGATCCTGGTGGACCCCCACGCGACCGGCCCCGAGCCCTCCGACCGGATCGCGGTGGCCCACACCGGCGACGAGGCGATCGCACTGGTCCCCCTCCCCGCGGTCTCGACCGAGCACGACGGCTCGGAGACCGGCATCCTGGCCGACACACTGCTCGAAACGGTCCGGGACCCCCTGTCGGCCGGCCTCGACGACGACGGCCGGGTCACGCTGGGCGTCAGCGCCTCGGTGCACTCGGCGGAGGGGCTGCGCGGCGCGCTGGAGGAGGCCCGCCACGCCCGCCGGGTGGCGGCGGCCCGGGCGGGCCGGGTCTGCGCGGCGGGCCACCAGGAGCTGGCCTCGCACGTCCTGCTGCTGCCCTTCGTGCCGGACGACGTGCGCCGCGCCTTCACCGCCCGGCTCCTCGACCCGCTGCGGGACTACGACCGCCGCCACCGGGCCGAGCTGATCCCCACCCTGGAGGCCTTCCTGGACTGCGACGGCTCCTGGACCCGCTGCGCGACCCGTCTCCACCTGCACGTCAACACGCTGCGCTACCGCGTCGGCCGGATCGAGCAGTTGACGAGCCGGGACCTCTCGCGCCTCGAGGACAAGCTGGATTTCTTCCTGGCACTGCGGATGAGCTGAAACCCGTGGGTGCCCGGACTCCCACGACTTTGTGAATTCTTTCACCCATCCCCTTGGCCCGGCACGCCAATCCGTGCTGAGATGCCGCCACCACTCAAAGCTCGACGGCGCGCTCGGGGAGGGCAATGTGGCGGATACCGCCATGTCTGGTAACGGAACGACCGCCGGTGACGATCCACTCCAGACCGCGGTATGGCGGCTGCGCTCCAGAGCCTGCTGGGCCGACGCGGCCGCCCTGCTCCAACCGGTCACCGCGCAGGCGGCCCTCCAGAGAGCGGCTCTGCTGGTGGAACGCTGCCTGTACACCGAGCAGGGCTGGGCGGAGGCGGAGGACGCGCTGCGCACCGCCGAGGCGCTGGCCCACGGCGACGACGAACGGGGAGCGGCCGCTTGTGAACGAGGGCAACTTGCGTACGCCTCGACGCTCCACGGGGTCCGGGACCGCGCGGACGAGGCGAGGGCGGCGCTGGGCCGCGCCGCGGCGCTGATCCCTCCGGGGGCGGAGGGCAGGGCCCTGCTGGACTTCCGCCGGGGCCTGCTGGCGGAGAACCTGACCCACTCCCCCCAGGCGGCGCGAGCCGCCTACCGCCGCGCCCACGCGGGTGCGACGGCCCAATCCGACCCTCTGCTGCTGTCCTTCACCTGGCGCCACCTCGCGGGACTCGCCCTGCGGGAGGGGGAGTTGGCCGAGGCGCGGCACGGGTTCGCCGAATCCCTGCGGATCCGCGAGGAGTTGGGCTACCTGGTGGGCACGGCCCCGGCGCTCGCCTCGCTGGCGGACGCGGAGGTGGAACCCGAGGCGTCCCGACTGCGCGAGGAGGCACGCCGGTTGTACCGGCTGCTGGGGGGCGTACCCACGTGGCTGGCCCGGCAGTTGACACCACCGGCGGCGACGGCGTGAGGTGACGGCGGCTGCGGCAGGCTTGGGCCGGGTGCCTACGGGGTGCCAGGTCGGGTAGTCGGGTGGGTGCGAGGGCGTCCGTGGCTGGTCGCGCAGTTTCCCCGTGCCCCTGGGGGGTGCAGTCAGCCCCGCCCCCCGGGCCGCGGCTGCGCCGCAGGCCTCAGGGG
>NZ_RSAJ01000195.1 GCF_003933965.1 Streptomyces sp. RP5T
CGTACAGGGCCACGGCATCGGCCTTGAACTCGTCCGAGTAATCCTTCATCGCCATCGGCGGCCTTCTCGCTTCCTCCGGATCAAGCAGATCCAGTATCAGCGTGTCCACCACTCAGGGGGAGGCTCCACCCTCTGACGCGACCCCACTGATCCTCCAGGCAGACTCCCTGGGGGATCGGTGTATCTGAGCCTTATGGAGGATCAGAGGGTTGCCTTGTAGGGCTAGCTAGCCCTACGGGTGAGCCAGTCTCGGACAGTTTTGCCTGGGGGATCAGACGGTTGGACGACGCTACTATCTCGCGCCCACAAGTCCCGGACGACGAGGCCGGGCCGCAGGACGGCTCGTGGACCGGGGACCGTCGTCTGATGCCGTCATCTGCGGTGTTGGCCCTGCAGGCCCCAGCCCGCATCAGCCGCGCGACACGTCGGCGGCCGCATCCGGCGCCTGCCCGCTTGAGCACGGCATGGACGCGCGGGGCGCCGTAGGTTCCCCGCGATCGCGTGTGGACGTCGGCGATCTGCTGCGTCAGCTCGGTGTCACGGACCGCGCGGGACCCAGGCTTGGCAGCGCGGCGGGCATAGAAGGCGGTCCGGGAGACGTTCAGCAGCTCACGCGCTCGTTTGAACGCTGTGACCTGCACGCTTCTCCGCCTCGAAGACCGGGTGCACCGTCACCGGATCTCCTTCGCGAAGAAAGCCCGCTTGAGGATGTCGACGTCCTCAAGCAGACGACGGTTTTCCCGCCGCAATGCGGCCAGTTCCTCGCGTTCGCTGCTGGTCAGGCCATCCCGCTCGTCCGCATCGACCTCGGCCTGCTTCACCCAGCCACGCACCGCGGGCTCGGTCAGATCGATGTCCTTGGCGATCTGACCGACCGAGCGGTCACCGCGTCGGCACAGCTCGACGATCTCTGCTTTGAACTCCGGCGTGAACGAGCGACGAGGGCGAGTCTTCTTCTTCCCCATGCTCTCCATGATGGACATCCTCCCGGGGCTGAACCCCTGATCTCGGATGTCCGCCAAAGCGGATCAAGCCCAATCCTGTTGCACCGGGCTGGGCGGCTGGCACCCTAAACGTGTGGTGATCGATGACCGTCGTCTTGCCGGTGCCCTGACTGGGATGGAAGGTTGCTGGTGTTGTCCCGGTGGCGATGGCTGTTGTTTGGGCCGCGTGGGACGCCAGGCAGGCTGGTTCACAGACGAGTACTCAAGGACAACCTTCTGGGGAGTCTGCGTGTCACAGTGATCGCTACGCTAATTTTTCACACACGACTGGCGCAACCCGTGGGCGCGGTTGTCGTGTCCGGGGGAGAGTATCGAGGTATCAGTCGCCAGCGTGTTGGTGACGTGGAGACAGGCTGAGAACAATGGTGGGTTGAGGGATCGCGGGGAGTGAGGCGAGAACGTGGAGTATGAGCAGGCGGTCGTCGACGTGGACGCGGCTCCTGCCGGCACGATGCGCGTGGCGACAGCACAGGCATGGGCTCGGATCCTCGTGGGCGTCGACTCCCCCAACGACCTAGGCACGTTGTTGGGGCGCTCGACGACCACAGGCGACGAGGTCGACGTCCGTTGCCATACCCAGCGAGCACGAAACCTGCTACGCAAGAATCATCTTAGGCGCCTCGATCAGCTGCTGGGGATGACCATCGCCGATTTGCGTAATATACGACAGTGCGGCAGAGAGAGCGCCGTAGACATCTTGACCGCTTTGTTGCTGACACTAGTTGGCGATTCAGGCATGCAGCCCCAAAGGTCCGACGTTCCGTTGCCGGGGATGGACGCTCAGCTGGATTCTCCCAAGCCTCGGAGGTATGACGGCGACGGCAGAGACCACGATCCTGTGAAGGATCCTTTGCTTGACCTCCTGAAAGGCGCGTGATGACTGACGACTTGCCCTCCTGGGAACCGAGGTGGAAGCGCCGGTACAACTCGCCGCCAGATGACCTAATCAAAGATTTCTATGTCCCTGCCTTCGCCCGGTCGCGAAATTACGATCGGGCTGTTGGGTTTTTCTCTGCGGGCATTCTGGCGGCAATTGCGCCCTCTCTTGACAGGTTCGTTCTCAACGGCGGCATGATGCGGCTCATTACGTCCCCTGCTCACCTAAGCGACGATGAGCTGGCGGCAATGGGTAAGGGCGAGGAACTCAAGAACTACATTAAGGAGGGGCTTCGACGAGCCGTCTTGCAGCCGATTCCCAGCCCTGTGCTAGCGGACCGGCTGAAGCTGCTGACATGGATGGTCGCCACAGGCCGGCTGGATGTCCGCATTGCACTGCGGGAGCATACGCACAGTTACGCACTGTTCCATGAGAAGATCGGAGTCTTCTCTGACCAGGCCGGTAACTGGATGACGTTCACCGGCAGCCCGAATGAAACCATCGGCGGAGCTAGGCTTCATTCGGAGTCGTTTCCGCTGCATCGTAGCTGGGTGAACGAGGAGCAGCGCGCGTATGCCCGCGAAGAACGAGATCGGTTCGAGCAGCTATGGGACGAGCGCGTTGATGGCGTAGCTTTGTGGCGGGTAAACGACTGGATTGAAAATCCTATGCGGTCCAACTTCGGCATCCGCGAGCCGTCTGCAGGGCGGACAATAACCGAAACTGACCAACCAGTCTCGTCGATCGCTCTTTCTTTGGAAGGCGTGTCGCTTGTCCCGTCGCTACCTGACGACCTCACACTGCGCGAGTTTCAACAAGATGCGGTGAATGACTGGCTCCGGGCTGGTGGACGTGGCACTTTCGCTATGGCAACAGGCACTGGTAAGACCATCACCGCCCTGACCGCCGCGACGCAAGCCTCCGTATACTCCTCCAACGCCAACAAACCATTGCTCGTGCTGGTGATCGTGCCACTGATCGATCTAGTGGAGCAATGGCGTCACGAGGCCGAGCGGTTTGGCTTTCGTCCCGCTGTCTGTCACGGAGCCCTCACCAGCAGCCAGCGGGAGCATCTGAAATCTGTATTCTCAGCTGCCCGATCAAGTCAAGGACGCCGAGCTGAGATGGTAATCACCACAGCGGGCAGCCTTACGCCGCGTAGGGAGGACGTCGCTGATGACGACCATTTTGTGCAGCGGCAATTGGCCCGTCATCGTGGCCGGATAATGGTCATCGGGGATGAAATGCACTCGCTGGGCACACCAGCGCGCCTTGATGCGCTGCCCCCAAATCCCACGTTTACCCTGGGGCTCTCTGCGACGCCCAAGCGGCACGGCGACGACGAGGGTACGCAGGCTCTCCTAAGCTACTTCGGCGATCCCGTGGTTTCGATCAGTATCAAGCAGGCGATCTATCAGTACAACGCACTCGTACCTTATGACTACTTGCCTTATCGGATCGAGCTAACCGATGACGAGGCTAAGCGTTATCGGCAGATTTCGCAACGGATCGCGGCTGCATTCGCCAAGGGGGATGAGCTGGCGGCAGAGGCTCAAATCCGAGCGCGCACCAGGCTAACTCAGCACGCTACTGGAAAGCACGATCGACTTCGGCAGCTGATGGCGAGCGGCTTGAAAGACCAGACGCACCAGATTATTTACGTTGCCGAAGGGAAAAATCCCGAGACTGACTTCCCTGCGCTCAAGAAGACCGAGAAGATGCTCCGCGAGGATTTCGGGATGCGGATCGAGTGCTATTACGGTGAGACAGACAGGAATCGTCGTGAGGCCCTTCAGGAGCGCCTCGCTAGTGGGGACATTCAGGCTCTATTGGCTATGAAATGTCTAGACGAAGGAGTTGACATCCCATCAGCGCGTATTGGTGTCATCACCGCGTCTACCCAGAACCCTCGGCAATTCGTGCAGCGTCGTGGGCGACTTTTGCGGCGTGATCCGAATAATCCGAAGTCGCACGCTGTTATCTATGACTTCATCGTAATGCCGCCTAGACCTGCCGGCGAGCCATCAGATTCAGAGAAGCGCCTCATTGGTGGGGAGTTGTCTCGCGCCGCTGAACTCGCCGAGGCGGCACGAAACCGCGAGGCTCTTCTGACAATTATCGAGTGGGCATACGAATACGGTCTACGTCCCATTGATCAGCCCTGGATGAGTATGACTGAGGACGACGAAATGGAGGAATGGGCCTGATGAACCCATTTGAAGAGCAAATGCAGAGAATGGCGAGCGAGTTGAGTTCTGAGGCGAAGGAGGTGGTCAATTACGTTGTTACTGCGGAACATAGGCGAAGGTTCTCTGATGACCGCAGTGACCTACCCGACGAATTTGCTAACCGTGCTCTTCAGATGGCGAAGGCTAAGGAGGGTCGTAAGTGAAGTTCGTGACTTTGGTAATGCGTAATTGGCGGTCTTTCCACGGTGATCACCGAGTCGAGTTCTCTATCGACCCGCGTAAGCCTGTAACTCTAATTCTAGGGCCTAATGGTGCTGGCAAGACAGCCCTTCTCAATGCGTTCACCTGGGCTCTGTACGGCGAGTTCACTGACGGCTTCGCAAGTCCAAGCCAATTGGTCAACGTCGATGCTGTAGAGATGGATCCGTCTGCCGAGACCTGGGTAGAAATTACCCTGGTCCACGAGAAAGATGAGTTCCGTATCCGCAGGGTAACCGATGCGCACAGGCAGTCCGCTGGCGAATATGACCTCACAGTTACCAAGAACGGTGAGCGTGCGGTTGAAGACGACATTTATCGGATTCTCCCTAAAGCACTCAAAGACCTCTTCTTCTTTCCTGCCGAGACGTTCAGTACTGCGAACGTATTGGAGGGGAGCAGGCCTGGCGAGGGATCCTCTCTAAACATCGGCCAGGCGATCAGATCTCTGCTGGCTGGCGACATCTACGACCGGGCGATCGAGGATCTGCGTAAGGCGATAGAGAGTGAGGCACTCAAACCGCCTAAAAACTATAGTGACAACACCGTCGAGGAAGCTCGGCGGAGGTATGCGCAGGCTCAGGAGGAGCTCAATTCTGCTGAGGAGCGTCGTGATGCCCTTCCAGGGCTGCTAGCGGATGCCAGGGACAAAGCGAGTAAAGCGAAAAAGGACGCTGAGAGGTACAACCCGGAGGAGATCAAAAAATGGGAGCGTGAGTACGAACAGCGAACGGGTCGCGTGCGGCAAGCCGAAGTGGCAACTCAACGAGCGTACGGGCTTTACCTCGACCTGGCCCGCAAGGCGCATCTCCATTTTGCTCAGAGCGCAGTGTACTCCGCGATCTCGCAGCTTGACCTAGCTGAAAAGGCTGGCTTGATGCCTCCGCGTATTCACGAGTCGGTGCTCGACAAGACGTTGAAAGACTGCCGCTGCACGCTGTGTGGCGAGCCACTCTCGAAGGAAGCGAACGAGCGCATCAAGAGGCTGCGCGCACACGTCGGCGACGCGCGGATTGCTGTCCGCGGCATGGAGACTCGCTCTCTGCTTGTGCGGCATGCCACCCAGAAAGACATGGCGGTCGCGAACCTTCGCAACGAGATTGCCTCTCTCGCGTCAGATCTTGGAGTTGCTGGCCCGCAGCAGGGTGCCGACATGAGAATGCTCCAGGCAGTGCTGCGGACGTGCCTCGATATGGCTGAACGGTTGCTTGCCAATGCGACACGTGAACTCATGGAATTCACCGAAGCCCAGGATGTGGAACGACCCCCATCAGGGCAGAGCCCTGTTGAGATCGCCATGGTGAGGCAGAAGAGCGTTGATGTACTCGTTGCCGAGTCCAAGGGCATTGAAGGCGAAATTGAGGCGCTATCGGCCAAAGTCGGAGAGTTGCTGTCGGACTACACTAAGAAGTCCTCGAAATCTGAGGGGCACAAGCGCAAGACAGCCGCCATTGAGATCCTTCGCGAGGTCAAGAAATTCTTCGACACAGCCCGTAAGGGTCTGAACCAATTTGGCCGAGAAGATTTCGAGAAGGCAATCAATGCAACCTACTCGGATCTGATTGCCAAGCCGTATCAAATCCACGTCGGCGAGGATTTCGGCATTACGGTGCGTTTTCCAGGGAAAGATGAGGAGATTCCGCTTTCTCAGTCCGAGAAGGTGTTGGTCTTGATTGCTTTCCTGGGTGCCATCGCAAGGCTGGCTCCGCTTTACGAGGAGATCGCCCGGAATCAACAACAACTCAAGCGTACGGGGAGCGTCGATACATCGCGGAGTCATGGCTTCCCAGTCGTCCTCGACTCGCCGACAAGCCCATTGGATGATGAGTACGAGGCCGACGTGGTGAATGCGCTGCCCAGGTTGCTGCCTCAGGTCGTCGTGTTGGTTTCAGCGAAATCCGTTGCTGTATGGGAGGGGATCGCTGGTAGCGTGGGAAGCGCCAATATTATGGAACTGACCTCGCGTAGCTCTAGCAACCGAACAGTCCGATGGAACGGAAAGGACCACACCTACAGCGCTCAAGACGAAGGTGTGGCACATGCTAGAACACGGATGACCAATATCAGTTGAAGGACGAGATATGGCGAATGTCAACATCTATCCGGCTCATAGGGATATCCTTGATTCGCTTGTCACGTCGGGCAAAGCGAAATCGGCCGCGGCAAGTACTAAGACTGGCCCATTCAAGGAGATGCGGGACGCGTACGTATTTGCTGCAACGCTGGCGATGGCGCTAAATCAGCCTACGCCCGCGGAGGAAATGCCTACCTCTAAGAAAGAGGTGCTTCCTATTCAGGACCGAGTGTTTTTCGGTGCAGATGGCGCTACCGAGATCACCGCTGCGGTGGTTCTGACAAGCGCCGCTCCTGACCAAACCATCGATGATTCTCTGAGGTCACAGATGGATCTGCTGGCCAGTGAGAACATGGCGGAACAGCTGGCACTGCTCGACCGCTACGCGCACGCAGGGTTCGACTGGCTCCGAAAGCACTCGCAGGACGAAAGCAGCATCCGCGACCTTGTCATGACGGCTATTGACACAGTCGAGTGTGCAGAGAGAGAAGTTGGAGACGGCTCACAGGTTCAGGATCCACTACTGGGTCTGCTTAATATGATTATCGAGTGATTGGTCGGCGCGAGCCCTCAGGGTAGCGGTGTGTGGGTCTGGTGGTGAGATGGCCAAGTCGGAACCTTCGTGCTCCGTAGACGCGCAACCCCCTTCTGCGGCGTGAGCATCAGTCGAAATATTCGTTGCGTGGCTGAACGCCTGGCACACTTTCGCAGAGCCCGCTGCACCCAACCGCCTCTCGTCATTGCGGCTGAGGGCCCCGCCTGGAGCCCACCACGCTGAAAGCGCTCCATGCCTGAGCCAGGGCGTGGGGCTCCGGGAGCGAGGGTGGCTCTCGTCCCAGAGATTGTCTGCGCCTAAGCCCGCGAAAGCCAGCCACGACGGCGGGTGGGCCGACCGATCCACGCGCGCGTGTGTCTCGCTGCACCACCACTGGCCTCAACCACGTAACAGGCTTTGTGGCCGTGAGGTGAGTCAGGCAGGTTGCTTGATGGCTGAGGTGAGTGCTAGGGCTCGCTCGTCGAGCACGACAGCTCACAACACGCTGGTGCGATGTCGTGCCAGCGCAATGACGGCCTGGACGTGTTTGGAGTCCTCGTCGCGCTTCTGAGATACGACACCTGGTTGGGATCGCCGCGGATGATGCTGATCTGCGCGGACAAGTATGAGACTTGGCGCAGGAGGCGGTCGTATCGCTTGAGGCGGTGCAGCTCTTTGTGCGGCGGCCGGAGTCGTCTGGGAGAGACCAGTCCGGCTGCTGACGCGTGGTGGCCTGCGCAGGTGCAGACAGCGAAGTCGTCGGCAGGAACGACGAGCTCTGTCTCGAGGACGGATCCCAATCAGGAGAGCGACTCGATGAACCCGGCGTGTGGATGGGTGAAGAAGTCTCAACCTGTGCGGCGTCCCCCATTCTTTGCGCGGTGCGGGCGCCGGCCGGGCTGGAGCGGGGCGGAGACAGGAGCGCAGGCCCGGCCGGGGGTCGGGCCGCGCGCGGGGAGCGGAGCGAGCCGCCTTGAACCGGTGAAGAAGGTTGTTACTCAGTCGCGGCTGGGATGCTCCAAAGCGGCGCACAGTACCGCTCCGGTCGGCTGCTGATGAGCAGCTGGCGTAGATCGTCCCGCTGGGTGCCGCTGAGGTTCAGGACCTCTGTCAGATGGCGGAAGGTCGTGTGGGTGACTCCGCGGCTTCGGGCCTCGTCCTCGAACGCATCGAGCTCCGAGAGCACGGTGTCCGGATCGAGCTTCACCGCTGGCTGGTCCTTGAGCCAGGCTGCCTTGTTGCGTTCGTAGTCGATCTCCGAGTAGCCGCAGATCTCTCGGCTGCAGGACTCGGCCTCGACCAAGCTGGTGGTCGACAGGACCGCGCGGGCCAGCTCGTTGCGGTGCAGAGCGTCGTCCATGTCGACTTCGTGCACTGTCGGACTGTCATCTGTGAGTGGGATGAGGAGTCCTGCGTCGCGTACCTCGCAGACGCCCCTCGCCCCTCGCGCTGCCGCAGCTAGCATTCCCGTGGCCTCGGACGGATGCCACTCCAGAACGTCGCTCACCGGCTCCGTGTCCTTCGGAGCGAACGTGTGCACCAGAGTTCCGAGCATGCTGCGTACGTCGTCGGCCGGGAGTTCGCCGTCCAGGCCGGGGCCGGCCACCAGGAGCCGCACGGGAGCGTTCACCTGACAGCAGGCGGCCAGGGTCAGAGCGTCCCCAAGAGGGCTCTTAAGGGTCGGTTCGTCGCCTCGCGCGAGGATGTCTCCCCCCACGTCCAGGAGATCGACTGAGGTCGGCGCCAAGAGGGCTATCACCTCTTCGAGTTGGCGCGCTACGCCTTCGGCGCCATGGTGCGGGTCGATCAGGGCGAAGGTGTGGGGGAGCTCCGCGGCGAGCCGGGGCAGGGTGGATCCTGCCGGGGCGATCGGGTGGGCCGCGGCTGGCACTGACCACACGGTCTTGGTGAGCTGCCGTAGGCCGGTGAAGTCGGAAGGGGCGCGGGGGCCCGGCACCGGGTCGACCAACAGGCGGTCCCACGCATACGTGAGGATCACCGCCTGGCCGTCGTCGCCGTACAAGACGGCGTCAAGCACTGCGGCGGCGACTGCGTCGCCCCCTCCTCCTGCTGCGACGATCAACCGCGTCATGTGCTCAACATTACGGGTTCGGGGTCTGGCCACCGACCCTATAGTGGCTAGAGGCCATAGCCACTTGGACGAGGAGGGGACATGCCTCAGATCGAAGAGGCGCAGCCGAAGTATCTCCAGATCGCTCACTACATCCGCGATCAGATCCTTCGGGGCGACCTGAGGCCAGGGGACGAGGTCCCCTCGGAACGGCAGCTTGCGGCCAACTGGAAGGTGTCCAGGCCGACGGCGGCGCGGTCCCTGGAAGCACTGAGCCACCAGGGGCTCGTCGAGAAGCGGCAGGGGTCGGGCACGTATGTGCGCAGTCTTGAAGTGAACCGACGTGCACGGGAGTTGTACGGGCGGGCACGGCAGACCGGGAAGATCTACACGCCTGGTGAGTACGCGGTCATCACGTCGGCCGGGTGGCTGGATGCTCCTGACTACGTCGCTGAGGCGCTGGGGCTGGGGAAGGATCGTCGGGCAGTGCACCGCCGGCGCGTGACCAACAACCAGGACGGCCCCATCACACTCTCCACATCGTGGTTCGCGCCTGACGTCGGGCAGCGAGCGCCCAAGCTGCTGGACCCGGAGCGGATCCAAGAGGGCACGCTGATGTATGTCGAGAACGCGACCGGACGGCAGGGGAGTTACGCCGAGGACCGCATGTGTGCTCGGCAGGCGACCGAAGAGGAGTCGGCGGACCTGCGACTCGAGTCCGGATCACCGGTCTTGGTCGTGCACCACGTCGTCTTCGACCTGCAGGACCGGCCGTTGGAGTTCGCCGAGGCCACCTACCCACCGCAGCGCTGGGCGTTCGAGCAGGGCTACCCCCTCACCTGATGAATCGCGCCATTTCAGCGAACGGCTTGCATCCTCCAAGTGGCTAATGCCACTATCCATTCAGTGGCTAAGGCCACTTGGAGAAGGGGGTGCGGTCGTGACGAGTCAGGGGTCGGTGCAGGGCGGGCACTTAGTTTGCCGGGCATGCCGTGGTCGGGGTTGGAAGCGGGTCAGCTCGCGCTCCGCCCTGGCGCTCTCCGCCGTCAACGACCGTGCCCGTGCCGCATCGAATCGGCGCTGCCTCGACTGCGACGGTAGCGGCAAGGAGTGAGCACGGATGGCCTACATGATCGACCGCTATCCCTCTGAGGACTCACCGCGACTCGGGGCGATGACCTTGTACCCCGTAGCGGAGTCCGCGGCTCTGTCCCGGCGCTGGTTCCGCAAGTTCATCGCACCGTACAACCCGGCCTGCTCGGTCGACGACTGCGTGCTGATGATCTCGGAACTGGTCACCAACGCCATCCGTTACGGCCAGTCGGACGAGGTCTGGCGAGTGCGAGTGGAGTGGTTCCGGGAAGGCACCTCGCTCAAGGTCGAGGTGCACAACGCCGGCTTTCCGGCGAGGGTCCGGCTACGGCGACCGGACGCCGCCGATGCGCACGGACGCGGATTGCTTCTCGTCGATTCGATCGCCGACTCCTGGCGCTGTGGGCCCAGTCGTTTCGGCGGAACGGTCGTCTCCTTCGTGATGGCCGATGCCTGGCCTTCCTGAGGCGGGGGCAGGCACCCGGTACTGCGCCATCGGATTTATCGCTAGTCTGGTTGACCAGTTGACTTGGCCAATCCCGACGGGCGGCGTTCATGGCGTATGAAGTGGAGGCACCCAAGTACGTACGCCTCGCCCAGACGATCCAGGGTCGCATCGAGGATGGCACGTACCCTCCGGGCTCGAAGGTGCCCAGTGAAAATCAGCTGGTGCAGGCCTTCGGTATGTCCCGGCCGACGGTCGTGCGCGCTCTTGAGTTGCTGAAGCGAGATGGCTGGCTGGAGTCCAGGCAGGGATACGGAACGATCGTGCGCGGTCGGCCGACCGCTGTCGAGCAGGGGGACCGCCGCGGGCGGGAAGTGCTGGAACGCGATGAATCGCAGAGTTCAGGACGCCTGATTGCTGTCGATCAGGTACCGGTTCCCGCGCGCGTTGCTTCAGCGCTCGGCCTGCCTAAGCGAGCCAAGGTCCTCATGCGCCGCTTCCTGGTTGTGGAGGACGGTGAGCCTGTCGAGCTCGTCTCGTCTTACTTCCCCGCCGGCCTGGTTGACGGCACCGAGTTGCAGAGTGCTGAACTCCTGACCGGCGGTACCCGTGAGCACCTTGAGACGCGAAAAAAGGTTCGCTTCGATCACGTGACGGAACGGGTGTCGGCCAGACTACCCGAGCGTTCTGAGGCCGATCTCCTGGAGCTGCCGGACGGTGTGCCCGTCCTCAGCGTCCTAGTTGTCGCGTGCGACGCCTCAGGTCAGGCGCTGCAAGTCTCTGACGTGATCCTCCCGGCTGACCGGCAGGAACTCGAAGACACGTACCGACTCGGCTGAACCTGGGGGCGCCCACTGCGGCTTGGCTGGGACGGCTGAAGCTCACGCACGTCGTGTGGCGAGTCGGTACACGACATAGGTAAAGCCGAGGATGACGTCGACTGCCGCCCACAGTCCGATGATGAGTCCCACGCCGATTGTGGTTCCGACGTCGTCGGCGTCCTCGCACAGCTTCAGGTTGTCGCCGGTTAGCCCTCGGCAGTCTTCGGGAGTGCCGCTGCCGCTCGCGGCGCCTGTGATCCCCCAGATCAAAAACAGAACCTGGATGGCGAGAAAGATCCAGAGGAAGATGCGGCGCCGCTTCTTTGGCTGCGGTGGTGTTCCGCCATGGTGCGGACTGCCCGCCGGGGGACCTTGTGGCGGTGCTGCCCAGCCATCCGGTGGCCGTGCGGGTGTCTGCGGCTCGCGTGGATCCCACGATTGCGGCTCCTGAGCACGGTGTTCTCTGCCCATGTCCGCCCTCCTCCGTGTGGCTGATTTCATGGTGCGCTTGCGTTACCGCATTCGCTCGTTGACGAACGGTAAGCCACTTGACAAGTCAACTTGGCATCCCTAACTTCGAACTTGCTAAGTCAACCTGTCAGGTGGCGGGTTGATCCGTCTCAGAAGGAGAACTCTCTGTGCGTGTGATCCGCGTTGACGCCTCGACCGCGACGATCCTGCTCACCGAAGCGCCGGCGCCGAAGGTGCGTGATCGGCAGACCGGTGAGATCGCCAAGGACGCCGTGAGCGGTGAGGCGCTGATGACCGTCGGCGTCGTCTTCATCGACGAGGGGGACTCGTCGCTCATCCAGGTCACCGTTCCCGAAAGCGGTGTGACGGAGGGTCTGACCGTCGGCGCTCCCGTCTCCCTGCCGGGGCTCATCGCCCGGCCGTGGGAGAGCGTGTTCAACGGCCAGCAGCGGCATGGCATCGCCTACCGCGCTACCGCGATCGCGCCGGGTGCCTTCCCGGTCCCGGTCGCTCAGGCGGGCTGATCGTCGTGGCGGACCTGATCTCGTTGGCCGAGCTGGGCGTACCTCTCGCTGCGATGGGCGGCGCGATATACGTCCGGCACGCCAACCCGGCGGCGTACTGGTGCACGGTCGGGCTGCCGGTCTCGGTGGCTCGGCTGCTGGCCTCGTACTCCTCGACCATGGACGCCTGCGGTCTGACCGTCGAGCCATCCCGGTTGCGGGTGCTGGCCATCAAGGCGACCAGCCGTCGGGAGATCCGGCCGGTCCCGCCTCGGCGGGGCATCATTCGGCCCACTACGACTGGCCTGCGCGTCCGGCTGCGCCTCGCTCCCGGCCAGGAACCGGCCGACGTCCTCGCCTCGGCGGAACGGCTCCGCCACGCCTGGGGCGTGCACGGCGTGTACGTCAAGGACGTCAAGCCTGGTGTCGTCGAACTGCGTCTCATCGGCTTCGACGTCCTGCGCAAGGTGCGGATGCCGCGGCGGACCGGAGCCGGTTTCCTCAGGGTGCCGGTGGCTCTGAGGGAGGACGCGACCGCGTTCTTACGGGACTACCGCGCCGTCCCGCATGGACTCGTCCTCGGCGCAACGCTGTCTGGCAAGTCCATGTACCTGCGGAACCTGGTTGCCGGGCTCGCCCGACAGCCCGTTGCCCTGGTCGGCATTGACTGCAAGCGGGGCGTCGAGCTTGCCCCGTTTGCCTCCCGCTTCACCGCGCTGGCCACCGACCCGGACGAGGCGGCCGAGCTGCTGCCCGTCCTGGTCAAGGAAATGGAGGACCGATACGACCTCATCAAGGCCCGGCAGGGCATCGCTCCCGGCACCCGCGACGAGGAGATCACCTCGGACATCTGGGGCCTGCCCGACAGCGAACGGCCCACCCACATCGTGCTGTTCATCGACGAGGTGGCCGAACTCTTCCTCGTCGCGACCCGCAAGGACGAGGAACGCCGGGACGAGATGGTCACCCACCTCATCCGCCTCGCTCAGTTGGGCCGGGCGGCCGGCATCTACCTGGAGGTGTGCGGGCAGCGCTTCGGTGCCGAGCTGGGCAAGGGCGCGACCATGCTCCGGGCCCAGCTCACCGGCCGCGTCTGCCACCGCGTCAACGACGAAGCGTCGGCCAAGATGGCTTTGGGGGACATCGCTCCGGAAGCTGTCGATGCCTCCTGCGCCATCGCCGCCGAGCTGCCGGGCCTGGCTGTGGCCGGTGACACCTCCGGCGGCTGGTCCCGCATCCGCACTCCGTACCTGTCCCTCGCCGCTGCTGCGGCCACCTGCCGCGAGACGGCCCACCTCGCCCCGGACGTTCCGGCGCTCACGCCCTTCCGGCCGTACGTCCCGCCTGTCGCCCTCGACCGCCCGGAACCGGTAACTACCGCGCGCCTCGCCGCCGACGCACAGGGGGACTGATCAATGCGCACCTCCGGCATCCGCCTGGACCCCATCCTGATCCAGGCGGCCATCGCCGCGGCGCTCTCCTTCGCCCACCTGCACGACCTCGCCGCGGCGGCCGGGCAGGACGGTTGGAAAGCGTGGGCCTATCCGATCAGCGTTGACCTGCTCCTCGTCGCGGCGTGGCGGCGGCTGCGCTCCGGTACAGCGAAAGCCGCTGGCTGGTGCTGGTTCATCGTCGCCCTGGCCGCGTCACTCGGCGCCAACGTCGCCACCGCCGGTCTGCTCGACCTCGGACACGTCCCGGCCTGGCTGCGCATCCTCGTCGCCGGATGGCCCGCGGTCGCCTTCCTCGGCGGAACACTCCTCGCGCACGGCACCCCGGACCGCGACCAGGCACCGGTACCGGAGCAGGACGAGACACCCGCGCCCCGCGTCACGCCAACTGCCCCCGAACTGCCCGTCGCCGACCCACAACCGGCCACACCGCCCGCCGCTGCCCCCGTCCCTCTCTCTT
>NZ_RSAJ01000196.1 GCF_003933965.1 Streptomyces sp. RP5T
CGTCGAGACAGGCCACCTCGATCGCCGCGTACACGCCCCGGACGTCGAAGGCGGGCGCGGGGACGGGGCCGGGCCGCGGGACTTGGGCGGATCGGCGCGGTCGGCCCAGCGCCGCCACGGGGCAAGGCGTTTCCGGTGCCCTTCCGCGCCATCGGCGCTGGACAGGTGCGAGGGTGCTGGAGCTCGGCTCGCCTTCTGAGAGTGACCGGGACAGCCACGGCGCTGTGGCTATCCCGGTGGAGAGCCTGACGCCTGTGCATCGCCGGGAGGCTGCTGTGCGCCCAGCAGGTTAAGAGGGGTGCGTTGCTCCGGCAGCCGAGGGTTTTCGGCGAGGCGGCTTTGCAGTCGGGCATGGCGGAACTGGTAGGTCGAGTTCACTCTGCGCAGGATGCCGAGGCGATGGGCATCTGCGAGGAATGCCTGGAGCCGCCAGGGCAGGTGCCCGCAGGCAGCGAATTGGATCCGGGCGATGACGTAGTACGGCCAGGCGCAGGCGGCCAGTGCGAGGACGAACCCGATGGCCCCGATGTCGAGGAGCCGGAAAGCGGTCACGATCGCGAGATCTGTAACCGTGTTGGGGAACCAGATACTCGTCCTGACACCGGCGTCAGGCAGGACGAACAGGACGGCGCACGCTCCTGCGCCGAGCAGTGCGAGGAGACGGTCAGCGTGCAGCGTCTCTGCGGCGGTTTCGCTGTCGCTGGCAGCGGAGGCAGACCTGATCCAGCGGAAGAGGGCGAGTCCCGTTCCCAGAACGGCACCGATCACCAGTCCGTCGCGCAGACTGCCCAGGAAGCGAGCTTCTCCATCGCGGTGCACGTATGCCGCGTAGCTCGTGAAGAAGACAGCGGATGAGACGGCGACACATGCCACGCTACCCAGTGCGCGGGGCAGTCGTTGCCGCCACCGGGACATGCCGGGGCGGCCGCGGTTTGGCAGTTCCGGCGGAGCGGGCAGGCCCGCGGCGAGGAGGACCAGCCACAGGCACACGCCGACGAAGGCGAGGGCTCCGAGGAACCTGTGCGCGAGGTTCGTGCCGGGGAGGAAGGGCACGGTGGCAGGAGTGGCGGCCAAACCGCCGCTGAGGGCCACAAGGGCGCAGTAGCCAGTCCGATGCCCCACCCGCGTCGGGAGGACCGATACCCGGCTGCTGAGGAGAAACATGGGCACGACCGCAGCCGCTTGCGCCATGCACATCGGCACGATCTCAAGTGGCGCCCCGAAGAAGAGCACCAGGAACGGGTTGGTGACAAGGTGTCCAACAAGAGTGATCGCCAGCCAAGTAGCGGCTCGCCGCCAGGGCTTGGTCAGCGCGGAGCTCCACGTATGGAGCTGCCACCAGGCAAAGTCGAAGGCGCCCTGTCTACTCAGTCCCTGCGCAATGAACGCCAGGTAGCGCCGCGCTTCGTCGGGGCCCCAGCCCCCGGTAGGGGCCTGTCGCCGGGAGCGCGCATAGAGAGTGGGAATGAGCGCATCCAGCAGGTGGCGCTCAATGGCAGGAAGATCGGGAAAGCGGCGAAGGTCGGTCAGCTCGGTGGGGTCACGGTCTCCGCCGGCGTACACAGATCGGGCCATGGTCGCCATCAGAGGGCTGGTCAGGACGTGGCCGACCGGCGATTCGGGGTTCCGGGTGAGGTGATCGGCCAGGGAGTCCCATGCGGGACGCTGTTGGGTGGGAGCGGCCAGGCGTAGCGCAGCGAGTGCGTCACCGATACCGAGCGGCGTGGGCTCCAGGACAGTTGCGTTCGCCAGGGGCGCACTTTCCCGTACGGCGCGCGCATAGTCGTCGGTGCGGCAGGTCAGTACGAGCGGTGCGTCAGCCGGCAAGGTCTCGTTGAGGGCTGCCAGGACCGCTGCTCGGCGAGCTGCGGGTACCTCATCCAGCCCGTCGAGGACGGGGATCAGACGGTGCTCGGTGAGCAGTTCCACGATGGAGCTGGTGCCATATCGCTGGACATCGCTCAGTGCGGAGTAGTCCTCAGTGACGCGGCGTTGCAGCCAGTCCCGAGCGTTCTCACGTGACGGGTCGAAGGAGGACAGAGGGCACAGCACTGGCACCGGGTCATCGGAATCGCGTGTCCGCAGCAGTGCGATAAGTAGCAGGATCGCAAAGGTCGTCTTTCCCGAACCACCAGGCCCCAGTACGACAATGCGTTGACGCGTGGCTCTCTGGAAGGTCTCAATCAGCTCGTCGGGGTCGTGCGCGTGGCACCGGATTGCGGTATTCGCCTGTGTGCCATGGTCTGTGAGCTCCCCGCGCCGGCAAGGTGTCCAGACCGCGGGCAGGGGTGCAGGGGCGAAGAGCTGCCGGAGGATGGCCTCGTCCTCCCACTGGCGCCGGACAACGCGGGCAAGTGTCTTCGCCGTCTCCGAGATCTGCTCCGTGTCGGAGCTCTTGTGGTGTGGCTTGCCCCGCCACGCCCAGACTGCCAGGAACCCGAGCAGGCCGGCCACAGTCCCGACCACCGAAGCGGCGGCGGAGACTTGGTCAGAACCTCCCAGGGCCCACACGGACATCAACCCACCGGCGGTCACGGCGCATACCGACCATGCCACCATCCAGCGCCCTCGCATAACCACTCAACGGCCAGATGCCCGAGCCGGTCACCCTCGCCTTGGACGGGACAGGACCCGTGGGTCTGCTGCAGGTTCGGGTGACAGGTTCGGTCACGCGGCCTGGAGGGCCGGTGCGGTCATGACGATCTCGAATTCGACGGGGGTCAGCCGGCCGAGGGCAGCTTGTCTGCGGCGCCGGTGGTAGGTCTTCTCGATCCAGGTCACGATCGCGATCCGTAGTTCCTCGCGGGTTGCCCACGCCCGGCGGTCGAGGACGTTCTTCTGCAGCAGGCTGAAGAAGGACTCCATGGCCGCGTTGTCGCCTGCAGCTCCGACCCGTCCTATCGAGCCGATCATCCGGTGACGGTCGAGGGCCTGGACGAACTTGCGGGACCGGAATTGGGCGAGTTCAACTGGTGGTTGCAACACCGGGATGTTCTAGCGAGCGTAGCTGTTCCTCGAACACCTCCGCCGGGGTCTTCCAGCCGAGGATTTTGTGGGGCCGGTTGTTGATGGAGTAGCCCACGATCCTGTTACTGAAGACGTCCTTGACTGCGCAGAGGTACAACTTCCCTTCGCTGGTGGCATGCTCGGTGATGTCCGTGAGCCATAGCCGGTTCGGGCCGGACGCGGTAAAGCTGCGGTTCACGAGATCGTCGTGCACCGGCGGGCCAGCCTTCTTGTTCCTGCCGCGCTTCTTCCCGAACACGCTCCACCAGCGGTTGTCCCGGCAGATCCGCCAGGCAGTCCGGTCCGCCATCCCGGCTCCGGCGCCACGGGCTTCATCGGCAAGGAACCGGTAGCCGAACTCCGGGTCGTCACGGTGCGCGTCGAACAGCGCGTTCGCGCGATACGCCTCCTGCACCATGGCGTCGGTCACCGGCTTGCCCAGCCAGCGGTAGTAGGGCTGTCTGGCGAGCTTCAGCACCCGGCACGCAACCGTGACGGGCACCCCGTCCACGGCCAGCTCCTTCACGAGCGGGTAGATCCTTTTCCCGGCAGATGCGCCTGCGACAGATAGGCCGCCGCCCGGCGCAAGACCTCGTTCTCCTGTTCCAGCAGCTTGATCCGCCGACGTGCTTCCCGCAGTTCCGCGCTCTCGTGGCTGGTCGTCCCGGGCCTGGATCCGTCATCGATGTCCGCGCGGCGCATCCATTTCCACAGCGTCATCGGATGGACGCCGAAATCTTTGGCCACCTGCTCGACCGTCACACCCGGGCCACGGTTCCTCGCGACCCGCACGACGTCCTCGCGGAACTCTTCCGGATAAGGCTTGGGCACAGCAACATCCTTCCCACCCGCCCCACAGGGCAAGCCAGTTCAGATGTCACCCGATCGTGCGGCAGACCCCCGTTGTCTGTTCAGGACAGCGCGGCAGAGACCCGTGGCGTGTCACTTTGCCGTCCCAAGGGTCGGACAAGGACACCCGAAATACGAACCTGCACGTCGCCCGCATGATGAAGTCGGCGGCGGGTGTGTCAGCTGTTGAGGCACAGCCGCGCTGCTGGAGCCTCCGTTCGCGTGCCGTTCCGGACGACGGAGTACGTGTCAGAGGCGGCACGGTCGGGGCGCGGGGTCACGAGTACCCCGTAGCAGCCGTTGGTCGCCGCGGTGCTCAGGGTGATGGTTGCGTGACCGCCCCGGGCGTTGACGCCGTCCAGGGGGAAGTCGACGACTTCCGGAGCCCCCGACACGTCGCTGGGCTGGTACGACATGCTCTTGTGGGACCCGTCGGCGAATCGCACGTCGATGACCAGGGATGAGTTCATCACGGGTCCGTTTTGGCTGTACGGGCCGAGGTCGTCGGTCCGCTGGAAGACAGGGATCCGCAGGACGCGGTCGTGGCTCCGGGCGATGGTCAGGGTCTGTTACATCCAGGCGTCGTCACCTACCCGGCAGTCCGGCTGGTACTGCGTACGGCGCACCGTGGAGGCGAGGGGCACCCGTACGGTCGCGGAGCAGGTGTAGGGCTTGATGTGGTGGTCCCGGTCGAAGCAGACGGGGAACCAGTAGGTGCTGGAGATGGCCTGGCTGTTGTCGCCGTGGCTTACCCTGCCGTCCTGAACGTAGCTGTTGGGGCCTGTTCGGTAGCCCCACACCGAGGCCAGGACGACCGGTCCTTTGCCGAGGGCAGGACGCTGGCCGCCTTGTTCTGGCCTCCGCAGCCGTTGGGCGAGACGACGGTCCCCGACGTCAGTGCGGCTCCCGTGTCTCCTGCCTCGTTGGTCCAGCTGCCCAGGGGGTCGGTGGCCGTGATGTAGGTGACGGGCACCTCGCAGTTGCCGCAGGTGGGGCCGCCCTGGATGTACCAGTGCCCGGCGTGCTCGAAGAAGCCGACGGCCTCGAAGTCCACCGCGCTCATGGCTTTGGTCGGGGTCCCGGTCGTGGCGGTCATGTCGGTGTCGAGCTGCGGCACCCAAAATCCCACAGGGGAAGGGAGCCGTTGCCCTTTGTGCTGTCGAAGGTGCCGGAGAAGGTGTCGGTGACGATGTACGCATTTCCGTCGGGGCCGGTAGTGATGTCGTAGTCGTGCGCGAGGTGGTCGTCGGCGACCTGCCGGATGTCGCTCCAGGGGCCGACGGGCGTGTCGGAACGGGCGTAGTAGAGGCCACCGGTCGCCGAGGGGTTGGAGCTGTTGACCATGAAGTAGATGACGTACTGGTGCAGTCCGGGGCTCCATTCGACCTGCGGCTTCGGTGTCCTGATCTGCTTTCCGCCCAGGGTCGGCTGGAAGACGCCCTCGGAGTGCCAGGTGGTCAGGCCGGTCGAGGAGTACATGCCGATGCCGCACTGGCACGCCGCGGGCGCTGAAAACCACCGCCCGCGGCGCCCGCGGCGTCTTTGGACGTGAGCGGCATGACGGCCAGCAGCCCAAGTTGCCGGCCGATCGAGAGCGACGTGTCGGTGGCCGGGCGATGTAGAGGGTGGCCAGCGAGAGGTAGGTCGCCGCGCCGTCGAGGGCGAAACTGTTACCGGTCGGCACGACCAGGCCGACCCCGGGCCGCCCCCGGGCCGCTCTGCGCCCATGAACGGCAGCTTGCGCATCAGCCCCGGTAGCGCAGGCTCGGCTGCCGAGGTGCCCAGGACCAGCCAGAACTCCGGGTATGCGTCATTGCAGACTCCCTGATCGCGCGCCATCGGCCTCGATTGGTGTCCGCTGCGGCGCCGGCCGCGGCGAACGAGGTCCGTTCGTCCGGGCGGCCCGCGCGCAGACCTTCGGAGCCGCGCCGCATACCTGCCATACGTACGCCCGATGGACCTTCGCCGACCGAATTCTTGTTCCGGACCGACCCCCTCCTTACGCTGCCACCACCGCACTCCGGCGGGCACGGGAGCAAGGGACTTGGGAAATCATGGGTCGACTGGCCGGGAAAATCGCTTTGATCAGTGGGACGGGAGCCGGAATCGGCAGGGCCGCGGCGCTGGTTTTCGCTGCGGAAGGCGCCACCGTATTCGGCTGTGATATCGACGCCGAAACCGCCGCCGAAACCGTGGAAATGGTCGAGAAGGCCGGCGGCGTCATGCGTTCCCTCGCTCCCGTGGACCTCTCCACGGAGGACGGCGCCCGTGAGTGGATCGACGCCGGTATCGCGGCCTTCGGCGGGATCGACATCCTCTACAACAACGCCTCCGCGCTGCGCAACGGCCCGTTCGAGACGATGCCGGCCGAGGACTGGTACTTCACGATCAAGAACGAACTGGACATCCCGTACTTCTGTACCCGTGCGGCCTGGCCCCACCTCGTCGCGCGCGGCGGCGGCGCCGTCCTGAACGTGGCCTCGGTGGCCGCCGTGCGCGGCGCGCCGTTCATGCCGATGGTGCCGCACGGTGCCGCCAAGGGTGGGGTGCTGGCGATGAGCAAGCACCTGTGCGCGGCCGGCGCCCCGCACCGCATCCGGGTCAACACCATCGCCCCCGGCATGACCCGCACCTCCGCCACCGCCCCCTTCCTGGACGACCCCGACGGGCCCAGGGCCCAGCTGGAGGCGCGCATCCCGGTCGGCCGGGTGGGGCAGCCCGAGGACATCGCCCGCGCCGCCGCCTTCCTGTGCAGCGACGAGGCCGCGTTCGTCAACGGCGCCAACCTGATGGTCGACGGCGGCGACAGCGCGATGGCGGGCTGAACGCCGTGACCGTGCGACTCGACCACGTGGGCGTCAACGTGCGCGACCTGACCGCCCAGACCGACTGGTACACCACGGCGTTCGGGCTGAAATCAGTCTTCACCTTCCACCTCGAGGGTCCGTGCCTGCGCGGCGTCGTCCTCGAACACCCGCAGGGCTGGCGCATCGAACTCCTCGCCAGACCCGGCTCCGCGCCCGGCCTCAGGGCGCCGGACCCGTTGACCGCCGCCCTGACCGAGGGATACGGGCACTTCGCGGTCACCACCCCCGAACTCGACCCCGTCTACGCGGCCCTGGTGGCCCACGGAGCGGGCGAGGTCATGCCTCCCGGGCCTTCCCCGGAGCCCGGTGTGCGCATGGCCTGGGTCACCGACCCCGAGGCAAATCTCATCGAAATCATAGAGAAGAACGCAGAGTGAGGGCACGCACGATGACGGATTCGATCTCCCTGAAAAAGCTCGACAGAGGGACACTCATAGCGTGCTGTCTCGCCGTGGCGGCGGCACAGCTGTGCATTACGGTGCCTTCGCCGATCAACGGCAATATCCAAGCCGCATTCGGTGCGTCGGGTTCCCAGGTGGCCTGGGTCACTTTGGCCTTCATTCTCCCCACCGCGATTCTTGAACTGAATTTCGGCGTGGTCGGCGATCTCTTCGGCCGCAAGCGTCTGCTGGTTCTTGGCGGATTCGTCCTGGCGCTCGGTGAACTCCTCAACGCCACCTCCCAGAACGTCACCATGCTCTGGAGCGGCCAGGCACTCGCCGGTATCGGCGCCGCCGCGCTCTTCCCCAGCTCCCTCGCGGTGATCGCGGCCGCCACCCCCGAGCAGAAGGACCGCGCGAAGGCGGTCTCGACCTGGGCGCTCAGCATCTCCCTGGCCTCGGCCGTCGGCCCGCTGTCCTCCGGCGTGCTCGCCACCGTCGCCGACTTCCGCTGGGCGTTCGTGCCACCGATCGTCCTCGGCGTGATCGTGGGTGTCACGAGCTGGTTCATGGTCACCGACTCCAAGGCGCCCGAGGGCCGCTCGCTGGACTGGCCGGGCCAGATCACCGTCGCCGTCGGCCTCACCGCCCTGCTGTGGGGCGTCATCGAGGGCGGCGACCGCGGCTGGAGCAGTCCGGCGATCATCGGCTCCCTCGCCCTGGCCGCCGTGGCGCTGGCCGGCTTCGTCGTCGCGGAGAAGCGCTCGGCGTCCCCCATGTTCAACCTGGACCTGCTGAGGATCCCGTCGTTCGCCGCCGCGGCCGTCGTCGCGCTGGCCGGCATGTTCGGGTTCATCGGCACCGCGTACTGCGTCTCCATCCGGCTCGGCGCCGTGATGCACCTGAGCGCACTGCGGGCCGGTATGCCTTTCGTCATCCTCCAGCTGATCCCGCTGCTGCTGGCGCCCGTGCTGAGCCGCATGCTCACCCGCGTCGAGCCGCGCTGGCTGCTGATGGGCGGCCTGCTGCCGATGGCCGCCGGCCAGTTCTGGATCGCCGCGCTGCCCATCACCACCACCTCCCTCGCCGCCTTCATCGGCCCGGTGCTGCTGCTCGGCGTCGGTTTCATCTGCGTCGTCTCCTCCCTCACCTCGGCGGCCGTCAACGCCGTACCGCTCAACATGACCGGCATGGCCAGCGGCGCCACCAGCCTGGTGCGCGAGTTCGGCCAGGCGCTCGGCCCGGCCGTCATCAGCGCCGTCGCGATGAGCGCCGCGTCCTCCGCCCTGGCCGGCAAGCTCAGCGGCGCGGACGCGGGCATGGAGGCGGCTGCGGGTCCTCTCGCGGTCGTCAACGCGGGCAGCGACGCCGCCCGGGAGGCCGCGCAGGCGGCGCTCGCCCACGGCATGGCGCTCGGCGTGACCGTCTGCGGCTGCGCCTCCCTGCTGGGTGCGCTGGTCACCCTGGTGCTGGTGCGCAAGAGCACCTCGCGTTCCACGGCGGAGGCGGGCGAACCGTCGGTTCAGCCCGCGTCCGCGTAACGATCCGTGCGGTTCGGAGGCCGGGGCCGAGCCCCGGCCTCTTCCGCGTGCCCGGTGCACGGCACCGCATCCGCCGGGGCGACATGCGTGAAGGCGGCGGCACGGCATGCGTGAGGGCCGCGGCACGACATGCGTGAGCCCCGCCGGCCGGCACCGTCCGCGGTGTCCGGCCGGCGGGGCTGTGGCCGGCGGCTGAGGTCAGGTGGCGTCCAGCGCGTTGGTGATGGCCTTCACGCCACCGTGTGCCGAGTACCCGCCGTCGACCGTGATCTCCGCCCCGTTGACGTACGACGCCTCGTCGGAGAGCAGGTAGACCACCAGCGGGGCCACCTCGTCGACCGTGCCGGGCCGTCCCTGCGGTGTCATCGACAGGTGCGCCTCGACGAACACCGGGTTCGCGCTCGACATCAGCGGCGTCTCGATGTAGCCGGGGTGGACGAGGTTGGTGCGGATGCCGCGGCCGGCCAGTTCCAGCGCCGCCACCTTGGACAGTCCCCGCAGCGCCCACTTGCTGGCCGTGTAGGCGACGGCGTGGTGGGCGGTGAGGGCGGCGACCGAGCCGACGTTGACGATGGAGGAGCCGGGCGGCATCAACGGCATCAGAGCCTGGATGCCGAGCAGTGCGCCGGTCGTGTTCACCGCGAACGCCCGGTTCCAGTCGGCCAGGTCCACCTCGCCGAGGCGGGCCCGCATCGGGATGCCGGCGTTGCTGACGAGGCCGTGCACCGCCTCCAGGCTGGCCGCGAGCGCGGCCCAGTCCTCGGGCGAGGTCACGTCCAGGTGCGCGAAGGTCACGTCCAGGCCGTCAGCGCGCGACGAGGCCGCCAGCTTCTGCCCGGCCTCGTCGAGGACGTCGGTCGCGATCACCGTCGCGCCCTCCCGGGCGGCCGCCGTGACCTCGGCGGCTCCCTGTCCCTGCGCGGCCCCGGTGACGACGACGGTCCGGCCCGACAGACGCATGCGGCTCACGGCTTCCTCCCACGGGTGCGGGAGCCCACTCTCCCGGGGCTCCTCGCGTCCACGCTAGGAAGCGGCGCTCAGCTCCGGAAACGCGTGTTCGCCATGCCTGTCATCCACGGGGACGATCTCGGGCTGCGGCGGGTCGCCCAGGGCGGCCCCGACCCTGCGCACCGTCTCGCGCAGCCACCGGTGGGCGGGGTCGGAGTGCCGGTTGTGGTGCCAGTACATGGCCTCCACCAGCGGCACGTCGGGGAACGGCGTCGGCACGACGGCGCACCGCGCGAAGCCCTCGTAGCGGCGGGCCAGCCGTTCGGGCACCAGGGCGACCAGGTCGGTGCCGCTGACCAGGAACGGCAGCACGCTGAAACCGGGCGTGCTGACCTGCACCTTCGGCGTGATGCCGAGGGTCTCCAGCTGGCGCTCGGCGGGTGTGTGGCTCTTGCCGATGGCGCAGGCGGCGTGCGGCATCTCCGCCAGGTCGCGCAGGCCGAGCCGTCCGTCGACCAGCCGCGGGTTGTCCGGGTCGACCAGGCACACGAACCGGTCGTGCATCACGGCTTCGCTGACACCGGGCAGCTGGTAGCCCAGCGGCACGACCATCAGGTCGTGGCAGCGCAGATGGGTCTCGTTCTCCAGCTGCCCGTCCACGATGGAGTGGAAGTCGATGCGCACCCCGGGTGCCTCCTCGGCGATGACCCGTAGCAGTGGCTCCACGAACACCGTCATCACGTAGTCGGACATCACCACGGAGAAGCGCTGCCGGCTGCGCGTCGGGTCGAAGTGCCGGGTCAGGGACAGCGCCTCCTCCGCCTTGTGCAGCGAGGCCTGCACGACCGGCAGCAGCCGCTCCGCGAGCGGCGTCAGCTCGTACTCCCGGCCCACCCGCACCAGCAGCTCGTCGTTGAAGTGGCGGCGCAGCCGGGCCAGCGAGCCGCTCATGGCGGACTGGCTGGTGGACAGCCGCACACCCGCGTGGGTGACGTTCTTCTCCTCCAGGAGGGCTTCCAGCGCCACCAGAAGATTCAGGTCGATTGCTCCGAGACCCATCCGTGTTTCCTTCCGGCCGCGTCGTTGAAGCTCGGTGAAATCGGAGCGTAACCGGGGCGTTCCCGGCGAGGAAGGGTCGGGTGGACAATTCACAGGGACCCGATGGCTGCCATCGGATCCCTGGATACGTGCTGGTCGGAGGGGTGTGGGCTACGGCCGGGGGGTCCGCCCCCGCTTGCGTGCCCGCGGCAGGTAGGCGGCCGCCCGCCCCGGCACGACCCGGTTGGACAGCGTGCCGAGTCGTTCGACGGTCAGCGTCACCTCGTCGCCGGGCGCCAGCGGCGGCGGGATCCGCTCGCCGAGGCGGCCCCAGAACTCCGCCAGCGCCCCCCAGCCGCAGGTGCCGGAGCCGAGGACGTCCCCGGGGCGCACCCAGGCGTCCCGGGAGGCGTAGGCGATCATCTCCTCGAACGTCCAGGAGACGTTGGCGAGGGTGTCCCGGCCGATCAGCTCGCCGTTGAGGGTGACCGTCATCTCCAGGTCCAGGAAGCCGTCGGCGTCCCGCCGGTCCGCCACCTCGTCCGCGGTGACCAAGTAGGGGCCGAGCGTGTTCGCGAAGTCCTTGCCCTTGGAGAAGCCCAGGCCGAGGTTCTTCTCCGGCTTCTGCAGATCGCGCGCCGACCAGTCGTTGAAGACCAGGTAGCCGACGATGTGCTCGCGCGCCCGCTCGGGCGTCAGGTCCCGGCCGGCGCGTCCGATCACCGCGCCGACCTCCAGTTCGAAGTCGAGATCCGAACAGCCCGCCGGCATGGGGACGTCGTCGTGGGCGCCGTAGCCGGCGTGCGGGTTGGTGAAGTAGAAGTTGGGGGCCCGGTACCACTCCTCGGGCACGTGCTCGAGGCCGTCCAGCGACTTCGACACGCCCTCGATGTGCGCCTCGAAGCCGACGAAGTCTCGGATGGAGGGCGGCTTCAGCGGCGGCAGCAGCCGCACCTCGTCGACCGTGAGGCCGCTCGGCTGCCGCAGCGCCTCCGCGCCGGCCGTGCGCAGCGCCTCCCGCTCGATCAGGGCGAGGACGGTGACCCCCTCGGGCAGCGGATGGACGATGCCGTCCCGGACCACCCCGGCGCGTTCCTCGCCCTGGTACTCGTACGTCGCGAAACGCATGCCTACTGCTCCCAGTGGTTGGTGTTGGTGACCGTGCCGGTGCTCAGGTAACCGGCGAACAGGCCCTTGGGATCGCGGACCGCCCGGATCTCCTGGAGCCGCCGCCACTGCTCGTCGCCCATGAACTTCAGCTGTCGGACGGTGAAGTCGGAGTCCCCGAGGTACTGGCCCGCGGTCACGGGCTGCATCGCCTCCATGGCCCCGTCCAGCCAGGTCCGCAGTTCCGCGTCGCGCCCCGGTTCGTCATGGACGACGTAAGCGGCGCAGTAGATCTCGGCCTGCAAGGAGAAGGCCATGTCGGGCAGTTGACGCAGTGGGGCCATGGAGAACCAGATGGTGAAGGTCCGCCGGGTGGGGTGCTCGGTGAACGCCTTGCGGATCGCCGGCACCACCTCCTCGGCCGGCCCGGTCAGCCAGGCGTTGTCGACGAAATAGCGGTGCCCCTCGGGGTTGGCGGTGCGCTGGCCCGTGAGCTGTTCGGCGATCGTGGTGGGCTGCGCCTCCACCCGGAACAGCGCCCGGTCGGCGTACGGGTTGGCGTGCAGCGGGGCGAGCGCCTCGGCGGCCTGCTGCGGGGTGTCGGTCATCGACACGCCCGTGACCAGCAGGACGGGCTCGTCCCGGTCGGGCGGTGTCTGGGTGACCGCGACGATCTCCACCAGCTCGGAGACCGTGTGGTGCATGCCGTGCAGCCAGGTCATGACCTCGTCGAAGAGGTCGAGCGGGTAAGCGTGCACGGTGTGCGCCAGATGCCGGGGGAGCTCCCGGGTGCGCAGGTGGAAGCGGGTGACGACGCCGAAGAAGCCGGGGCCCGCGCCGCGGGCCGCCCAGAACAGGTCGCTGTTCCGCGTCTCGTCCGCGCGCACCAGTTCGCCCTCGGCGGTGACGACGTCGATCGCCGCGATGTTCTCCGCCGCCCAGCCCCAGCCGCGCGCGTTCCAGCCCTGCCCGCCCTGCAGCAGGAAGCCGCCGATGCCGACGGAGGGGCAGTGACCGCCGTTGAAGAACCGGCCGAACTCGGCGAGGTAGGGGTTGAGTTCGTCGCCGCCCTTGACACTGGGTGTCGCCGACACGATCCGCGTGTCGGGGTCGTAGGCCAGTTCGCGGAAGCCGCCCAGGTCGATCAGCAGGGCGTCCTTGCGCACCGACCAGGCGGCCCAGCTGTGGCCACCGGAGCGGACGGCGACCTGCCAGCCCCGCTCCAGGGCGAGCCGCACGCCCTCGACGACGTCCTGCTCGGTGACGGCCTCCAGCACGGCGGCAGGCCTGCGGTCGGAGGGGCGGCGGGCGTTGAAGACCCGGCCGACGCAGGCTTCCTCGAAGCTCTGGTCGCCGGGCAGGTGCAGGGTGCCGGAGAAACGGTTGTCGTTCATGAAGGTCTCGCTCACTTGACCGCGATCGGATTGACGGGGGCGCCCACCGCTCCGGTGACCGGAAGGGGCGCGGCGACCAGCAGGAACTCGTGGACGCCGTCGGCCGCGCAGTCCTCGGCCAGCGCCTCCAGGTCCCACATCTCGCCCAGCGGCAGCCCCATGTTGGGGATCGCTATCTGGTGCAGGGGGGACATCGCCGGCTCGGCGAACTCGTACGGGCGCACCTCGAGGCCCCAGGTGTCGGAGGCGACGGCCGCGATCTCCGTACGGTGCAGCCAGCCGAGCGTGGTGAACGACAGCCCAGGGGCGTCGCCCGCCGCGTACGTGGCCCAGTCGCCGAGCCGACGCACCCGGCCGAGCTGCCCGGTGCGCACCAGCACCAGGTCGCCGCGGCGCACCGTGGACGTGGCGCCCTGCGCCTCGATCGTGGCGCGCAGGTGCTCCTCCAGGATCGGGAAGCCGTCCGGCAGTTCGCCGTGCTCGTCGCCGACGGCGCGGCCCACGTCGAGCAGGACCCCGCGTCCGGTGAAGGCGTCGCGCATGTGCTCGATGCCGGTGACCGAGTCGCCGTCGCCGTTGACGATGGTGCACGGGCGGCCGTTCCACGCCTGCTTGTTGTCGTAGATGTGACCGAGGCCGTCCCACTGGGTGGACGCCTGGAGGGGCATCACGACGTGGTCGTCCGCGCCGCCGAAGCCGTGCGGGAAGCCCTGGGTGCCGGCCGCCGCGTCGGAGCCGGTGTCCTTCATGTAGTGCACCGGGTTGATACGGCCGCGGAACCCGCGCTGCGGTCCGTCCTCGTTGAACTCCAGCGCCAGCGAGAAGGAACGCCCGCGCCGCACCAGCCCGGCCGCGTGGGCCCGTATCGCGTCGTCGAGGAAGTTCAGCGTGCCCAGCACGTCGTCCTCGCCCCAGCGGCCCCAGTTGCGGTAGGCGGCACGGGCCTTGGCGAGCTCTTCCTCGATGGGACCCAGAGTCATCGGGTACGTCCTAATCCTTGAGTAAGCGATTCCGGTTGGCTTCGTCAGGGGCGGCCAGGACTGTTGATGTGGTGCGGTTTGCGGCGGCCTCGTGGGCACCGGGCTGACCCCTCTGGGTTCCTGGTCCTCTGAGAC
>NZ_RSAJ01000197.1 GCF_003933965.1 Streptomyces sp. RP5T
AGCCCGATCCGGTCGAGCAGGACGAAGGTGAGGGTGGCGCCCGGGGGATGGCCGGCGACATGGGCGCCCCAGTTGTCCGGCGCGTCGATCAGGATGTGTCCCGTGAAGTCCCGCAGGGCGGCCGGGATGTCGTGGAAGCTGCCGACGGCCCGGAGGTACTCGTTCCTGCTGGTGAGCTGCCCGGCGACGCCCCGCTGCCAGCCGTCCACGAGGGCCAGGGACCACGTCCAGGCCATGCCCGCGCCCCAGACGGCGAGCAGCAGCGGACGCCAGGCCAGGCGTGCGGCGAGCGAGGGGCCGTACGCCACCACGCCGGCCGCGACGAGCACCGCGGCCGGGGTGCCGGGGCCGACATGCGGATCCCAACTGGCCAGCAGGGGCGGCCAGTCGACCCGGAGCGAGCCGTCCCGGTGCTGGATCGCCCGGCCGACCAGGACGGCGGTCAGCACGAGGAGCGCGGCGCACAGGGCCGCGTACAGGTCACGAAGGAGGTCCCGGTTCACCCGGACGACGCTAGGGCGCGTAACCGCCTCCGGACGGCTGACATGCGACGACGTCAGACTTTCGTCATGGTTCGCGGACCCGTTTCCGGGGTGCCGCGGACCTACCGTCGGGGCATGGCAAGGTCTCCCTTCGCACCCTCCTTCTGGCGCAGTCCGCTGCGCGGCCCCTGGCTCACCTCGGTCCTCGGGCTCGTCCTCCTCGGCGGCATCACGCTGCTGTTCGTGACGGGGCTGCTGTCGTACGCGGCCTACAACCCGGACCTGTCGCCGGTGAACGACAAGACCCCGGGCAAGGGGATCCTCGGCTTCTACCTCTTCTCCTGGCCGACCGACCCGCACTGGCTCTACCGCCTGAACCAGGGGGTCCACGTCACCCTCGGCGTCACCCTGATCCCGGTGCTGCTGGCCAAGCTGTGGTCGGTGGCGCCGAAACTGTTCACGCTGCCGCCCGCGCGCTCCCTCGCCCACGCCCTGGAGCGGATCTCGCTGCTTCTGCTGGTCGGCGGCGCCCTGTTCGAGTTCGTGACCGGGGTGCTCAACGTCCAGCTCGACTACGTCTTCCCGGGCTCCTTCTATCCGCTGCACTTCTACGGGGCGTGGGTGTTCTTCGCCGCGTTCCTCGCCCATGCCGTGCTGAAGACGCCGCTCGCGCTCCGCAACCTGCGTCGGCTCAGGGAGGAGAGAAGCGAGTTGGTGGCACCGGACCCCGCCGAGCCGACCGTGTCCCGGCGGGGGGCGCTGTGGTTCGTCGGGGGCGGCTCGCTGCTGCTGTTCCTCACCACGGCAGGGCGCAGCTTCGACGGCGTCCTGCGCCGCACCGCCCTGCTGGCCCCGCACGGCGGCGGTGAGCCGGATTCCGGGCCGGGCGGCTTCCAGATCAACAAGACCGCCGCGTACGCCGGGATCGACGCGGCGGAGACGGGCGAGGAGGCCTGGCGGCTGGTCGTCGTCGGGCGTGCGGGCCGTACCGTCCGCCTCAGCCGCGCCGACCTGCTCCGGCTCCCGCTGCACAGCTCGGCGTTGCCCATCGCCTGTGTGGAGGGCTGGTCCACCTCCGACCAGTGGTGGCGCGGGGTGCGGCTGCGGGACCTCGCGGCGCTCGTCGGCTACGAGAACGAACCGCCGGACGTCTTCGTCGAGTCGCTGCAACGCCACGGGGCCTTCCGGCGGGCCGCCCTGCGCGCCAACCAGGTCGCCGACCCGCGCTCCCTGCTCGCCCTGTTCGTCAACGGTGAGGACCTGACCCCCGACCACGGCCACCCGGCCCGGATCATCGTGCCCGCGGCACCCGGTGTGCTCAACACCAAGTGGGTGTCGCGACTGACCTTCGGAGACCTGTGATGCGGATCCCTCTCGGCAGTCCCCTCCAACTCCTCCTGCTCGTCTGCTCGTTCGCCCTCGCCGGATATGCGGGGGTGGAGCTGCTCGCGGGGGACCTGTTCGGGATCGCGCTGTGGTTCGTGGGAGCGGCCGTGCTGCACGACCTGGTGCTGCTGCCGCTGTACGCGGCGGCGGACCGGGCGCTGGTGAGGACGGCGGGCCGGCACGTGATGTACGTCCGGGTGCCCGCCGCCTTCTCCCTGCTGCTCCTGCTCGTGTGGTTCCCGCTGATCACCGGTCAGGTCGCGGACCGCTACGCCTCGGCGACCGGCCTGTCCCCGGACGGCTTCCTGGCCCGCTGGCTGCTGGTGACGGCCGTGCTCTTCGGCGCCTCCGCGGTGCTCTTCGTCGTACGGCGGCGCAGCGCGACGAAGGAACGGCCGCCGGCCGTCCACTGATCCACCCGCGTCCAGTCGGCGCGGTCCGCGTACCGCAGCAGGGCCGGGGTGCCGAGCCGGGCCCACGGGAACGGATCGCCGACCGCGCCGCGAGCGTCGGTGACATGCACCCTGACCCGCTCGTCGAGGTCCGGGTCGGTGACCGTCTCGGCGATCAACAGGCCTCCCGGCGCGAGGAGTTGCCGGGTCCGGGTGAGCAGGGCGGTGGGATCGCCGCCGATGCCGATGTTGCCGTCGATCAGCAGTGCGGTGCCCCAACGGCCCTCGCCGGGCAGGGACTCGAAGACGGACCGCCGCAGGGCCTGCCCGCCGAGCGCGACGGTCCGCGCGACCGCCGCGTCGCTCACGTCGATGCCGAGCACCCGCCGGCCGCGGGCCCCGAGCGCGGCGACCAGTCGGCCCGGACCGCACCCGACGTCCAGCACCGCGCCCTCGCAACGCCGCAGCACCTCCAGGTCCGCGGCGTCCGCGGCCGCGCACCAGCGCTCCAGTTCGAGCGGGAGCAGCCATCCGTCGGCCCGGCGCAGGAAGAGGGGCCCCCGGCCGGTGCGCAGGGCCCGCGCATAGGGGTCGGCGGACCAGGTGCCGTCCACCGACGCCGTGCCACCCTCGCGGGCGTCGCCCACCGGGGCCTGGTACGCCCGGGCACCGCCGCCCGGCAGCACCGACCGCAGGCCGGCAGCCGCGCCGGGCCCCGGCTGGGGGCCGGGCTCGTGGAGGGGCGGGCCGCCGTCCCGCCGGCGTCCGATCCCGTCCGCCCGGGAACGCAGCCGGCCGGAATCCCTGCCGGGTGCGGGCCCGTCCGTCGGGGGGTGCGGGTTGCCGGGGTCCCTGTCGTGTCGAGGGCCGTTCGCCTGAGGGTGGAGGTTGCCAGGGCCCCCGCCGGGTCCAGGCCCGGCCGCCTCGGCCGCGATCACCGCGCCGTCGTCCGGCCGATATCCTGCGCCGTCGTCCGGCCGGTGCCCTGCGCCGTCCGTCCCGCTCCCGTCCGTCCCCGGCCCCGTCGGGGGCTCGCCGTCCGGGTGCCCGGGTGCCCCGGCCGCCGTGGGACGGGGCGCGGTGCCGACGCGCAGGCCGCTCACCGCGGCACTCCCGCGAGCCGGGCCAGTTCCGCCGCGAACCGTCCGTGCGGGGCCGCCCTGGCGACCTGTTCCGCGTCGGACGCGGTGTCCACGTCCCGCAGCGGGGGCAGGTCCCGCACCCGCAGGCCGGTGAGCCGGGCGCGCTGGGCCGCGCCGGTGCCGGGGGTCGACATGGGTACCCCGCGCAGCAGGGACGGGTCCGGTTCGGCCAGGCCCAGCGCCCAGAAGCCGCCGTCCTCGGCGGGCCCGAAGTACGCCTCGCAGTCGGCGAAGTCCACCGTGAGCAGCTCCGGCGTCACCTGGGGCGTGTCCATGCCGATGAGCAGGGCCGGTCCGTCGCAGCCCGCGAAGGCCGTGGCCAGCCGCTCGTCGAGGCCGCCCGCGCACTGCCGTACGACCTCGAAACCGGGGGGCAGCCAGGGGCCGGGCGTGCCCTCCAGGACCAGGACCCGGCGCCGGGCCGGGGTGCGGGCCACCACGTCGAGGGTGTCCGCGAGGGACGCCTCGGCCAGCGCGGCCGCCTCCGCGGGTGTGAACGGCGGGGTCAGCCGGGTCTTCACCCGCCCCGGCCGGGGCTCCTTGGCGATGACGAGCAGCGTGGTCACGCCCGCACCCCCGTCCCGGACTCGCCCAGGACCTGGCTCATGTCCCGCACCGCCTGCCATGTGCCCCGCCAGGTGCCCGTCACCTTGGAGGCGCCGGTGCGCGGCCGGTAGGGCACGTCGTGCTCGGCGATCCGCCAGCCCGCGTCGGCCGCCCGCACCACCATCTGCAGGGGGTAGCCGCTGCGCCGGTCCGTGAGGCCGAGGGCGAGCAGCGGCTCGCGCCGGGCGGCCCGCAGCGGCCCCAGGTCGCGCAGCCGCAGACCGGTGCGGCGGCGCAGCAGCCGGGCGAGCGCGAGGTTGCCCGCCCGGGCGTGTGGCGGCCAGGCGCCGCGGGCCTGCGGGCGGCGCCGGCCGAGCACCAGGTCCGCGGCACCGGCCCGCACCTCGGCCACGAACGGCACCAGGTCCGAGGGGTCCAGCGAGGCGTCGCAGTCGCAGAAGCACACGATGTCGGCCGTGGCCGCGGTCAGCCCCGCATGGCACGCGGCGCCGAAACCGCGCCGTTCCTCGCGCACGACGGTCGCGCCGTGCGCCCGGGCGATGTCGGCCGAGCCGTCCGAGGAGCCGTTGTCCACGACGAGCGCGCGCCAGCCGGGCGGGATGCGTTCCAGCACCCACGGCAGGGCCCCGGCCTCGTCCAGGCAGGGCAGCACGACGTCCACGGACGCCGCTTGTTCGTCTACTGAAGGGGTCGTCACGACGTTCACCCTACGAGCATGAACCGGACAAATCAGACTCTCGCTCCTTACGAAACAAGGACGTCGGCCGCCGCCCGCGACACAACCGCGCGCGCGGTGCGAGGCTGGCGGCATGGAGCAGCAGCAGTACGCACAGACCCGGCGCCGGGTCCTCGTCGTCGACGACGACCCCACCGTGGCCGAGGTGGTCTCCGGCTACCTGGACCGGGCCGGATACCTCGTGGACCGGGCCGCCGACGGCCCCGACGCCCTCGCCCGCGCCGCCGCGCACCGCCCGGACCTCGTCGTCCTGGACCTGATGCTGCCCGGCATGGACGGCCTGGAGGTGTGCCGCCGGATGCGGGGGAGCGGGCCCGTCCCGGTCATCATGCTCACCGCCCGCGGCGACGAGGACGACCGCATCCTGGGCCTGGAGGTCGGCGCCGACGACTACGTCACCAAGCCCTTCAGCCCCCGCGAACTGGTCCTGCGCGTCGAGTCCGTGCTGCGCCGCTCCCGGCCCGCCCCGCAGTCCGGGCACCTGGGCGGCGCGGGTCTCTCGCTGGACCCGGCGGCCCGCCGCGCTCTCAAGGACGGCACCGAACTCGCGCTCACCATCCGGGAGTTCGACCTCCTGGCCTTCTTCCTGCGGCACCCCGGCCGGGTCTTCAGCCGTGAGGACCTGATGCGCGAGGTGTGGGGCTGGGACTTCGGTGACCTGTCGACCGTCACCGTCCATGTGCGCCGGCTCCGCGGCAAGGTCGAGGACGATCCGGCCAGGCCCCGCCTGATCCAGACCGTGTGGGGTGTCGGCTACCGCTTCGACGGCTCGCCGGACCCCGACGGCGCACCGACGGAGGTGTGACCCGTGCGCGACACCCTCCTCATCGCCCTCTACGCCTTCCTCGGCGCCGTCGCCGCCGGACTCCTCGGCGCCTGGGTGCTGCTGCTCGTCCGGCGCCGCTCACTGTCCCTGCACCTGACCGTGGTCGCCGCGGTCGGGGTCACCGCGATGCTGGCCGGCACCCTCGCGGTCGCCCAGGCGATGTTCCTGTCCGGGCACGACCTGCGGGTCGTCACCACCGTCGTCCTGATGGCCGCCGTGGTCTCGCTGGCCACCGCCCTGCTGCTCGGCCGCTGGGTCGCCGCCCGCAGCCGGGCCCTCGCGCTCGCCGCCCGCTCCTTCGGCGACGGCGGCGACTTCACCTCGCCCGGCGGTCCCACCACCGCCGAACTCGACATCCTCAGCAGGGAGTTGGAGGCCACCAGCGCCAAACTCGCCGAGTCCAGGGAGCGGGAGCGGGCCCTGGAGTCCTCCCGGCGCGAACTCGTCGCCTGGATCTCCCACGACCTGCGCACCCCGCTCGCCGGGCTGCGTGCGATGTCCGAGGCCCTGGAGGACGGCGTCGCCGCCGACCCCGCCCGCTATCTGCGCCAGATCCGCACCGAGGTGGAACGCCTCAACGACATGGTCGGCGACCTCTTCGAGCTCTCCCGCATCCACGCCGGGACGCTGGCGCTCAGCCCGAGCCGGATCTCCCTGTACGACCTCGTCTCGGACGCGCTGGCGGGCGCCGACCCGCTGGCCCGGGAGCACGGCGTGCGGCTGGTCGGCCACCGGGTGGCGGCCGTGCCGGTCGAGGTGGACGGCAAGGAGATGAGCCGTGTCCTCGGCAACCTCCTCGTCAACGCCATCCGCCGCACCCCCGCCGACGGCACGGTCGCGGTGGCCGCCGAACACCGCGCCGAGGGAGTCGTCCTGTCCGTCACGGACGGCTGCGGCGGCATCCCCGACGAGGACCTGCCCCGCGTCTTCGACACCGGCTGGCGCGGCACCCACGCCCGGACACCGCCGGCCGGGGCGGGACTCGGCCTCGCGATCGTCCGCGGCATCGTGGAGGCCCACGCGGGGCGGGCCACCGTACGCAATGTGCCGGGCGGCTGCCGCTTCGAGGTGGTACTGCCGTCGGCGGCTTCCTGAAGGCCGCCCCCGTCGCCGGGAAAATGGTGGTGCCGCCCGCGGCCGCTTTCTTTCACGGGCGGCACCACCGGTCCACGGCGGGCCAGGGCGTGTTGCGAAAGTCCCGTCGTTCGCCCGAAGGGCGGGCCTCGCGGCGTCAGGTGCGTGCTCTCGGCGTGCCGGGCGGAAGCCCTCGTACTGGATGTACTTGGGCTTTCGCCCGGTGCGGCGAAGGGGGTCCCCCCGTCCGAGCCCTGCGCAGCAGGTTCGAGGATGGGGGCGCGTGCATGGCGTCGCGAGGCAGGCGGGACTTTCGCAACACGCCCTACGCGCCCCGCATCCCGGCGCCCGCGAACTCCCGCATCCCCTCGGCGAACGGCACCTCCGCCTTCCAGCCCAGCTCCGCCCGCAGCCGCGCCGAGTCCGCCGTGATGTGCCGTACGTCCCCGAGGCGGTACTCGCCGGTGACCACCGGTTCGGGACCGCCGTACGCCGCGGCGAGCGCGCGGGCCATCTCGCCCACCGTGTGCGGCTCACCGCTCCCGGTGTTGTACGACGTGAGCGCGCCGTCCGCCGAACCCGCCTCCAGCGCCGCCACGTTGGCCGCGGCCACGTCCCGCACGTGCACGAAGTCCCGGCGCTGACCGCCGTCCTCGAAGACCCGCGGGGCCTGTCCGCGCGCGAGCGCCGAGCGGAAGAAGGAGGCGACGCCGGCGTAGGGGGTGTCGCGGGGCATGCCCGGCCCGTACACGTTGTGGTAGCGCAGGGCCACCGCCGAGCCGTCCGTGGCCCGCGCCCAGGACGCGGCGAGGTGTTCCTGGGCGAGCTTGGTCGTCGCGTACACGTTGCGCGGGTCGACCGGGGCGTCCTCGCCGACCAGTCCCGGGGCGAGGTCCGCGCCGCAGCTCGGGCAGGGCGGCTCGAAGCGCCCCGCGTCCAGGTCGGCCACGGCACGCGGGCCCGGTCGCACGGTCCCGTGCCGGGGGCAGGTGTAGCGGCCCTCGCCGTACACGACCATGGAACCGGCCAGCACCAGCCGCCGTACGCCCAGGTCGGCCATGGCGGCGAGCAGGACCGCCGTACCGAGGTCGTTGTGGGAGACGTACCGGGGGGCGTCGGCGAAGTCCACGCCGAGGCCGACCATGGCCGCCTGGTGGCACACCGCGTCCACCCCGCTCAGGGCGCGGCGCACGGCGTCGGCGTCCCGTACGTCGGACGCCGGGTCGGTGCGGACGTCGTACACCAGGGGCTCGTGGCCGCCCGCCACGAGCGCCTCGACGATCTGGGACCCGATGAAACCGGCACCGCCGGTGACCAGTACACGCATGCCCTCACGCTAGGGCCGGGACCGGCCCGGACGGCCGGGCCGCGCCCTCACGTCACGGCTTCGTAAGACTCAGCGGCAGCGACACCGTGAACACCGTCGCACCCGGCTCGCCGGTCAGCTCGATCGTGCCGCCGTGCGCCCCGACCAGGGAGCGCGCCACCGCGAGCCCCAGTCCGCTGCCGCCCCGGTCCCGGCTGCGGGCCTTGTCGACACGGTAGAAGCGGTCGAAGACCCGCTCCCGGTCGGCGGCCGGGATGCCGGGGCCGGTGTCCGCGATCCGCACCTGCGCGTGCCCGTCCCGCACCCGCACCCCGACCGACACCCGGGTGCCCGCCGGGGTGTGCACGGCCGCGTTGGTGAGGAGGTTGTCGAGGACCTGGCGCACCCGCTGCGGGTCGAGGCGCAGCTTCAGTGCCCGCGGGCCCTCCTCGAAGGAGAGCGGATGGTCCGGGTGGCTCGCGCGGAACGCGTCGGCCGCGTGCTCCACCAGCTCCACCAGATCCACCTCCACGGGCCGCAGCGGGGTCTCCACCTCCGCCGCGTCCAGCCGGGCGAGCAGCAGCAGGTCGTCCAGCAGGAAGCCCATGCGGGCGGCCTCGGCCCGCAGCCGGGCCAGGTGCCTGTCCCGCTCCTCGGGGGCGTTCGCGGCGGCGTACTGGAAGAGGTCCGCGTAGCCCCGGACCGACATCAGGGGGGTGCGCAGCTCGTGCGAGGCGTCCGCGACGAACCGGCGCAGCCGCTGCTCGGCCTCCGCGCGGACCGCGAGCGAGTCGTCGATGTGCTCCAGCATGGTGTTGAACGCCGTCCGCAGTTCCTCGACCTCCGGGCCGCCGCCCCGCTTGTCGGCGCGCAGCGGCAGCCGGGCGGCCGTCTCGGACAGGTCGTGGGAGGCGATGCCGTGCGCGGTGGACGCCATGTCGCTCAGCGGCTTGAGCCCACGCCGCAGCAGTCTGCGGCCGACCACCACGAGCGCCAGCAGGGCCAGCCCGAACGCGATCACCTGCACGGTGATCAGCCGCCGCACGGTGTCGTCGATGTCGTGCAGCGGCGCCGCGCTGACCAGGACCACGCCCGGCTCGACCTCGCAGGCGCGCAGCCGGTAGTCGCCGGCCCCCTGCAGGTGCTCGGTGCGCAGCAGTTCGGTGTGCGCGGCGCTCTGCGCGCCGGCCAGGGCGGTGAAGTCGGCCACGTCCTCGGGCAGGTCGGCGGGGTCCTCGGGCTTGCGCAGCACGGGGGTGCCGTCGGAGACGTCGTACACGGCGTAGAACCAGCTGTAGTACTTCTTGCCGGTGAGCGTGCCGTAGTCCGCGATGCTCTTGGACTGGGCGATCTGGGCCTGGGCGAGCTGGGTGTCGAGCTGGGCCGACAGGTAGTCCCGCATGTACGTGGTCAGCGCGGTGCCCACGACCGCGAACACCACCAGGGCCAGCGCCCCGAGCCCCAGTGCCAGCCGGGTACCGAGCCGCATCCGCCGGTACGCCGACCGCACCCGCCGCATCATTCGGGCGCCTGCCGGATGACGTACCCGAAGCCGCGCACGGTGTGGATCAGCGGTGCCCTGCCGTCGTCGGGTTCGTCCAGCTTGCGGCGCAGCCTGCTGACGACCAGCTCGACGACGTTGGAGCGGCCGCCGAAGCCGTACTCCCACACGTGGTCGAGGATCTGCGCCTTGGTGAGCACGGTCGGCGACTTGCGCATCAGGTACCTGAGGACCTCGTACTCGGTCGGGGTGAGCGTGAGCAGCTTGTCGCCACGGCGCACCTCACGGGTGTCCTCGTCCATCGTGAGGTCGGCGACCCGGAGCACCGAGCGCTGGAAGCCGGGCCCGGCGCTGCGCCGCAGCACGGTCCGCAGCCGGGCCATCAGTTCCTCCACGGCGAACGGCTTGACCAGGTAGTCGTCGCCGCCCCGGGTCAGCCCGGCCACCCGGTCGGCGACCGCGTCCCGCGCGGTGAGGAAGACCACCGGCACCATCGTCCCCGAGCGCCGCAGCCGGTCCAGGACGCCGAAGCCGTCGATGTCGGGCAGCATCAGGTCGAGCACCACGATGTCGGGACGGAACTCGGCGGCACGGCTCAGCGCCTCCTCGCCGGAGTTGGCGGTGACCGCCTCCCAGCCCTCGTAGCGGGCGACCGTCGCCACGAGATCGGCGATCGGCGGGTCGTCGTCCACGACGAGGAGTCGTACTTTTTCCACCCGCTCATAGTGCTGCACAGCGGCCGGAAAGCGGGCGCCGGGTGGGCCCCGGGGTCACATCGATAACCTCTTGAAAGTTGTACGACAGCTGATCGACAGCTATCGCCGGGGAAGCTCGGTAACCCAGGTACCGATCAAGGAGCTTTCTCCCGTGACGACCGTCCAATCGCCCCCTGCGCCCCCCACGGCGATCAAACGCCCCAGGGTGGTGGCCCGCACCGGGCTCCACGCCGTGCTGGCCGCCAACGCGGCCGTGGTGGCCTGGTTCTTCGCCCAGGCCGGGTTCGCCTCCAACGCGCTCATCGTGCTCGGCCGCCTCACCGGCCTGTACGCCGCGCTGATCATGGCCTTTCAGCTGGTGCTGGTGGCCCGGCTGCCTTTCCTCGACCGCCGTATCGGCATGGACCGGCTGACCTCCTGGCACCGCTGGACCGGCTTCGGCATCCTGTGGACGCTCCTCGCGCACGTCGTCCTCATCGCCTTCGGCTACGCCCAGGGCACCGACGTGGGCCCGATCGGAGAGGTCGTCGACCTCGCCGAGACCACCGAGGGAGTGCTCCGCGCGGTCGTCGCGTTCTTCCTGATCCTCGTGGTCGGCGCGGTCTCCGCCCGCTACGCCCGGCGCCGACTGGCCTACGAGACCTGGCACTTCATCCACCTGTACACCTATGTCGCGGTGGTCCTCGCCTTCACCCACCAGGTCGCCGTGGGCACCACCTTCGCCTCCTCGCCCGTCGCCACCGCCTACTGGTACGGCGTCTGGGGCGTCGCGCTCGGCTCGGTGGTCCTCGGCCGCGCGGTGCTCCCGCTGTGGCGCAACTGGCGCCACCAGTTCCGGGTCACCGCCGTCGTCCCCGAGAGCGACCAGGTCGTCTCGATCTACATCAGCGGCAAGGACCTCGACCGACTCCCCGCCCGCGCGGGCCAGTTCTTCCTGTGGCGCTTCCTGACCGCCGACCGCTGGTGGCAGGCCAACCCCTTCTCCCTGTCCGCCGCCCCCGACGGCAGGACACTGCGCCTGACCGCCAAGGCCGCCGGCGAGGGCAGCGCCGCCCTGCGGCACGTCAAGGTCGGCACCCGCGTCTTCGCCGAGGGCCCCTACGGCGCCTTCACCGCCCTGCACCGCACCCGCCCCGAGTCCGTCCTGATCGCGGGAGGCGTCGGCGTCACCCCGATCCGGGCCCTCCTGGAGGAGGTGCAGGGCCACGCCGTGGTCATCTACCGCGTCGGCTCCGACCGGGACGCCGTCCTCTACGACGAGCTGCGCGAGCTCGCGCTCGCCAAGGGCGCCGAACTCCACCTGGTCACCGGCCCGCCGGTGCCCGACAAGCTGGCGGCCGGCGAACTGGCGCGGCTCGTGCCCGACATCGCCGACCGGGACGTCTTCCTGTGCGGACCGCCCCCGATGATGACCGCGGTGCTGGGCAGCCTGCGCGAGCTGGACGTGCCCAGGCCGCAGATCCACTTCGAACGCTTCAGCCTGGCGGGATGAGGAACTGACCGTGAAACGAGCCATACCCGTCGTCGTCCTGAGCATCGCGGGCCTGGTCCCCGTGTGGCTGTACCAGCCCTCGGCCGGCACCTCCACCGCCCAGGCCACCACCCCCGCACCCACGACCTCCTCCGCCGGGACGTCCGGCACGAACGTCGTCACGACCACGACGATCGACACGGAGAAGGGCCCCGTGCAGCTCCAGGTGACCTTCGCCGGTACGAAGATCACCGCCGTGAAGCTGCTCCAGCAGCCCGACCACCCGCAGACCGAGGCCGCCGTGCCGAAGCTGGTCGCGGAGACGCTCCAGGCGCAGAGCGCGGACATCGACACCGTCTCCGGTGCCACGATCACCAGCGAGGCCTACAAGAAGTCCCTCCAGGCCGCGATCGACGACAACGCGAGGACGGCGTCCGCCTCCGCCTCGGCGCCGGCCACCGAGGAGGCGGCCAGGACCGTGGACGGCACCGCGGTCGACACCGAGAAGGGCACCGTCCAGGTCCAGGTGACCTTCGAGGGCGACAGGATCAGCGCGGTGCGGATGCTCCAGCAGCCGGACCACCCGCAGACCGAGGCCGCCGTGCCGAAGCTGGTCGCGGAGACGCTCCAGGCGCAGAGCGCGGACATCGACACGGTGTCCGGTGCGACCATCACCAGTGGGGGCTACAAGGAGTCCCTCCAGGCCGCCATCGACGCGAAGGGCTGATCTCCTCGATGCACCGCGTCGAACACGTCATGGGCTTCCCGGTCTCGCTCCGGGTCGACGACGAGCACGTCCCCGAGTCCGCGGCGGACGCGGTCTTCGCGTGGCTGCGCGAAGTCGACGCCCGGTTCAGCCCGTTCAAGGAGGACAGCGAGGTCTCGCGCCACGACCGGGGCGAGCTGTCCGCGGCCGCGCTGAGCGCGGACCTGCGCGAGATCCTCGCCCTGTGCGAGCACTACCGGGTCGCCACCGGCGGCGCCTTCGACGTACGCCCGCCCGGCCGCCGTCTCGACCCCTGCGCGGTGGTCAAGGGCTGGTCGGTGCAGCGTGCGTCGGAGCTGCTCAGGGCGGCCGGCGCGAGCCGGTTCGTCCTCAACGCCGGCGGTGACGTGGTCGCCGCCGGCGGCCCCTGGCGGGTGGGCGTACGGCACCCCGAGCACGCCGACAAGCTGTGCACAGTGCTCTCGCTCACCGACGGCGCGGTGGCCACCTCCGCGCGCTACGAGCGCGGCGACCACATCTTCGACGCCCGCACCGGCCGCCCGGCGACGGGCCTGCTCAGCCTGACGGTCGTGGCACCGACCCTCACGGAGGCCGACGCGGTCGCCACGGCGGCCTTCGCACTCGGACCCGAGGGCGTCGACTGGGCGGCGTCCCTGGACGGTTGCGAGGTGTTCGCGGTGGACGCGCGGCGACAGGCGCTGCGGACACCCGGCTTCCCCACGGCTGCCGCGGCCGCCTGAACCCGGGCTCGGTGCGCCGTTCGAATGCCCGCAGCACAAGCCGTCTAGACTCTGCGGACGGCCTGCTGGACCGGCCGAATGCGGACAACTTCTGCCAGACCCGAGGGGTATTCGGCGCTTTGATACGGATAGATTCAGTCACCAAGCGGTACCCGGACGGCACGGTGGCGGTCGACCGGCTCTCGTTGGAGATTCCCGACCGCTCGATCACGGTCCTCGTGGGCCCCTCGGGATGCGGCAAGACGACGACCCTGCGCATGATCAACAGGATGGTCGAGCCCAGCGAGGGGACCATCCTGATCGACGGCAAGGACAGCCGGCAGCAGCCGGTCAACACCCTGCGCCGGTCCATGGGTTACGTCATCCAGAACGCCGGTCTCTTCCAGCACCGCACGATCCTCGACAACATCGCCACCGTGCCCCGCCTGCTGGGCTGGAGCAAGGAGAAGGCGCGGGCCCGGGCCCGGGAGCTGATGGAGCGGGTCGGGCTCGACGGGTCGCTCGCCAAGCGGTACCCCTACCAGCTGTCCGGTGGTCAGCAGCAGCGCGTCGGGGTGGCGCGGGCGCTCGCCGCCGACCCGCCGGTGCTGCTCATGGACGAGCCGTTCTCCGCCGTCGACCCCATCGTCCGCAAGGGACTCCAGGACGAACTCCTGCGCATCCAGGACGAGTTGGGCAAGACCATCGTTTTCGTCACCCATGACATCGACGAGGCCGTCAAGATCGGCACGATGGTCGCCGTGCTGCGCACCGGCGGCAAGCTCGCCCAGTACGCGCCGCCCGCCGAGCTGCTCTCCAGCCCCGCCGACGCGTTCGTCGAGGACTTCCTCGGCACCGACCGGGGCATCCGGCGGCTCTCCTTCTTCCCCTCGGCGGGACTGCGGCTGCTCACCACCCCGGTCGTCGCGGTCGACGCCACCGCCGAGCAGATCACCTCCCGCGGCACGGACGCGGCCCCCTACCTCCTCGTCACGGACGTGGACGGCAGGCCCCTCGGCTGGAGCGAGCCGGGGGAGCTCGTCGCGGGTGCTGTCGACACGGCTCGACTGCTGCCGTACGGGCGGCCGTTCGTCGCCGGCACCGACTCGCTGCGGGCCGCTCTGGACTGTGCCGTGCTCTCGCCCACCGGGTGGGCCGTGGGGGTCGACGCCGAGGGG
>NZ_RSAJ01000198.1 GCF_003933965.1 Streptomyces sp. RP5T
TCCTCACCCTCACCGCGCCGGGCCCCCGTTTCGACGAGGACACCTCCATGATGCTGGTCGAGCTCGCCCGCCGCGTCGGCGTCGCCCTGGAGCACGCGCACCGCTACCAGCAGTCCCGCAACACCGCCGAAGCACTCCAGCGCGCCCAGCTCACCGACCTGCCCACCCCGCCGGGACTGCTGCTCGCCGCGCGCTACCTCCCCGCCACCTGGGGCATGAACATCGGCGGCGACTGGTACGACGCCTTCCTCCAGCCCGACGGCAGCCTGCTGGCCGTCATAGGGGACGTCACCGGCCACGGACTGCACGCCGCCGTCGTCATGGGCCAGTTGCGCACCGCCCTGCGCGCCTACGCCGTGGAGAACGCCACCCCCGGCGAGATCCTCACGCGGCTGCACCGCATGCTCGGCCACCTCCAGCCGGAGCTGTACGCCACCGCGCTGATCGCCCGCTTCCGGCCCGGTGAGCCGGAGGTCGTCTGGGCCTCGGCCGGCCATCCGCCCGCCGTCGTGCGCACCGCCGACGGCACCGTACGGGTCCTGGACGCCAAGCCCGGCGTGATGCTGGGCATCCCGCTGCCCTACGTCCACAAGGACCAGCGGGCCGACCTGCCCCCCGGATCCTCGCTGGTGCTGTACACCGACGGCCTGGTGGAACGCCGGGGTCAGGGCATCGACCCCGGCATCGGACGGCTCGGCCGCGCTCTGGAGGCGCTCGGCACCCCGGAACTGGAGCAGGACCTGGACGCCGCCGCGGACGCCCTGCTCAAGCCCCTCCTGTACGACTCCGAACGGGACGACGACGTCTGCCTGCTGGTGTGCCACACGCCGGCGACGACCGCCCAGGAAAGGTCCCGGAACCCCAACTCGTCCCCCTCCGCACCCGAACCGACCGACGACCGGCCCCCTCGCGGTAGCGTGAAGGACACAAGGCGAGAGGGTGGATTTCGTGAAAGCCTCTGAACCGCAGCCGTCCGTGGAGGCCGAACTCCGCGCGGCCGCGCCGCACGCACTGGTCGCCACCGCCCGCCGTCTGCTCGCCGAACGGGTGGGCGCCCAGGAGGTGACACTGCTGCTCGCCGACTACAGCCTGGCCGTTCTGCAACCGGTGACACACCTCCCGCAGACCGGAGCCCCGGTCTCCGCCCACGAGGGACCGGCGGGCAGCGCCTTCCTGAACCAGAAGCCGGTGCTCGAAGTCCTCGGTGACCCGGTCGGCCAGCGGGCCCACCTTCCCATCACCGTGCGCGGCGACCGGCTCGGTGTCCTGTCGGTGCGGCTGCCCGCCGGTGCCGTCGACCCGCACACCGTGCTCCAGCTCGCCGACTTCGCCACGGCCCTCGGACACGAGGTCGCCACCGCCGGCCGGGACACCGACCTCTACCTCCAGGCCCGCCGAACGCGCCGGCTGACCCTCGCCGCCGAGATGCAGTGGCAGCTCCTGCCCGGCCGGGGCTGCGCCCGCGACGAGTACGTCATCGGCGCCCACCTCGAACCCGCCTACTCCATCGGCGGCGACACCTTCGACTGGTCCACCGGCGCCGACCACCTCTTCCTGACCGTCACCGACGGCATGGGACACGGCATAGACGCCTCCCTGCTCGCAGGTCTCACGACCGGCGCCCTGCGCAACGCCCGCCGCGCCGGCATAGGCCTCGCCGACCAGGCGTCCCTCGCCGACCAGGCCGTCTACGCCCAGTACGGCGGCAAGTCGTACGCCTCCACCCTGCTGCTGCGCTTCGACCTGACCACGGGCATCGTGCAGGCGGTCGACGCGGGCTCCCCGCAACTGTTCCAGCAGCGCGCCGGCCATGCCGAGCGTGTCGAGCTGGAGGCGCAGCTGCCACTCGGCATGTTCGAGGAGACCGTCTACACGGAGCAGACGTTCCGGGTGGAGCCCGGCGACCGTCTCATCGCGGTCAGCAGCGGGGTCCACGGCACCCGCTCCGCGACGGGCGACGTGTTCGGCGAGCGGGTCCTGCGCCAGATCCTCAGCGCCACCCGCTCCGCCCCGCCGCACGAGACGGCACGCGCGGTCGTCGCCGGCCTGATCGAGCACTACGGCAGCAAGGAGCTCATGTCCGACGCCGCCGTGGTCTGTGTCGACTGGAACGGCCGCCAGGGCTGACCGCCGGGTCAGCGTCCGGGGTCCCCGGTTTCCCTGCCGTTGCCGTCCTGGGCGCTCAGAAAGGCCCGCAGTCCCCCGCTCAGCGCCGCCCGTGCGCCGGGTTCCATGGCGGCGAGGACCGCGGCGAGCGCCCGTGACCGGCGCTCGGCCACCTCGCCCAGCACCTGCCGGCCGCGCGCCGTCAGCACCAGCTGCACCTCGCGTCGCCGGTGCGGGTGCAGCAGGCGCTCCAGCAGGCCGGCCGCCTCCAGCCGGTCACACAGCCGGCTGGCGGTAGGCGGCCCTATCTCCATGCTCTCCGCGAGAGTGGTGAGGTTGAGCCCCGGCTCCGACTCCAGGATCCGCAGCGCCCTCAGCTGGTGCGGCGACAGCCTCAGACTCGCGCCCTGGGCGGCCACCGTCCACAGGTTCGCGAGACCGTCCACGGCGTCGGCGACCTCCAGCGCGACGGAGAGCGGGTCGTCACCCGGTCCGCTCGGCTGGTCGTCCCCGGAGCCACTGAGACGAGTCACAAACCCATCACTTTCAGTAATCGCTTGGTCGTGCAGATACCGAACTCATTCAAACGCGGTACCCGATGACGCGTCGACCAAGCACACGGCCCGCTCCGGAGGACGGCAAAAGGAAAAGGCAAGGAGAGAACTCTCCTTGCCTCTCCTCAAGTTATAGCGCGAGGGGGGACTTGCGGCAAGCCCCCCGTCCCGGCGCAGAATCGTCGGCCGAGGCCACAACCTGCGGAAATGGGGGAACGACGTGGTGTTGTCGACGTACGGTGCGCAGCGTCCGGAAGGGCGGGGCGACCGACCGACTCGTCGAGGGGGAAGGCAACCGCGGATGACGGCGTGCTCGACCAACGGTTCGAAAAACCTGCACATTCGATCGGGCATCGCAGCGCGGCACAGCGCGGGCGCCTCGGAGGTATCACGATGACCGAGCAGTACGTGCTGGACCTCCAGGAGGTCGACGAGAGCCGGCTCGACCTCGTCGGCGGCAAGGGCGCGCATCTGGGCAGCCTGTCGTGGATCGAGGGCGTCAAGGTGCCCTCGGGCTTCGTCGTGACGACGGACGCGTACCGGCGGGTCGTGGCACAGTCACCGTCGCTGGGCGCCCGGCTGGACGAGTTGTCGCGGGTGGACGCGGACGACCAGGAGGCGATCCGCACGCTCAGCGCGGAGATCCGCCGGACCGTCGAGGAGATCGCCGTCCCGGACGACGTCGCGGAGGCGATCAAGGGTGCGCTCGCCCGGTCCGGCGAGCAGGTTCCGTACGCCGTCCGGTCCAGCGCCACCGCCGAGGACCTGCCGACGGCCTCCTTCGCGGGCCAGCAGGACACGTACCTGAACGTCATGGGTCCCGCCGAGGTCCTCCGGCACGTCAGCCGGTGCTGGGCGTCGCTGTTCACCGAGCGGGCCGTGACCTACCGGCGGCGAGGGGGCATCGACGACCGTACGGTCCGCATGGCCGTCGTGGTGCAGCGGATGGTGTTCCCGCAGGTGTCCGGCATCCTGTTCACGGCCGACCCCGTCACGGGGAACCGGAAGGTCGCGAGCGTGGACGCCGGCTTCGGCCTCGGGGAGGCCCTGGTGTCCGGCCTGGTCAATCCGGACGTCTTCAAGGTGCGGCACGGCGAGGTCGTCGCCAGGACGATCTCCGCCAAGAGGTGTGAGGTGCGCGCCCTGGCGTCCGGAGGCACACGGGAAGCGGTCGTCGACCCGCAGCGGCAGGAGCTGCCGGCGCTCACGGACGAGCAGGCGATCCGGCTCGCGGAGCTCGGGCGGCGGATCGAGGCGCATTTCGGCCGCCCGCAGGACATCGAATGGTGCCTGGTCGACGACGAGTTCCACATCGTGCAGAGCCGGCCGATCACGACGCTGTTCCCGGTCCCCGAGAGCGGTGACCGGGAGAACCACGTCTACGTCTCCGTCGGACACCAGCAGATGATGACCGACGCCATGAGGCCCCTCGGCGTGTCCATGTGGCAGCTGACGGCCATGGCGCGGATGCACGAGGCGGGCGGGAGGCTGTTCGTCGACGTCACCGCGCGGCTGGCGTCGCCCGCGGGCCGTGCCGCCCTGCTGGACCTCATGGGGCGGGGCGATCCGTTGGTCAGGGACGCGCTGGAGACCGTCCTCGACCGCGACGACTTCGTCCCCTCGCTCCCGGACGCGCCTGCCGCGGGGCCGCGGGCCGACGGGGCGCCCGAGCCGGTCGCGACCGATCCGGCCGTGGTGAGCGGGCTGATCGAGCGCAGCCAGGCGTCCATCGCCGCGCTGCGGCGCGACGCCCTGACGAAGTCCGGACCGGAGGTGTTCGACTTCCTGTCGGTGGCCTTCGAGGAGCACAAACGGGTCCTCACCGATCCGCTGAACTTCAAGGCGATCATGGCGGGCATGGAGGCCACCTGGTGGCTCAACGACAAGCTGGAGGAGTGGCTCGGTGAGAAGAACGCGGCCGACACGCTGACCCTGTCGGCCCCCGGGAACGTGACGTCGGAGATGGGGCTCGCCCTGCTCGACGTCGCCGACGTGATCCGCCCGCACCGAGAGGTGGTCGACTTCCTTCAGGGGGTCGAGGACGACGGTTTCCTCGACGAGCTGGGGAAGCTCCCGGGCGGAGCCGAGGCCCGCGACGCCATCGACGCCTACCTCGACCGGTACGGCATGCGCTGCGTCGGCGAGATCGACATCACGAGGCCCCGCTGGCGCGAGCGCCCCAGCACGCTCGTCCCGGTGATCCTCGACAACGTCAGGAACTTCGAACCGGGCGCGGCCCGTCGGCGTTTCGAGCAGGGGCGTCAGGAGGCGCTGGAGAAGGAACAGGAGGTGCTGTCACGCCTGCGGGCCCTGCCGGACGGGGAGCAGAAGGCCGAGGAGACCAAGGGCATGATCGACCGGGTCCGCACCTTCATCGGATACCGGGAGTACCCGAAGTACGACATCATCAGCCGCTACTTCGTCTACAAGCAGGCCCTGATGGCGGAGGCCGACCGCCTCGTGGCGGCGGGGGTGCTGGCGGACCGGGAGGACGTCTTCTACCTCACCTTCGAGGAGTTCCGCGACGTCGCGCGCTCCGGGCGGGTCGACGACGGGCTGGTCCGGCAGCGCAGGGACACGTTCCGCTCGTACCAGGCGCTCACCCCGCCGCGGGTGCTCACCTCGGACGGCGAGGCCCTGTTCGGGGCGTACCGGCGTGACGACGTGCCGGCCGGCGCCCTGATCGGCCTGCCGGTCTCCACCGGGACCGTCGAGGGACGGGCCCGTGTCGTCCTCGACATGGCGCAGGCCGACCTCGAAGCGGGCGACATCCTCGTCACGACGTTCACGGACCCCAGCTGGTCACCGCTGTTCGTCGGCATCGCGGGCCTGGTGACGGAGGTGGGCGGCCAGATGACCCACGGCGCGGTGATCGCCCGGGAGTACGGCCTGCCGGCCGTCGTGGGCGTGGAGCAGGCCACCCGGCGGATCCGGGACGGACAGCGGATCCGCGTGCACGGCACCGACGGGTACGTCGAGCTCCTGTCCTGACCGTCCGCGGCGGAGCCGGGCCACGGCTCAGGGACGGGTCGCGGTCTCGGTGTCCGGGTGGATGGTGAAGATCTGGTCCAGTCCGACGATGCGCAGCACGCGCAGGGTGTTCGGCGGTACGGCTGCCAGGGCCACGTCCGCCTCGACGGCCTGCGCGTCGCCGCGCGCGGCGATCAGGGCCGTGATGCCACTGGAGTCGCAGAACTCCAGTCCGCTCATGTCCAGGACCAGGCGCTGGCCCTTGCTCAGGGACAGGCCGCCGAGCACCGAGCGCAGTTCGGAGACGTTGGCGTAGTCCAGTTCGCCGCACATCTCCAGAACGGGACCGGTCGCGGCATCTCGGGTAGTGATCTTCAGCGGGCTCATCGTTCGTTTCTCGTCTGGGAGTCGGAGTCGGAGGCGGGAACACCGATGGCGAGCAGGGCGGTGTCGTCGTCGAGGCCGTCGCCGAAGCTGTCCAGCAGCCCGGTCAGGGCGTGGACGACGGCCTGCGGTGGCCTGCCCGCATGAGCGGTGACGAAGTCGAGCAACGCCTCGTCGCCGTAGAGAGCGGTGCGGTCCTGGCCGGTGCGGGCTTCGGTGAGGCCGTCCGTGTAGAGAAGGAGCGTGTCACCGGGGCCGAGCACGGTCTTGGCGTCGGTGAAGCGCGCGGAGGGCAGGATGCCGACGAGGAGGCCGCCGGGTGTGGGCAGGAAGTCGGCCGTGCCGTCCGCGCGCAGGACGATGACCGGGGGGTGGCCGCCCGCGGCGAGGTGGACGGCCAGCTGCCCGGTCTCGGGATCGGGTTCGAGGGTGCCGTAGACCGCGGTGCAGTAACGGGGGTCGCCGCCGGCGGCGTAGCGCTCGTGGAGCACCGTGTTGAGGGTGGTCAGGGCGGAGACGGGGTCGGGGTCGTGCAGGGCGGCGGCGCGCAGCGTGTAGCGGGTCAGCGAGGTGAGGGCGGCCGCCTGCGGGCCCTTGCCGCACACGTCGCCGAGGAAGAACCCGAAGCGTTTGCCGTCGATGGCGAAGACGTCGTAGAAGTCGCCGCCCAGCCGGTCCGGTGAGGCGGTGTGGTAGTGGGTGGCCGTCTGCACGCCGGGGACCGGCGGCAGGGTGTCCGGGAGCAGCGACTGCTGGAGGACGGCGAGCGCCTCCTGCAGTCGGGTGCGGTCGGCCTCCGCCTGACGGCGTGCCTCCTCGGCCGCCTCACGGCGACGGACGAGTTCCTCTTCGTAGGCGCGCCGGTCGCGGGCGTCGAAGACGGTGGTGCGGATCAGCAGGGGCTGTCCGGTGGTGCCGTGCTTGATGACGGACGAGGCCAGCACGGGGATCCGGCCGCCGCCGGTGCGCTTCATCTCCAGGGCTATCCCGCTGACCTCGCCCTGCATCCGCAGCAGCGGAGCGAAGTGGGTCTCGTGATACAGCTTGCCGCCCACGGTCAGCAGGTCGGTGAAACGCATCCTGCCCACCACGGCCTCCCGCTCCAGACCGAGCCAGCCCAGCAGGGTGCCGTTGATCTTCGCGACGGTGCCGTCCATCAGCGTGGAGAGGTATCCACAGGGTGCGTTGTCGTACAGGTCCTCGGCTCCGTCCTCCAGCAGGGCGGCGAACGCCGCGTCCGCGGCCTGGCCGCTGTCGGCGTCGGTGCCGGCGTCCTGCGGCTCGGGCTGCTGGTCGGCGCGGCACATCATCACAGGCTCGCGAGGAAGTCGACGATCGCCCGGTTCGTGGCCTCGGGCGCGGACAGGTGCGGGCAGTGGCCGGTGGCGTCGAGCGTGACCAGGGTCGAGCCGGGAATCGCCCGGTGGACGAAGGCCCCGACCTCCCGGGGGGCGATCGCGTCCTGGGTGCACTCCAGCACCAGCGTCGGCACGCTCACGTTCTTGAGGTCGTCCCTCGAATCCGACAGGAACGTGGTCCGGGCGAAGACGCGCGCCATGTCCGGGTCGGTGGCGCAGAAGCTGTTCCTGAGCTCGTCGCCCAGCTCGGGCCGGTCCGCGTTGCCCATGATGACCGGGGCCATCGCCGCCGACCAGCCGAGGTAGTTCGCCTCCAGCGACGCCAGCAGCTCGTCGATGTCCTCGGCGCTGAACCCGCCCCGGTAGTCCTCGTCGTCGATGTACCGGGGGGACGGGGCGACCATCACCAGCGCGCCGATCCGCTCGGGAGCCCGGGCGGCCGCCAGGACGCCGATCATCGCGCTGACCGAGTGGCCCACGAAGACCGCGTCGCGCAGGTCGAGCGCCTCGCACACCTCGACCACGTCGAGGGCGTACCCGTCGAGGGAGGAATAGCGGTCCTCCGAGAAGGCGGACGCGTCCGAGCGGCCCGAACCGACGTAGTCGAACAGCACCACGCGGTGGTCGGCCGCCAGCGCGGGCACCGTCAGCCGCCACATGTTCTGGTCGCAGCCGAACCCATGCGCCAGCACCACCGTGGGTCCCTCGGCGTTGCCGGTGACGGTCACCTGGTTCCTGCTCGCGATGTCCATACCCGACAGTCTCTCAGCCCCGCACACCGTTCGTGACGCCCCCTCGGACGGCCCGCGGACAGGAGACCGGTCGGCAGGTCCCCGGCGCGACTGCCCGGCGCCGCCCGCGCCGACGGGACGGCCTCGGACCGGGAAGGGCTGTGCGACACGCTGACGGCCGGTCTGCTGCCGGCGGACCAGCAGGCAGCGGACGAAACGGGGTTCCCGGTGGCCCGCACGCACGCGCCGGCGGCCGACTCGATGGCCGCCCGGGCGCCGCCCGAGGACCCGAAGGCCGCGAGCCGGGCCCGCCGCCACGTCCGGGAACAGCTCGCGGCCCAGGCCTTCCGGGCGGTCAGTCGTGCGGTACGACGGCCACGGGGCAGCCGGTGTGGTGGATGACCGTGTGGACGACGGGACCGGCACGGGCGGGCAGGGGGCCCGGGATGATGCGGCGGCCCACGACGAGCAGGTCCGCCGCGGAGGCGGCGCGGATCAGGGCCGACGGGGCGCGGCCCTCGGTGAGGGTCTCGACGACCTCGACACCGGGGTACTTCTCGCGCCAGGGCTGCAGGACGGCGGCCATGAAGTCCCGCCACTCCTCCGCCCGCCGCGGCCCCGCGATCAGACCGATCTCACCCGGCCCGAGCCCGAACGGCCCGGGCGGCTGCCAGGCGTGGAGGGCACGCAGGCGGGTTTCCCGGTTACGTGCGGCCTCGAAGGCGAACTCGATCACCTCGTCGCAGGAGTCGGCGAGGTCGAGCCCCAGCAGTACGTCCCCGCGTTCGCCCCGCCCCGGGACCGCCGGTCCGTGCTGGGCCGCGGCTTCCTCGGCCGTACGCACGAGGACGACGGGCCGGTTGGCCCGAGCGACGACGCCCAGGGCGACGGAACCCACCAGGAACCCGGTGAAGCCGCTCAGACCCCGGGATCCCAGCACCAGCACGTCGGCCTGTTCCGCCGCACGCACCAGGGCCGCCGTGGCGGGGCCCTCGACCTGCTGCTCCTCGAAACGGAGCCCGGGGCAGGCGCGCCCGATGCGCTCGGCGGCCTGTTCAAGAGCGCGCCTGGCCACGAGCCGCTGGGCGGCGGTGGCGGGCTCGCCGTCCTGGCGGGGATGCCAGCTCCACACGTGCACCAGCCGCAGCGGCCGCCCGCGCCGCACGGCCTCGCACGCGGCCCACTGCGCCGCCGCGAGGCTCTCGGCCGATCCGTCCACTCCGGCGATGACGGGCGCCTGCATCACGCCCACCTCCCGTGCTCGGTCCGCTGGTGACTCCCAGCGTCTCTCCGGGCACCCTGCGCGGGTAGGGGCCGCCAGGGCTCAGGGTGGGTCCGTTCGGCCCCGAGCGCTCCCGGTCCCGGTGTCAGTCCAGGTCGAGGACCTCGGTCAGGGGCCTGCGGGGTGACGCGGTGCCGGGTGGGCCGTAGCCGAGGCGCAGCACCATGTGCACGTGTCCCATGCCGGACACGGGGTCCCGGGCCAGCTCGCGCAGGTCGGGGCGTTCCAGGCCGTGCGAGCTGAGGGCGGTGGCCAGTCCGTTGAGTGTGGCGAGGAGCAGGACCCGCTCCAGTGCCTGTCCGGCGCGCAGCCAGTCGGCGGGGCTGTCGTGGCGGGTGCCCAGGAGGGCCAGGTGCGGGCTGGTCTCGAAGTCGGCCGTCGGGCGGCCGGGGACGTGACGGCGGCCGGCGAAGTCACGGACCGGGGCCCGGCCGAGGCGGGGGCGCGGTCCCAGGGCGTAGTCCGGGATCCCGTCGGTGGCGTCCGGGCCCCTGCCGGTCCACCGCTGCAGGTCCTCGAACCCGTCGGGTTCCAGGGCGTCGCGTCCCTCGGCGTCCCGGACGTGGTCGAGCAGGGCCTCCGAGTGCCATGCGCCGGGGAGGACGAGCTGCGTGCCCTCCCGGTCGGCGGCGTCGCACAGAGCCTTCTCGACGTCGCCCGGGATCGCCCGGTCCGCGAACGGATGGCGGCTGGTGTGTCGCCGGTCGATCGCCGGGAACAGCGCTGCCGTGTCACGGTCGGGCGGGCCGGTGCCGCCGATGCGGACGGCGGCCAGCAGGCGGGGGTCGGCGGGATCGGGCAGCAGCAGGGTGTCGGTGTGCAGGCCCTGGTGGGCGGCGGCGACCCGCAGGTTGAACAGGGCCGCTCCGCAGCCGAGGTGCAGGGCGCGGTGGTCGGGGTCGGTGTGGGGCATCGCCCGGCTGAGGTCGGCGCTCAGTTCGAGGGTGTGGTCGGCCGAGCGCCAGTGGAAGTGCCAGGGCTGCGCGTTGTGGAGCGAGGGAGCGGCCGTCGCGGCGGTGACCAGTGCCGTGACGGTCCGCTCGTCGAGTGGACGCGCCTTCATACGGCGCACCTCCTCAGGGTTTGGTGAGTCCGACGCCGTGGGAGCGCAGCACCGACAACCGGCGCCCGTACTCGTCCTCGTCGATCTCACCGCGGGCGAAGCGCTCGGCGAGCAGCTGCTCGGGCGAGGCCGGGGTGGTGGGCGGCTGCGGCTGGTGCGGGGCACGGGTCAGCGCCCGGTACAGCAGCACGGCGACGGCGATGAGCAGGGCCCAGAACAGGACCGTGCCGACCGACATGACGAACCAGTCCCAGCCGTTCATGTCGTGGTGGTTCCAGTACACGGTGGTCACTCCTCCCGGTCGCATCGCAGGCGGACCTTCAAGGCCAGCCTCCGGCTCCGCGGGGCCGGCGGGCAGGGGCCATCAGGGCTGTTCGAAGGGCCGTCCGGCCCCACTGCTCAGCCGGTGAGCAGCAGGCGTGCCGTCTCCCCCGGCCGCAGGCAGACCGCCCGGTCGGGCAGCTGTACGTCGATGGGCGAGCGGTCCGAGGACGGTACGGCGATCTCCAGCAGGTCGTGTTCCAGGCGCAGCCGTACGCCCCAGTGACCCTGGTAACGCAGGGCGAAGCCGTAGGAGGACAGCTCGGGCAGCGGCACCGGGTCGAGCCAGAGGGCGCCCTCCCGGGTCTCCAGCCCGGTCAGTCCGCGCTGGACGAGGTCGAGCGTGCCGGCCATGGCGCCGAGGTGGATGCCCTCTCCGGTGGTGCCGCCCTGGATGTCGGCGATGTCGCCGCGCAGGGCCTCCTGGCAGAACTTCCAGGCCTCGGCGCGCCGGGCCCGGGCCAGGATCCAGCCGTGGACCAGCCCGCTGAGCGTGGAGCCGTGGCTGGTGCGGTGCAGGTAGTGGTCGACGGTGCGCTGCCAGGTGTCGTCGTCCAGCCGGTGGCCCAGGCGCCGGAACAGCGCCTGGAGTTCACCGGGCGAGAAGAGGTAGCCGAGCATCAGCACGTCGGCCTGCTTGGACGCCTGGTACCGGTTGACGGAGTCGCCCTCCGCCTCCAGGATCCGGTCCAGGCGCCGGATGTCGCCGTACTTCTCCCGGTAGCGCTCCCAGTCGAGCTCGACGAGGTCGCCGTAGCCCTCGAACTGGCTGACGACGCCTGCGTGGAAGGGCACGTGCAGACTGCGGGAGACGTCCTCCCACTGCTCCAGCTCGCCGCCGTCCAGTCCCGTGCGTTCGACGAGTTCACTGCGGCGCGGCTCGGGTAGAGCGTCCAGCAGGTCCAGCGTGCGGGCGAGCACCCAGGCGGCCGTGACGTTGGTGTACGTGTTGTCGTCGAGGCCGGGGCCGGGAGCTCCGGGGTAGGCCTCGTGGTATTCGTCGGGGCCCACCACGCCCCTGATGCGGTGCCGTCCGAGGTCGGGGTCGTAGACGGCGGAGTCGGCCCAGAAGCGCGCGATCTGGAGCAGCATCTCCGCGCCCTTGGTGTGCAGGAACTCCGTGTCCCCGCTGGCCTGGCAGTACTGCCACACGTTGTACGCGATCGCCGAGCCGACGTGGTGCTGGAGGTGGGAGTGGTCCGGCAGCCAGCGGCCGGAGCGGGGGTTGAGGTGGAGTTGCTGGGTCTCCTCCCGCCCGTCGCTGCCGCTCTGCCAGGGGTACATCGCCCCGCGGCGGCCCACCGCCCGGGCGGCGGTGCAGGCCCGTTCCAGGCGGCGGTGACGGTAGCGCAGCAGGGCCCGGGAGACCTCGGGGAAGTGCAGGTTCAGATAGGGCAGGACGAACAGTTCGTCCCAGAAGACGTGCCCGCGGTAGGCCTCGCCGTGCAGTCCGCGCGCCGGCACTCCGACGTCGAGGTCGGCGGTGTGCGGGGACAGGGTCTGCAGGACGTGGAAGAGGTGCAGGCGCAGGATGCGGCCCGGTTCGCCGGGCACGTCGAGGTCGGCGCGGCGCCACAACAGGTCCCAGGCGGTCAGGTGCGTTTCGAGCAGCTCGTCGAACCCGGGTGCCTGGCCGACCCGGTCGACGGCGGCGTGCAGCGGATCGCTGATGGCCGGGTCGTGCGAGGTGTGCAGGGCGACCGTCTTGTCGACGGTGACGGTACGGCCGTCCACCGCCTCCAGACCCAGCCGCTGGACCGCGCGCAGGTCGTCGTGGTCCGGCGTGACGGGAAACCCCGCGGTCAGCCGGGCCGCCATACCGATCCGGATGTCCGAGGTGCGGGTGCGGCAGCGCAGCCACACCGTGTCCTCGGCGGCCGTACCGGTGTGCACATGGGTCAGGTGCCGACCGTCGAGGTCGCGGTAACGGGCCACGCCGGAGTTCGTGACGCCGCCGTCGAGGGCCGACTCGACCTCCAGCACGCCCGGGAACCCGTGCGGGGTGAACTCGGTGCGCAGGGCGGCGAGATGAGGATCCCCCATGTGCACCAGACTCTGCTGACGCACCTCCAGCTCCCGTCCCGCGCCCAGCCCGTAGCGCGTGCGGCGCTCCAGCAGCCCGGAGGCCAGGTGGAGCTCCACGCGGTGGTCGAGGACGGTCGCGCTCTCGGGGGTCAGCCACGGCTCGCCGGGGAGGCGGAAGCGCAGGGACAGCCAGTTGGGCACGTTGACCATGTCCTCGTTCTCGACCCGCCGGCCGGACACCTCGGAGGTGAGCCGGTTGTAGCAGCCCGCGACATACGTCCCCGGGTGGTGCACGTCGTCCGCAGCGCACTCGGGAAGCGCGCCCCGGGTGGCGAAGCGGCCGTTGCCCAGGGTGCACAGCGACTCCCGCAGCCGCTCGTCGGCGGGGACGTACCCCTCGTACTCCCAGCTCCAGTCCGTCACGTCGACGCTCCTCGGCCCGGTCACACCCGCTGCGGCACGATCGCCACCGGGCACTGCGCGTGGTGCAGCAGGGTGTGGCCCACGCGGCCCAGCTGGAGTCCGAAGGGGCCGGTCCGGCGGCGCGCCCCGATGATCACGAGGTCGGCCGCGGCGGAGCGGTTGAGCAACACCCTGCGGGCCGGGCCCTCGACCGTGTTGCGGCGTACCCGGACGCCGGGGTGGTCGGCCATCTCCTCGTCGATCAGGGCGTCCAGCTGCGCGGAGGCCCGCTCCTCGTGGAGGTGCGCCGGGTTCTGGGCGAGCCGGGGCTCGTCGGCCGTCTCGTGTGCCGGACAGCGCCACGCGCGGACCACGTCGAGGACGCCGCCGCGCTTCTCGGCCTCGTGGAAGGCGAACCGCGCGGCCTCGCCGGCGGACGCGGGATCGCCCGCGCCCAGAACGATCCGTTCGTGCGTCCCGGCGACGCCGGCCCGGTCGCCCCGGACCACGATGACCGGGCAGTGCGCGCGGGCCGCCACGGCCAGGCCGACCGATCCGAGCAGCATTCCCTTCAGCTCACTGCGGCCGCGCGAACCCGTGACCAGGGCGGTGGCGTTGTGGCCCTCGCGCAGGAGCGTGTCCACGGCGTCCTCGGGAATCACTTCCGCGGAGACCTTCACCTCGGGGTCGCGCCGCCGGGCGCGCTCCACGGCCCGCTCCACGATGTCCTCCGCCATCACCTGCTCGGAGGGGCGGTCGGGATCGGCGGAGGGGGCGACGTCCTCGTAACGCTCCCACAGCGACGCGTACACGAGCCGCAGCGGCAGTCCCTGGCGGGCCGCCTCGTCCACCGCCCAGTCGAGCGCGGCCAGGCTCGACTCCGATCCGTCGACTCCCACGACCAGGGGCAGCTCCATGGTCCCCACCGCCTTTCGTCGAACCGCACGGACGTGCGGCACGGGGCTCCACCGTCACCGTCGCACTGTCCGCCGGGGGCTGCCAGGGGCGGGTC
>NZ_RSAJ01000199.1 GCF_003933965.1 Streptomyces sp. RP5T
ATAAAGAAGGAAGCCGCCGCGGTCGCGACGGCTCCTAAACGTGCTGAACGGGAGAGTCTCATGTGTCGTCCCTTCGCGCGTCTGCCGATAAGTCGGACAGGGACGACTCTGCGCTCTCCCGTTCAGGCATGTGCATGACTTTGCCAACTTGTCATGCGTTACTTGTCGGTTGACTCCTGACGGTCGGCTTCCGGTTCCGTGGAGGGGTTGTCGGTCGGCTGCGGGTCCGTGGGGGCTTGTCGCGCCCCCGCGTCGGCAGCCGCAGATTCAACACTGCCCCGCGCCCCTGAGTCGGCCGACTCGTCCGTGGTCTTGGCGCCGGTGCCGGTCTTGGTGACCTTGGCCCCGGTGTCCACCGCGGCCTCCGTCGCCGGCGTCTCCGCGGACTCGGCCGGGACCTCGTGTCCGACCAGTCCGGCCGCCTCCTTGGCCACCGAGAGGAGGACCGTGTCCTGCGGGGCCTGGTCCGCGAAGTTCTCCGGGTGGTGGCAGGCGACCCGCTGGCCGGGGCGCAGCTCGACGAGCTGCGGCTCCGTCGTCCGGCAGATCTCCGTCGCCTTCCAGCACCGCGTGTGGAAGCGGCAGCCGGAGGGCGGGGAGATCGGGGACGGGACGTCGCCGCGCAGCAGGATGCGCTCGGACTTGGCACCCCGGCGCTTGGGGTCCGGCACCGGGACCGCCGACATCAGGGCCTTGGTGTACGGGTGCATCGGCGCCTCGTACAGCGAGGTGCGGTCGGCCAGTTCGACGATCTTGCCGAGGTACATCACCGCGATGCGGTCCGAGACGTGCCGGACCACGGACAGGTCGTGGGCGATGATCACGTAGGTGAGGCCGAGCTCCTCCTGGAGGTCGTCCATCAGGTTCACGACCTGCGCCTGGATCGACACGTCGAGGGCGGAGACCGGCTCGTCCGCCACCACCAGCTTCGGCTTCAGGGCGAGCGCGCGGGCGATGCCGATGCGCTGGCGCTGACCGCCGGAGAACTCGTGCGGATAGCGGTTGTAGTGCTCGGGGCTCAGGCCCACCAGCTCCAGGAGGCGCTGGACCTCCTTCTTCACCCCGCCCTCCGGCTCCACGCCCTGGAGGCGGAAGGGCGCCGAGACGATGCCGCCGATGGTGTGCCGGGGGTTCAGGGAGCCGTACGGGTCCTGGAAGATCATCTGGATGTCCCGCCGCAGCGGGCGCATCCCGGCGGCGTTCAGCCGGGTGATGTCCTGGCCCTCGAAGTGGATCGAACCGCCGGTCGGCTCCTGGAGGCGGGTGATGACCCGGCCCATGGTCGACTTGCCGCAGCCCGACTCGCCGACCACGCCGAGGGTCTCGCCCTTGCGCACCTCGAAGTCGATGCCGTCGACCGCCTTGACCGCGCCGACCTGGCGCTGGAGGACGCCCTTGCGGATCGGGAAGTGCTTCTGGAGGCCCTCGACCTTGAGGAGTATCTCGCGCTCGCCGGGGGCGGCCGTCACGTCCGCGTCCGTCTTCTTCGTCTCACTCACAGCTTCGGCGCAATCTCTTCGGTCCAGATCCGCGTGCGGTCCTCCTGCGAGAGGTGGCACGCGGAGAAGTGCCCGCCGCCGACCTGCTGGAGCTCCGGGCGCACGGTACGGGTGACATCGCCCTTGGGGATGTCCGCGTACGGGCAGCGGGGGTGGAAGGCGCAGCCCGAGGGGACGTTGATGAGGCTCGGCGGCTGGCCCTTGACGGGGATGAGCCGCTCGGAGGTCTCCCGGTCGATACGCGGCATCGAGCCGAGCAGACCCCAGGTGTAGGGGTGCTGCGGCCGCTCGAAGACGTCGTCGACGCTGCCGCGCTCCACGCAGCGGCCGCCGTACATCACGAGGACGTCGTCGGCGATCTCGGCGACCACACCCAGGTCGTGGGTGATGAGGACGACCGCGGAGCCGAACTCCTTCTGCAGGTCCCGGATCAGGTCGAGGATCTGCGCCTGGACGGTGACGTCGAGGGCGGTCGTCGGCTCGTCCGCGATGAGCAGTTCGGGGTTGTTGACGAGCGCCATGGCGATCATCGCGCGCTGGCGCATACCGCCGGAGAACTCGTGCGGGTAGCCGTCCACGCGCTTGTCGGGCTCGGGGATGCCGACCCGGTCGAGCATCTCGATGGCCCGCTTGCGCGCGACCTTCTTGTTGACGTCGTGGTGGACCCGGTACGCCTCCACGATCTGGTTGCCGATCGTGTAGTACGGGTGCATCGCGGACAGCGGGTCCTGGAAGATCATCGCCATCTCGCGGCCGCGCAGCCGGCGCACCTCGTCCGGGTCGGCGGAGACCAGCTCCTTGCCGCCCAGCCAGATCTCGCCGGACATCTGCACGTTCTTGCCGCGCGCGCCGAGCCGGTGCAGGCCCATGATCGCCAGCGAGGTGACGGACTTGCCGGAGCCGGACTCGCCGACGATGCAGAGGGTCTTGCCCTTCTCCACCTCGAAGCTCAGCCCGTCGACGGACTTGACCAGGCCGTCGTCGGTCGGGAAGTGCACCTTGAGGTCACGGACCGCGAGGAAGGCGTCGGGGGCGTTGCCGGGCGCGGGCTCGCCCAGGGCGGCGCCGGTCTTGGAGAGTTCGGTCACGAGAGCCTCACCCGCGGGTCGGCGGCGGCGTACAACAGGTCCACCAGGAGATTTGCTACGACGACGAAGATGGCGGCCAGCAGGGTGACGCCGAGGATCGGGGGCAGGTCGTTGTCCGTGATGCCCTGGACCGCGTACTGGCCGATGCCGGGCAGCGAGAACACGGTCTCGGTGATCACCGCACCGCCGAGCAGCAGACCCAGGTCCATGCCGAACACGGTGATGATCGGCGTCAGGGCGGCCCTGAGGCCGTGCCGGCCGACCACGTTGCGCTCGCGCAGGCCCTTGGCGCGGGCCGTGCGGATGAAGTCCTCGTTCATCGTCTCCAGCATGCCCGAGCGGGTGAGCCGGGCGTAGATGGCGGAGTACAGCAGAGCGAGCGAGCACCAGGCCGGGAAGAGCGTGTTGGCCCACTGGGCCGGGTTCTCCGTGAACGGCACATAGGTGCGGCCGAAGATCGGCCACTGGTAGGTGAAGAGCAGCAGCGCCAGGTTGCCCGTGAAGAACATGGGCAGCGAGACACCGGCGAGCGCGACGCCCATGAAGCTGCGGTCGAAGATGCTGCCGGGCTTGAGCGCGGAGATCACACCGATCACGACACCGGAGACCAGCCACAGCACGGCGGCACCGAGGGCCAGGGACGCGGTCACCGGGATGCGCGAGGTGAGCTGCGGCCAAACCGCCTCGTGGGTCTTGAAGGAGTAGCCGAAGCACGGCGCGTCGCAGTGCGCGGTCGTGGGACCCAGGTTGTAGGTGGCCCCGGACACGACACCCTTGATGAAGTGCCAGTACTGCAGGTACAGCGGGTCGTCCAGACCCAGGTTCTGCTTGACCGCGAGGATGTCCGCCTTCGACGGGCTCTTGCCCAGGTACTGCTGCGCGAGCTGGTCGGCGGTCTGGCCGGCCATCCGCGGCAGCAGGAAGAAGATCGCGAAGGTGACCGCGGTGACGACCAGCAGCAGGATCACTGCCGCGAACGTCCGACGGAGGATGTACGAGATCACGGGGACCGGCGCTGGTGCCCGTGGGCCGCGAAGCCCACGGGCACCAATGCCTTCACCTGCCTTCCGGGGCTACTTCTTGGTCGTGCCGATGTTGAGGTAGTCGTACTGACCGCTGAAGGCCGCCGAGGACACCAGGTTGGTGAAGCCGGAGGGGCGGTACAGCAGGACCTTGAAGTAGGTCAGCGGCACGAGGGCTGCCTGGTCCATCGCACGCTTGTCGATCTGCGCGTACAGGCTGTTGCGCTCGGTCGCGTCCTGGGTGGCGATGGCCTTCTCGAGCATCTCGTTGATCTGCTTGTCGTCGATGTACGAGAGGTTGGTGTTGCCGGACGAGCCGATCGCGCCACCGTTGAGGATCTGCTGCAGGAAGCCGTAGCCGGAAGGCCAGTCGGCACCCCACTGCATCATGTGCAGACCGATGTTCTGCTTCTTGTCGAAGGTCGGCACACCGGCGTAGTCGGTGAAGTACTTGCCCGACGGGTACTGCTTCAGGCTGGCGTTGATGCCGGCCTTCTTCAGCGAGGCGATGATCGCGGTGGCCGCGTCGATCTCCTGCGGGCGGTCGCTGCGGGCCGAGATGTTGGTGCTGATCGTCGACTTGCCGCAGGCCTTGAGCTGCTCCTTGGCCTTGGCCGCGTCGCCCTTGTTGCCGGTGGTCGCGTAGACGTCCGCCTTCTGGTAGCCGGGGATGTCCGGCGGCAGGACGGTCGTGGCGATGTCACCGCGGATCGGGCCGCCCTCGGCGGTCTGCACGGAGACCTTGTCGATGGCGTACTGGACGGCCTTGCGGCACTCGACCTTGTCGAACGGCGCGACCTGGGTGTTGATCGCCATGTAGACCAGACGGCCACCGTAGGTGTTGTCCGTGTTGGCCTTCAGGTCGGCGTTGTTGACGACCTTCGCCTGGGTCGCGGCCTGGACACCGGTACCACCGAGGTCGATCGCGTCACCGGACTGGACGTCCTGGTCGATCGTCTCGGCGTTGACCTTCAGCTTGACGACGATCTTCTCGGGGTACTGCTTGCGCAGCGGGTCCGTCTTCGGGTCCCAGTTCTCGTTGCGCACCAGGACGGCCTGCTGGCCCTCCTTGTAGCTCTGGAACTTGTACGAGCCCGAGGACACGATGCTCTTGACGTAGTCGACGCCGGTGTCCTTGGCCTGCGGCACCGGAGCCGTCTGCGGGGTGGCGACCAGGTAGTCGAACTCCTGGAAGGCGCGGTTGAGCTTGAAGACGATCGTGTTGTCGTCCGGCGTCTCGATGGACTTCAGGCCCTCGGCGCTCTTGTCCTTGTAGGGGCCCTTGTACTTGTCGCCGCCCTGGAGGAACTGCTGGAAGTAGTTCGGGCCGAGGGAGAGCACGTCACGCGCGAAGTTCGAGCGCTCGACGGCGTACTTGACGTCCTTCGAGGTGATCGGCGTGCCGTCCTGGTACTTCAGACCGGAACGGATCTTGTACGTCCAGGTCTTGCCGCCGTCGCTGGGCTGGCCGGCGCTCTCGGCGAGGTCCGGGACCAGCTTGTTGCCCTCCTCGCCCGGACCGGGCGCGAAGGTCATCAGCGGGCGGGCGTACAGCCGGCTGAGGTTGTACATGTAGGCGTAGTACGTGTTGCCGGGGTCGAAGGAGTCCGGGACGTCGGAGTACTCGTACGTGACCGTCCCACCCTCCTGGGTGGAGGCGTTGACGACACCCTTGGTCGCTGCGTTGGCCCCTGCCGACTTGCTTCCGTCTCCACCGTTGTCATCGGCCTTGCTGCAAGCCGAGAGCAACAGGCTCGCACTGCCGATGGCCGCCATTGCGGCCAGCGCTGACCTTCGCATGATGGTCTGCTTCCCCTTCAATTGTCGGAAATCTTGTGGACTCTCACCACGGCCGCGGGTCAGCGGCTGCGCGGGTCGAGAGCGTCGCGGAGACCGTCACCGAGCAGGTTGAACGCAAGGACGGTCACGAAGATGGCCAGACCAGGCACGATCATGAACTGGGGGTCGACCTGGTAGTAGTCGACCGCCTGGTTGATCATGCCGCCCCAGGACGCCTGCGGGGGCTGGATGCCGACGCCGAGGAAACTGAGGGACGCCTCGAAGAGGATGTTGGTCGGGATGAGCAGCGTCGAGTAGACGATGATCGGGCCGACGAGGTTCGGCAGCAGCTCCCTGAAGAGGATGTAGGGCCCCTTGGCCCCCATCCCCCGGGACGCGTCGACGAACTCCCGCTCGCGCAGGGCCAGGGTCTGGCCGCGCACGATACGGCCCAGGTAGGGCCAGTTGAAGAAGCCGATGATGAAGATCAGCACGCTGATGTGCAGCGGCAGGCCCTCCAGCCCGAAGGCACCGCCCTGCAGGGTGGCCGAGATGGCGATGGCGAACAGCAGCAGCGGGAACGCCAGGAAGGTGTCCATCAGCCGGCTGATGATCGTGTCGACCCGGCCGCCGTAGTACCCGGCGACCACGCCCAGGACCGCGCCGATCGTGTTGGACAGGATCGTGGCGCCGAAGGCCACGACCAGCGAGACCCAGGAGCCCTCGAGGATGCGGGTGGCGATGTCGCGGCCGAACTTCGGCTCGACGCCGAGCGGGTGGTCCCAGCTCATGCCGCCCCAGGCACCCTTGGGCAGCGAGGTGTTGGGGTCGATCAGGTCCTGGTGCAGGGCGTTGGGGTCCAGACCGAAGAGGGCCTGGATCGGACGGGACAGCACCGCGACCAGGATCAGCAGGATGACGACGACACCGCCGGCGACCGCCACCTTGTCCCTCTTGAAACGGGACCAGGCGATCTGCCCCAGGGAACGGCCCTCGATCTGCCCCTTGCCGGCGCCGGCCAGGACAGCCTCCGGCTGCGCCTCGGCCTGCGCCCCGGTGGTCTCGATCGGTGCGGTCACAGTGACCCGACCCCTCTCGCCGGTGGTGACCGGCCTACACCTGCCGTGGATTACGGCTTTGTCGACTTGCTCAGCTCGCAGGACCGTCTGATCCTGCGTCTGCCTGGGGAGTCTTCAGCTTCGCTGCGATCACCCGCCAGGTCTGGCGAAGAAAGTATGCGTAACCGTGATGCAGTACGAGGGATTCCGTTATCCGAACAGCGGGTAACGCCCCTCGGACGTATGCCAGTTGGGACAAAACGGCACGATAGGCCACCTTCGTGACGATCCGCCGTCATCTACGCGCGAAGAAATGTGGCCGTTACGTAAACGAGGCGAACGCGACGTCGCGACGCTCAGTAACCGCCGCGGGCCGGCGGGTAGCCGTACCCGGCGGCCGGTGCCTGGGCGGGGGAACCGTGGGCCTCGCGGTCGTAGAAGGGCCGGGCGCCGGCGCGCATCCACAGCGCCACCGGGTCGTACTCGTCGGACATCGCCACGGTCGACACCGGCAGCCCCTCCGGGACCGCTCCGATGGACTGCTGCATCATCGCGCGCACCGAGTCCACGGCCGAGGGACTGGTGTCGTACACGTCCAGGCCGATGGCGAGATACGGCGCCCCGAGCGCCGGCTGCACCCAGGCCCGGCGCAGCGAGCGGACCGCCGGGGTGCGGTGGGCGTTCTGCACGAGCAGGGCGTAGAACTGGGGGACCTCGATGCCGGGCTCCGAGAGCCTGAGCGGCCCCGCGGGCTGGCGCTCCAGGCCGGTCGCGATGCGGCGCAGGTCGAGCCAGGGGATGCCGACCCCGCCGCCGGGGGCGTGCGGGTTGAGCCAGAGGCCGTAGTGGTCGGGATACAGCGTGCGGGCCACGTCGATGCCGTCGACCACCTCGTACGAGCGGTTCCAGCCGCTGGCGCTCAGCTCCTGGGCCGAGGTCACACAGGGGGCGTAGCCGTGGCCGTCGACCTCCATGTTCCCGTACTGGGCGTCCGGGGAGCCGGCCTGGCCGTGCCACAGCAGCATCCAGATCTGGCCCGAGCCGGGGGTCGCGAGCGCCTTGAGCAAAGCCTCGTAGGCGTCGTAGCGCCCGGGCGTCACCTGGCGCAGCATGTGCTCGACCTGGCCGGTCGTGGTGCCGGTTCCGCTGGCGCCGCTCACGTTGTGCCGCCCCTTCTTTAAGGTTGCCCCAGGTATTGGAACAGCTTAAGCGCCTACCGGGTCGGGGCTCGTTGACCGTCGGCGGTACGGGGCGCGTGTGGCGCCCCGTGTACGGGTCTAGTGACCGTGCAGGTAGAAGGGCCGCACCTGTTCGCGCATCCAGTGACCCACCGGATCGTCCGCCACGTCCAGCAGGACCAGGTTGACCGGCCACGGGACCGGGGTGCGCCCCAGGGCCCGCCCGAGGGCGTCCATCGGCAGGGTGCGCAGGTCGCCCTCCCACTGGGAGAGTTCGACGCCCACGAACATGACCGGGTCACTGGTCTCGATGGCGGCCAGGCAGCGGCGGGCGGTGAGGACGACCCCGGTCGCCGCGAACTCGGCGGACGCGGCCGCCAGGAAGTCGACCGGGTCGTCCTTCCAGTCCGGCTCGTAGAGCTTGACCCGGCCGCCGGTGTTGGGCCCGTCCAGCGGGGTGCGGCCCACCCGGCACAGGTCGGCGACGGCGGCGGGCGGGAGGGGCACGCCGACCACGCCGTCGGGGTTCACGGCGATGCCCACGTGCGGGGGCAGCCCGCGGGCGAACTCGACCGCCGGGGCGATGGTGTACGAGAGATGGCTGCCGACGACCTGGCGGAACTGCTCCTCGGAGCTGAAGACCGGGACGAACGCCTGGCCCTCGATCTCCAGCGTGGGCAGGTCGAGGGGGCCGCTGTGCGGGCCGCCGCCGTTCGGCAGGGGGATCCAGACGAAGCTGCGGCCGAGCACCTCGATGATCCGGCCGCCCGCCGAGGGCATGCCGAGGGAGGCCGAGAGCACCTCCTCCAGCTCGTTGCCGGGCCATCCGCCGTGCGGATGGGGGTGCGGGTGCGCCTGCCCTGGAAAGTCCGCGGGAAGATCCGCCGGGAAGTCCATCTGTCTGACCGCCTGCTGTGAACCACTACTGATGTGGCTGAAAGGCTAGCGGGTGCCGCGCAATGGTGGCTCGGCCCGGGAGGCCCGCCCGCCTCAGGCCGTGAAGCCGATCCGCCGCAGCACGCCCGCCGCCTCCCGGTCGATCAGCACCGCTGAGCCGCAGCCCGGGGGCAGGTCGCCGCGCTCCACGGCCCGGATCAGCCGCGAGGCCGCCGCCCGGTGCCGCAGGAAGGCGTACCGCGAGACGCCCCGGCCGCGCTCGCGCTGGCCCTCCAGCGCGGTGTCCGCGGGGACGTCGAGCAGCAGCAGGTGCAGGGTGCCGCCCCGGCGCCGGGCCTCGCGGGCCAGCCAGCCCCGCACCCAGGCCTGCGTCCCGCAGTCGTGCACCACGACTCCCCGGCCGGAGCGCAGGGCGCGGCGCAGTCCCGCGTAGTGCGCGAGCCGGACCAGGGGGCGGTAGACGGCGTACGGCAGTAAGCGGGACAGCCGGCCGTCCCAGCGGTCGCGGGTGTCCTGGGAGTCGACCCGGACGCCCTGGACCGCGCGCTTCATCAGGGTGGACTTGCCGCTGCCGGGCAGGCCGGTGATCACGACGACGTCCCCCGGGCCGAACAGCAGGGCGTGCGGGCTGTGCCCAGCGCGCTCGCGCAGGTCACGGACGACCGGGCGGGCGCCCACCGCCTCGACGGCCGGGGCCGCGGGCTGCTCGGGCAGGGCGAGCCCCGAGGTCGTCGCGTAGGCCGTGGTCCTGTCCACCGTCATCGTCCTCCTCCGGGGTCGGGGTTCCCCTCCCCACCGAGCGTAAAGAGAAGGTAATGGATGATCTCTCGCGTTTCTGTTCTCGTACCGCCACAAGCCGGTTACAGAGCCGGGGGTCGGATGCGGCCCTGCCGTCGGCATCCGAGGCGTGCAATGATGTCCGCGCCAACTGCATATCGGCCGCTTGAATCCGCGCGGGAGAGTCCCGGGGTACATGTACCCGGGCGCCGAAGGAGCAAGTCCCTCCCTTGAATCTCTCAGGCCCCGTTACCGCGCGGGCGAGGCACATCTGAAAAGCGGGCCGCCGCATCGAAGGCGGCCCCACCCAAGGTGCAAGCCATGTTCTTCATGGCGAACCTCTCAGGTTCCGATGACAGATGGGGAGGAATCACCTCGCCCGTCACACCCCTGTCCCGGGATCCTTGGAGACGACGTCCGATGACCAGTTCTGCACTCCGTCTCACCGCGCTCGATGCCCTGCATCGGTCCCTCGGTGCCACGATGACCGACTTCGCCGGCTGGGACATGCCCCTGCGGTACGGCTCCGAGCGCGACGAGCACACCGCGGTGCGCACCAAGGCCGGTCTCTTCGACCTCTCCCACATGGGCGAGATCACCGTCACCGGCCCCGAGGCCGCCCGGCTGCTGAACTTCGCCCTGGTCGGCAACATCGCCTCGGTCGGCGTCGGCCGGGCCCGCTACACGATGATCTGCCAGGCCGACGGCGGCATCCTCGACGACCTGATCGTCTACCGGCTGGCCGACACCGAGTACATGGTCGTCGCCAACGCCTCCAACGCCCAGGTCGTCCTCGACGCCCTGACCGAGCGCGCGGCCGGCTTCGACGCCGAGGTGCGCGACGACCGGGACGCCTACGCCCTGATCGCCGTACAGGGCCCGGAGTCCCCCGGGATCCTCGCGTCCCTCACCGACGCCGACCTCGACGGCCTCAAGTACTACGCCGGTCTGCCGGGCACGGTCGCCGGCGTGCCCGCGCTGATCGCGCGCACCGGGTACACCGGCGAGGACGGCTTCGAGCTGTTCGTGAAGCCGGAGCACGCGGTCGAGCTGTGGCAGGCGCTGACCAAGGCGGGCGAGGGCGTCGGGCTCGTCCCCTGCGGGCTGTCCTGCCGCGACACGCTGCGCCTGGAGGCGGGCATGCCGCTGTACGGGCACGAGCTCTCCCGGGAGCTGACCCCCTTCGACGCCGGGCTCGGCCGGGTCGTGAAGTTCGAGAAGGACGGCGACTTCGTCGGGCGCGAGGCGCTGGAGCGGGCCGCCGAGCGCGCCGCCGCCGCACCGCCGCGCGTCCTCGTCGGACTCGTCGCCGAGGGGCGTCGTGTCCCGCGTGCCGGGTACGCGGTCGTCGCGGGCGGCGAGGTGATCGGCGAGGTCACCTCCGGCGCCCCCTCCCCCACGCTGGGCAGGCCGATCGCCATGGCGTACGTCGACCCCGCCCACGCGGCGCCGGGCACGGCGGGTGTCGGTGTGGACATCCGGGGCAGCCACGAGCCGTACGAGGTCGTGGCGCTGCCGTTCTACAAGCGCCAGAAGTAACCCTCGTAGGCGATGCTGAGCACGAAGTCGCTGCTCACGCACGCCTTCCGCAGTCCCCCCTTCATCCGCACTCCCCCGCGTACAGGAGAATTCAGGCCATGAGCAACCCCCAGCAGCTGCGCTACAGCAAGGAGCACGAGTGGCTGTCGGGCGCCGAGGACGGCGTCTCGACGGTCGGCATCACGGAGCACGCGGCCAACGCGCTCGGCGATGTCGTCTTCGTCCAGCTCCCCGAGACCGGTGACACGGTGACCGCGGGCGAGACCTGCGGCGAGCTGGAGTCGACCAAGTCGGTCTCCGACCTGTACTCCCCCGTCTCCGGTGAGGTCACCGAGGTCAACGAGGACGTCGTCAACGACCCGTCGCTGGTGAACTCCGCCCCCTTCGAGGGCGGCTGGCTGTTCAAGGTACGCGTCACGGAGGAGCCGGCCGACCTGCTCTCCGCCGACGAGTACACCGCCTTTTCCGCCGGCTGAGGAGTCCGCACCTGATGTCCGCACTGAACACGCCCCTGCACGAGCTCGACCCGGAGATCGCCGCCGCGGTCGACGCCGAGCTGGACCGCCAGCAGTCCACCCTGGAAATGATCGCCTCGGAGAACTTCGCTCCGCTCGCGGTCATGGAGGCCCAGGGCTCGGTCCTGACCAACAAGTACGCCGAGGGTTATCCGGGCCGCCGCTACTACGGCGGCTGCGAGCACGTCGACGTGGCCGAGCAGATCGCGATCGACCGGGTCAAGGAGCTGTTCGGCGCCGAGTACGCCAACGTGCAGCCCCACTCCGGTGCCTCCGCGAACCAGGCCGCCCTGTTCGCGCTGGCCCAGCCCGGCGACACCATCCTCGGCCTGGACCTGGCGCACGGCGGTCACCTGACCCACGGGATGCGGCTGAACTTCTCCGGCAAGCAGTTCAACGTGGTCGCCTACCACGTGGACCCGGCCACCGGTCTGGTCGACATGGCCGAGCTGGAGAAGCTCGCGCGCGAACACCGGCCGAAGGTGATCATCGCCGGGTGGTCCGCCTACCCGCGGCAGCTGGACTTCGCGGAGTTCCGCCGGATCGCCGACGAGGTCGAGGCCCACCTGTGGGTCGACATGGCCCACTTCGCCGGTCTGGTCGCGGCCGGGCTGCACCCGAACCCCGTCGAGCACGCGGACGTGGTCACCTCCACCACCCACAAGACGCTGGGCGGCCCGCGCGGCGGGATCATCCTCGCGAAGTCCGCCTTCGCGAAGAAGCTGAACTCCTCCGTCTTCCCGGGCTTCCAGGGCGGCCCCCTGGAGCACGTGATCGCGGCGAAGGCGGTGTCCTTCAAGGTCGCGGCCTCGGAGGAGTTCAAGGATCGCCAGCGGCGTACGGTGGACGGTGCGCGCATCCTCGCCGAGCGTCTGACGGCCGACGACGCCCGGGAGGCCGGGGTCAACGTGCTCTCCGGCGGCACCGACGTGCACCTCATCCTCGTCGACCTGCGCGAGTCCGAGCTGGACGGGCGGCAGGCCGAGGACCGTCTCCACGAGGTCGGCATCACGGTCAACCGCAACGCCGTCCCGAACGACCCGCGCCCGCCGATGGTGACGTCGGGCCTCAGGATCGGCACGCCCGCCCTGGCCACCCGCGGCTTCACGGCCGAGGACTTCGCCGAGGTGGCGGACGTGATCGCGGCCGCTCTGAAGCCGTCGTACGACGCGGAGGCCCTCAAGGCCCGGGTCAAGGCCCTGGCCGACAAGCACCCGCTGTACGCCGGTCTGAACAAGTAGTCCCAGTAGTAGCAGTAGTTCAAGTGGTTCCACGGTGGGGGCACCCGACGACGTGTGCCCCCACCCTTTGGTAAGGAGTTCCCGTGGCCATCTCGGTCTTCGACCTGTTCTCGATCGGCATCGGACCGTCGAGCTCCCACACGGTCGGCCCGATGCGCGCGGCCCGCATGTTCGCCCGCCGTCTGCGCAACGAGGACCTGCTGCCGGCCGTCGCCGCGGTCCGCTGCGAGCTGTACGGCTCCCTGGGCGCGACCGGCCACGGCCACGGCACCCCGAAGGCGGTGCTGCTGGGCCTGGAGGGGGCCTCCCCGCGCACGGTGGACGTGGCGAACGCGGACGACCGGGTGGCGGAGATCCGGTCCGCGGGGCGGCTGAAGCTGCTCGGCGAGCACGAGATCCCCTTCTCCTTCGACGACGACCTGGTCCTGCACCGGCGCAAGGCGCTGCCGTACCACGCGAACGGCATGACGGTGTGGGCGTACGACGCCTCGGGCGCGGAACTGCTGACCAAGACGTACTACTCGGTCGGCGGCGGCTTCGTCGTGGACGAGGACGCGGTCGGCGAGGACCGCATCAAGCTCGACGACACGGTGCTGAAGTACCCCTTCCGCACGGGTGACGAGCTGCTGCGCCTGACCAAGGACACCGGCCTGTCGATCTCCTCCCTGATGCTGGAGAACGAGCGCGCCTGGCGCACGGAGGACGAGATCCGGGCCGGGCTGCTGGAGATCTGGCGGGTGATGCAGTCCTGTGTGTCCCGGGGCATGTCCCAGGAGGGCATCCTGCCGGGCGGGCTGCGGGTACGTCGGCGCGCCGCGATGACGGCCCGTCAACTGCGGGCGGAGGGCGACGCGTTGGCCCACTCCATGGAGTGGATCACGCTGTACGCGATGGCGGTCAACGAGGAGAACGCGGCCGGCGGCCGGGTGGTGACGGCCCCGACGAACGGCGCGGCCGGCATCATCCCCGCGGTCCTGCACTACTACATGAACTTCGTTCCCGGCGCGGACGAGGACGGCGTGGTCCGCTTCCTGCTCGCCGCGGGCGCCATCGGCATGCTCTTCAAGGAGAACGCCTCCATCTCCGGTGCCGAGGTCGGCTGCCAGGGCGAGGTCGGCTCCGCCTGCTCGATGGCCGCGGGCGCCCTCGCCGAGGTCCTCGGCGGCTCCCCCGAACAGGTCGAGAACGCGGCCGAGATCGGCATGGAGCACAACCTGGGCCTCACCTGCGACCCGGTCGGCGGCCTGGTCCAGATCCCCTGCATCGAGCGCAACGGCATGGCCGCGGTCAAGGCGGTCACGGCGGCGAAGATGGCGCTGCGGGGGGACGGCTCGCACAAGGTGTCCCTGGACAAGGTCATCAAGACGATGAAGGACACCGGGGCGGACATGAGCGTGAAGTACAAGGAGACGGCCCGGGGTGGGCTCGCGGTGAACATCATCGAGTGCTGAGCCGGCGCGGGGCCCGGTGGGTCCCGGACCAGCGAGTCCGGCAATTCTCTTCGATCCAGGCATGACGGACCTGTAGGGCGTGTCCCGCGCATTCCGCTCCGCCGTTCCGACGTACGGGGAGGTC
>NZ_RSAJ01000019.1 GCF_003933965.1 Streptomyces sp. RP5T
TGCGTCCCCTGCGCTACGAACTGCGCCGCGCGGCAGGGATCGGCACGGGGTTCCTCACCGGCGCCGCCGTACTCATCACGTCCGCCCTCACCGCCGTACTCCTGGCGCGAGTCGGGCACACCCCGCAGGCTCGGCTGCTGGCCGCCTGGCCCAGGGAGCTGCCGCTGCCGCCGGCCGCGCTGGGTGCCGGGCTGATCGGCGCGCTCGCCTTCGGCGACGAGTTCCGCCACCCCGCCCTGGCCGCGGACCGCGGGACCGTCCCCCGCCGACTGGGACTGCTCACCGCGAAACTCGTGGTCACCGCCGTCACCGCGATCATGTTGGCGCTTCTCACGGTGGGCTGCGACGCCGAAGTGCTCTACCTCTTCTACGGACGGGAACTCGCGGCAGTTCCCGCGGACTGGTTTTCCCTGGGCGCGAGTTGGCTGGGGCTCGTGGTCGGGTGTGCCTGGGCCGGGGTCCTGGCGGCCGGCGTCTTCCGGTCCACCACGGCCGGGCTCGCCGCCGTGGTCGCCGTGCCCATTGTCGTCGTCCCCCTCGTGCACAAGGGGTTGGAGGGGGCGTCGGTGCGAGCGGCGGCTGGGCTTCCCGCGCGGCTGCGCGAGGTCTTGCTGCTGCAGTGGCCCTTCGGCGGGGAGCGCTACCTCGCGGGAGCGGTCCGGGTCGTCGCCCAACCGGTAGGTGGAGCACTGGCGTTGTCGCTCACCTGCCTGCTGTGCGCATATCTGCTCACGACCCTGCGGAGCAGGGTCCGATGACGACCGTCCGTGCGCTTCCGGTCCTGACCTGCGCACAACTTCCCGATGAAAGCGCATTTCTTTCCGATAAGGCGTCAATTGCGACGGGGTGAGCGATCACCCTTTCGTGTGCTTTTCACCAAAGACCTCAAGGCAGTTGGAGGCGACGCCGACAAAGGATCCGTGAGTACCCTTGCGCACACCATGATGACCGCCGCCCGCTCCGCCGACTCCGGTCTGGCCGGCCCGGGCGATCTCGACCGCTACCCCTACGCGGAGGCTCCGGCCGCCGGCCGTGTCGGAGCCTCTGTCTGGGACGGCTCGGACCCGGAGCTCGGCCGCGTGGGCCGACGTGCGGCGGGCAGCCGCGGGCGCGGACTGCACGGCCAACTCGTCCAGCAGCTGGGCCAGATGATCGTCTCCGGTGACCTGGGAGCCGACCGTCCACTGGTGCCAGAGGAGATCGGCCAGCGTTTCGAGGTCTCCCGCACCGTCGTCCGGGAGTCGCTCCGCGTCCTGGAGGCCAAGGGCCTGGTCAGTGCCCGCCCGAACGTCGGCACGCGCGTGCGGCCCGTCTGTGACTGGAACCTCCTGGACCCGGACATCATCGAGTGGCGGGCCTTCGGGCCGCAGCGCGACGACCAGCGCCGCGAGCTGAGCGAGCTGCGCTGGACGATCGAGCCGCTGGCCGCGCGCCTTGCCGCGGGACATGGCCGGGAGGACGTCCAGCAGCGTCTCGGTGACATGGTCGAGATCATGGGGCACTCCATGAGCCAGGGTGACGCGCTCACCTTCTCCAGGGCCGACGCCGAGTTCCACTCCCTGCTCATCCAGCTCGCGGGCAATCGCATGCTGGAGCATCTCTCCGGGATCGTCTCGGCCGCCCTCCAGGTCTCCGGCGGTCCGGTCACCGGCTGTGACCGCCCGAACGAGCCCTCCTTGGCGCACCACGGCAGGATCGTCGACGCCCTCGCCACCGGGGACGCGCCGGCGGCCGAGGCGGCCATGCGTCAACTGCTCACCGTCCATCCCGAGGTGGAGCGTGTGGTGCCGGCGCCGCGCGAGCACTGACCGCGCACCGCGGGCGACGCGGTTGAGGATGTCCTTCCCCTCCTTCGGCATCGTTCGGCCGCCGAACCGCCCCCGTCGGACCCCGCAGGATCTCCCGGATCCTGCGGGGTCCGGCCACGCGGCGCGGTGACGGCATCCCGGGGCACCGCTGGTCCTGACGGACGCGTAACCGTGTCTGTCCATATCTGAGCGTTTTTGCCTGCTTACGGGGTGTGACTCGGGCCACGCAGATTGGGCGTAACGCTCGCGGGAGCAGCGCGATGACCTAAGAGGTGACAGCCGCGGAGGGAATACGGACGCCATATCTGGCGCTGTGCATCTTCCCGGCCCCCCGCCCGCGCCGTCGGCCACTCCCAGGCCGGTGGTCGGCTCCAGTCCGCTGTGGACGGGGCCGGAAGCCGTTTTCCAACGTTCCGAGAGGTTGTTCGTGTCGGCCAGCACATCCCGTACGCTCCCGCCGGAGATCGCCGAGTCCGTCTCTGTCATGGCTCTCATTGAGCGGGGAAAGGCTGAGGGGCAGATCGCCGGCGATGACGTGCGTCGGGCCTTCGAAGCTGACCAGATTCCGGCCACTCAGTGGAAGAACGTACTGCGCAGCCTCAACCAGATCCTCGAGGAAGAGGGTGTGACGCTGATGGTCAGTGCCGCGGAGCCCAAGCGCACCCGAAAGAGCGTCGCAGCGAAGAGTCCGGCCAAGCGCACCGCCACCAAGACGGTCGCGGCGAAGACGGTGACCGCGAAGAAGGCCACCGCCACCGCCGCCCCGGCGGCGCCCGCGGCCGAGCCCGCAGTCGAGGGCGAGACGCCCACGAAGCCCGCCGCGAAGAAGGCGGTCGCCACCAAGAAGGCGGCCGCGAAGAAGACCGTCGCCACCAAGAAGACGGCGGCGGCCAAGAAGACCACCACCAAGAAGGACGACGCCGAGGTCATCGAGGAAGAGGTCCTCGAGGAGATCAAGCCCGGCGAGGAGGAAGAGGAGGGAGCCGAGAACAAGGGCTTCGTCCTCTCCGACGACGACGAGGACGACGCGCCTGCCCAGCAGGTCGCCGTGGCCGGTGCCACCGCGGACCCAGTCAAGGACTACCTCAAGCAGATCGGCAAGGTCCCGCTGCTCAACGCCGAGCAGGAGGTCGAGCTCGCCAAGCGCATCGAGGCCGGTCTGTTCGCCGAGGACAAGCTGGCCAACGCCGACAAGCTCGCCCCGAAGCTCAAGCGCGAGCTGGAGATCATCGCCGAGGACGGCCGCCGCGCCAAGAACCACCTCCTTGAGGCCAACCTCCGCCTGGTGGTCTCCCTGGCCAAGCGCTACACCGGCCGCGGCATGCTCTTCCTGGACCTCATCCAGGAGGGCAACCTCGGTCTGATCCGCGCGGTCGAGAAGTTCGACTACACCAAGGGCTACAAGTTCTCCACGTACGCCACCTGGTGGATCCGTCAGGCGATCACCCGCGCGATGGCCGACCAGGCCCGCACCATCCGTATCCCGGTGCACATGGTCGAGGTCATCAACAAGCTCGCGCGCGTGCAGCGCCAGATGCTCCAGGACCTGGGCCGCGAGCCCACCCCGGAGGAGCTGGCCAAGGAACTCGACATGACCCCCGAGAAGGTCATCGAGGTCCAGAAGTACGGCCGTGAGCCCATCTCGCTGCACACCCCGCTCGGCGAGGACGGCGACAGCGAGTTCGGTGACCTCATCGAGGACTCCGAGGCCGTGGTCCCGGCCGACGCGGTCAGCTTCACCCTCCTGCAGGAGCAGCTGCACTCCGTCCTGGATACCCTGTCCGAGCGCGAGGCGGGCGTCGTCTCCATGCGTTTCGGTCTCACCGACGGTCAGCCGAAGACCCTCGACGAGATCGGCAAGGTCTACGGCGTCACGCGCGAGCGCATCCGCCAGATCGAGTCGAAGACCATGTCGAAGCTGCGTCACCCCTCGCGTTCCCAGGTGCTGCGCGACTACCTCGACTGAGCCCCGGTCGTACGACACCGAAGGCCCGGCCCCTCCTCGGGGCCGGGCCTTCGTGCTGCGCGCGCATGCGCCCTGCGTGACTCTGGGTTTCCGATCACCACCCCGGAGTGAGGAGCTTGCATGCGTCATCCCATTGCCCGGGCGCTGGCCCGGCCGCTGATCATGGCGGCCGTGGCGGCGGCCATACCGCTGGCGTCAGCCGCCCCCGTAGCCGCAGACAGCGTCGTCGTCGGGGGATTCCCGGTCGATGTGTCCACGGCGCCCTGGACGGTGGCCCTGTCCACCCGTGACCGGTTCGGAGGTACGCGCGCCGGGCAGTTCTGCGGCGGTGTCGCCGTCGGCCCGACCACCGTCCTCACGGCGGCCCACTGCATGGGCGAGGACGTCCTCGGGGGACCGGCCGAGCAGGTGAGTGACTTCCGTGTCATCACTGGCCGCACGGATCTGCTCTCGGACCAGGGTAAGGAGATCGCCCTGCGGAAAGCCTGGGTGAATCCCGGCTACGACCCGCAGAGCAACGCGGGGGACTTCGCCGTCCTCACCCTCGCCGAGCCCCTGCCGCAGTACGCGGTCATCTCCATGGCGGCTGCCGGCGACGCCGCGTACGAGCCGGGAACCGGTGCCACGGTGTACGGCTGGGGTGACATCACGGGCGGCGGCGACTACGCGCGCAGCCTGCGGGCGGCACGCGTGCACGTACTGGCCGACGCGGAGTGCAGCAAGGCATATCCGGGCGGCGCCGACGGCACCTATCGCGCCGACAGCATGCTGTGCGCCGGAGAGGACTCAGGGGGCCCCGACGCCTGCCAGGGGGACAGCGGCGGGCCGCTGGTCGCCCAGGGGAAGCTGATCGGGCTGGTGTCCTGGGGGAGCGGCTGCGGGAGAGCGGGCCGACCCGGGGTCTACGCCCGTGTGTCCGAGGTCATGCGGACGCTGGACCAGGAGGGTCTCAACCCGGCCGACGGAGGTCACGGGACCGCGTGACGGTGCCCGAGGGGCGCTGAGCGTCCTCTTGGAGCCGTTCGTGGAGCCATGAGCTCCTTGTGGAGCCATTGAGCAAGGGCGGCTGCCCCTGGGAACAGGGGCATCCGCCCTTGTGCCGGCCTGTGCCGGAGCTGGCTCGTCGTGGACGCGAAGTGTCAGCGCTCTTCTTCTGCGACCGATGCGGGAACGGCCGTGAGCCGCTCCGTCTCGTCCTGTATCTCAGCGGCGATCTTCTTGAGTTCCGGCTCGAACTTGCGACCGTGGTGGGCGCAGAAGAGCAGCTCTCCGCCGCTGAGCAGCACGACGCGCACGTACGCCTGGGCGCCGCAGCGGTCGCAGCGGTCAGCGGCCGTCAGCGGGCTCGCGGGGGTCAGAACAGTAGTCACGTCGCCTCTTCTCTAGCTCGACGAGCTGTCGTACCAGGGTCAACATCCAACCAGCCCCAAAACGTTCCCGCTCGAGGCTTCTCCCAGAGAGAAATTTTCCGGACGGCTGGCTGCTGCCGGTTTGGCGGCGAATGTGCCGTATTGCGTGTCTGTGTGTCTTACGGTTTCGCGCTGTCGGTCAAGGTCGGTCCTCCCGGCTGGGTTGCCGGTTGTTCATGAGGACGTGCCCGGAGCCTAAATGGTTCATGCCTGTAAGGGAACGTGATATGTACTTCACCCCATCGAGGGATCGAACAGGCATGCGACTCTGGACTACTCTGTGTTTCCGCGCGAGGGTGGCGTTACAACGGCTCTACCAGGCCTCGGTACCCTCATGGCGGCTACCGAAGCCGCGCCCTTACCCACAAGGGCCCCATCTGAAATTCAGCGAGGAGCGAACCGCGTGACCGCCGAGACGTCCGTGCCGTCCACAGCTCTGCTGGCAGGAGCAGACCGGGACGGTTCCAACTACACCGCGCGGCACCTGCTCGTCCTCGAGGGGCTCGAGGCCGTACGCAAGCGCCCGGGCATGTACATCGGATCCACCGACAGCCGTGGTCTGATGCACTGCCTCTGGGAGATCATCGACAACTCCGTCGACGAGGCCCTGGGCGGGTACTGCGACCACATCGAGGTGATCCTCCACGACGACGCCTCCGTGGAGGTCCGGGACAACGGCCGGGGTATCCCGGTCGACGTCGAACCCAAGACGGGCCTGTCCGGCGTCGAGGTCGTCATGACCAAGCTGCACGCCGGCGGCAAGTTCGGCGGCGGCTCGTACGCCGCTTCCGGCGGCCTGCACGGCGTGGGCGCCTCCGTGGTGAACGCCCTGTCCGCGCGACTCGACGTCGAGGTGGACCGGGCAGGCAACACCCACGCGATCAGCTTCCGGCGCGGCGTACCGGGTGCCTTCGCGGGGAACGGCCCCGACGCCAAGTTCGACGCCGCCAGCGGTCTGCGCAAGGCCAAGAGGATCCCCAAGACCCGGACCGGCACGCGCGTGCGGTACTGGGCCGACCGGCAGATCTTCCTCAAGGACGCCAAGCTCTCCCTGGAGAACCTCCACCAGCGCGCTCGCCAGACCGCGTTCCTGGTGCCGGGCCTGACCATCGTCGTCCGCGACGAGTACGGCCTGGGCGAGGGCGGCAGCAAGGGCGAGGAGTCGTTCCGCTTCGACGGCGGCATCAGCGAGTTCTGCGAGTACCTGGCCACCGACAAGCCGGTCAACGACGTCCTCCGCTTCTCCGGCCAGGGCACCTTCAAGGAGACCGTCCCGGTCCTCGACGACCACGGCCAGATGACGCCCACCGAGGTCACCCGTGAACTCGGCGTGGACGTCGCGATGCGCTGGGGAACCGGCTACGACACGACCCTGAAGTCGTTCGTCAACATCATCGCCACGCCCAAGGGCGGCACCCATGTCGCCGGCTTCGAGCAGGCCGTCACCAAGACGATGAACGAGGTGCTGCGCACCAAGAAGCTGCTGCGTGTCGCCGAGGACGACATCGTCAAGGACGACGCCCTGGAGGGCCTGACCGCGGTCGTCACCGTGCGGCTCGCCGAGCCGCAGTTCGAGGGCCAGACCAAGGAGGTCCTCGGCACCTCTGCGGCCCGCCGCATCGTGAACACCGTGATCTCCAAGGAGCTCAAGGCGTTCCTGACGTCCACGAAGCGGGACGCCGCGGCCCAGGCCCGGGTCGTCATGGAGAAGGCGGTCGCCGCCGCGCGCACGCGTATCGCGGCCCGCCAGCACAAGGACGCACAGCGTCGCAAGACGGCTCTGGAGTCGTCCTCGCTGCCCGCCAAGCTCGCCGACTGCCGCAGCGACGACGTCGACCGCAGCGAGCTGTTCATCGTCGAGGGCGACTCCGCCCTCGGTACCGCGAAGCTCGCCCGGAACTCCGAGTTCCAGGCGCTGCTGCCCATCCGCGGCAAGATCCTCAACGTCCAGAAGTCGTCCGTCACCGACATGCTCAAGAACGTCGAGTGCGGTGCGATCATCCAGGTCATAGGAGCGGGGTCCGGCCGGACCTTCGACATCGACGCGGCCCGCTACGGCAAGATCATCATGATGACGGACGCCGACGTCGACGGCTCCCACATCCGGTGCCTGCTGCTGACCCTGTTCCAGCGCTACATGCGGCCCATGGTCGAGGCGGGCCGGGTGTTCGCCGCGGTGCCACCGCTGCACCGCATCGAGCTCGTCCAGCCGAAGAAGGGCCAGGACAAGTACGTCTACACGTACTCGGACCGTGAGCTGCGGGAGAAGCTGCTGGAGTTCCAGAGCAAGGGGGTCCGGTACAAGGACTCCATCCAGCGGTACAAGGGTCTCGGCGAGATGGACGCCGACCAGCTGGCCGAGACGACGATGGACCCGCGGCACCGGACGCTGCGGCGGATCAACCTCGCCGATCTGGATGCAGCCGAGCAGGTCTTCGATCTGTTGATGGGCAACGACGTGGCGCCGCGGAAGGAGTTCATCTCGGGTTCGGCGGCGACTCTGGACCGGTCGCGTATCGACGCGTAGCGCTGGTCTGGGCCGGGCTTCTGCGGGCGTCCTGGCCGGCCCTGTGCTTGAGGCCTCCGTGTGAGGGAAGTGCTGAAGCTTCATCGCACGGAGGCCGGGCAAGGTCGAGGAGGCGTGGGCGTGGCAGGGCGCCAGGCATCGCGGGTCCGGGCCCTCCACCCTGGGGTGGAGAACCGGGCCGTCCGGGAATCCACCCGTGATCCACCCCCGCTCCGATCTCCCGACCTGCGGATTTCCGTAGCTTCGAAGGTGTCGGCGGCGTCCGCTGCCGGCAGACCCTTCCTCGCTCACGGAGGCTGTGATGTCCGGGCTCGTCGACGCGTTGCTGATCGTGGTCGTGGTGGTCGTGGTGATCGCCCGGCAGTTCCGGGCGAGCCGGATCGACACCGACCGCCGCTGGTGGCTGTTGCCCACAGTCCTGGCCGTCGTGTCGCTGCGTGAGCCGGGGCTGGTGGACGGTCATCACCGCACCGCATCGATCACCCTGCTCACCGCCGAACTGCTCACCGGCCTCGCCATCGGGGCCGGCTGGGCCTGGACGAGCCGGATATGGACCGAGCCGGACGGCGCGGTGTGGAGCAGGAGCACGAAGGCGAGCGGAGCCGTCTGGGCTGTCGGCATCGCAGTGCGCGTCGGTCTCTTCGCGCTCGGCGCGGCGATCGGTGTCCACCAGGACTCCTCCGCACTGCTGCTTGCCCTGGCGGCCACCCTGCTCGTGCGCTCCGGGGTCCTCGTCCAGCGAGCGCGCTCCCTGCGCCCCGCCGCCGCACCCGCCCCGGCGTACGGTGAGCCCCTGGTCCGGTCGACGGATAAGGAACGGCTGTGACGGACAACGCCTGGACCCGCTGGCCCTCCCGGGAGGCGCTCGGACCTGAGGCGACCACGCGCCCCAGGCGTCTGCTCGGCTGGGTCGCGCGGTCGCTCGTGCTGGCCGTGCTCCTCTGGGGCGCGTTCAACAGTGGCCACGTACGGGGCTGGGGCCTGCTCGGAGCAGTGACAGGAATCCTCCTGTCCGCCGTCGCCGCCTGGGCACTCTTCCGCACCACCCTGGCTCACCGGCTCTGGCCCTCCCTGGCCCTCTTCGGCGTCCTCATGGCGATCGCGGTCGCCGCCCACACCGCCGGCTTCGGGGTCGTCGCTCTCGTTCTGTGGTGCGGCTGCGCCATCACCGCTCTGGAACGGCTGCCCCTCGCCGCTGCCCTTCCGGTGACCGTGGTCGCCCTCACCCTCTACGCCGCCGTCAACGACGACGTGTGGCTGACCACTCTGGCCACGACCGCGGGACTCGCCCTGGCCGGGTATGTCCTGCGGCTGGACGCCGAGGCCCGGGGCAGCGCGCAGCGGCTGCTCAACCAGGAGCGGGCCGCGCGGGCGGCCGAGGCGGAGTCGGCGGCCCTCGCGGAACGGGCCCGGATCGCCCGGGAGATCCATGACGTGCTGGCCCACAGTCTCTCGGCTCAGCTCGTACACCTGGAGGCGGCGCGGTTGCTGATCGAGGGGGGCGCGGAGCGGGACCAGATCCTCGAAAGGGTGGTGGCGGCCCGCGGCATGGCCCGTGACGGACTCTCCGAGACCCGGCAGGCACTGTCGGCACTGCGGGGCGACATGACTCCTCTGGAGGAGTACCTGAGCGAGCTCGTCGGGACGGCCGACGGAGCCGAGACCACCGTTTCGGGTGAGCGCAGACCGCTGTCGGCCGAGGCGTCGCAGGCCGTGCGCAGGGTCGCGCAGGAGGCCCTGACCAATGTCCGCAAGCATGCTCCGGGGGCCAAGGTCCGGCTGCGGCTGGAGTACGGCAGGGAGCAGGTGACACTGGTCGTGCGGGACTCGGGCGGTTCGCCGGGTGAACTCACCACCACCGGAGGCGGGTACGGTCTGGTGGGGATGCGGGAGCGTGCCGAACTGCTGGGCGGTTCGCTGGACGCCGGGCCGGACGACGGAGGGTTCGTGGTGACGTTGAAGGTGCCGGTATGACCGTGGGGGAGGAGACGAAGCCCGCGCGGGTGGTGGTCGCGGACGACCAGACCGTGGTGCGCGAGGGCATCGTGATGCTGCTCGGTCTGCTGCCCGGTATCGAGGTCGTGGGCGCGGCCGGGGACGGCGAGGAAGCGGTGGCGCTCGTCGCCGAACTGGCCCCGGACGTGGTGCTGATGGACCTGCGCATGCCCCGCTGCGACGGGGTCGAGGCCACCCGCAGGATCCGGACGGAATACCCCGGGACGCAGGTCGTGGTGCTGACGACGTTCGGGGACGACGAATCCCTGTTCCCCGCGCTCAGGGCGGGGGCGCGCGGTTATCTCACCAAGGACGCGGGAGGTGACGAGATCGTGCGGGCCGTGCACAGCGTGCTCTCCGGGGACGCCGGGCTCTCACCGGCTGTGCAACGGCGGTTGCTGGAGCGGCTGTCGGACTCCGAGCCGCCGCAGCCGGCGGCCACGGAGGCGCCCGACGGGCTCACCGGCCGGGAGGTCGAAGTGCTGGCGCTGATCGCCGAGGGGCTCAGCAATCAGGAGATCGCCCGCCGGCTGCATGTCTCCACCGCCACGGTGAAGACCCACATCAACAACCTCTTCGCCAAGACGGGCATCAAGGACCGTGCGCAGGCGGTGCGTTACGCCTACGCGAAGGGACTTGTACGGCCACCGATGGGATGAATCACTAGATGGGGTGAAGAGGGCGGGGAAGAAGAGTCGGGGATCTTCCCGTTCTGTCCATCCTTGGGCATGCAGTCAAGCAACGCTCGTCCCTGCGGAAGCGGGGGTGATGCCGAGAGTTCGGCCGGGAACCACCATGGCCACGAGGTGGCCCGTGCCCAAGCGTCCGCCGCCGAAGCGCCCGCCGGGGTCTCTGCCGGGGTGCGGTACGACGATCCCTGGTACGACGAACTCGCCTCCGGGTGGGGTGAGACGGGCGCTGACGGCACCTCCGCGGCACCGGTGGCGACGGCACGCGCGGAGCGCGAGAACCGGGCCGCGGCGGCGGCCGACGTCTACCTCGAGGTGCAGCGCAGCGCGGCCTTCCAGGAAGTGCGCGGCAGGTACCGGAGGTTCGTGGTGCCGGCGGGTATCGGGTTCTTCGCCTGGTACGTGGCCTACGTCGTGACGGCGACGAGCGCGCCGGGACTCATGGCACGGCCGGTGGCGGGCGCGGTGAACGTGGCGATGCTCGCGGGACTCGGGCAGTTCCTCACCACCTTCCTGCTGACCTGGGCCTACGCGCGGCACGCGAGGCTGCGCCGGGACCGGGCCGCGCTCGAACTGCGGTGGGACACCCAGGAACTGACGCGTTCGGCCCGGGGCGGTGCGTCGTCGTGACGGGAAATCACCAGACGCTGGCGCTGCTGCTGTTCAGCGCGTTCGTCGCGGTCACGCTGGGGATCACGACGTGGGTGAGCCGCCACCGGCATGGCTCGGCGGAGGAGTTCTACGCCGGGGGGCGGTTGTTCTCGCCCATGGAGAATGGTTTTGCCATCGCGGGCGACTACATGTCGGCCGCGTCCTTCCTGGGTATCTCCGGCCTCATCGCGCTCTTCGGGTACGACGGGATGCTCTACTCGGTGGGGTTCCTCGTGGCCTGGCTGGTGGTGCTGTTCCTCGTCGCCGAACTGGTGCGCAACTGTGGGCGGTTCACGCTCGCCGACGTGGTCGCCGCGCGGATGAGTGAGCGGCCGGTGCGGATGGCGGCGGGAACCTCCTCGGTCACCGTGTCCGTTCTCTACCTGGTGGCGCAGATGGTGGGCGCCGGCAGTCTGGTCGCGCTGCTGCTCGGAGGCACCGGCGAGGCGGCCCAGTCCTGGACCGTCATCGCCGTGGGGGCGCTCATGGTGATCTACGTGTCCCTGGGCGGGATGCGGGCGACGACCTGGATCCAGATCGTCAAGGCGGTCCTGCTGCTCGGGGGGACCGTCGTGCTGACCGTGCTCGTGCTGGTGCGGTTCCACGGTGATGTCGACCAGTTGCTGCTCACGGCCGCGGACCGCAGCGGCCATGGCCGGTCGTTCCTGGCACCTGGGCTGAAGTACGGCGGGGACTGGACCGCCCGCCTCGACTTCATCAGCCTGGGACTGGCCCTCGTGCTGGGCACAGCGGGGCTGCCGCACATCCTGTCCCGCTTCTACACCGTGCCCACGGCACGCGCCGCACGGCGTTCGGTGGTCTGGTCGATCGGGCTCATCGGCGGCTTCTACCTGATGACGATCGTCCTCGGGTTCGGTGCCGCTGCGATCGTGGGACCCGAGACGGTCCGGGGATCGAACGCCGCGGGGAACACCGCGGTCCCGCTCCTGGCCCTCGACCTGGGCGGCGGCGCCGACTCCACGGGAGGAACGGTTCTGTTCGCGATCGTCGCCGCGGTCGCCTTCGCCACGATCCTCGCCGTGGTCGCCGGCATCACCCTCGCCTCCTCCGCGTCCGTCGCCCACGACCTGTACGCCTCACTGCGGCGGCGCCGAACCAGGCCCCGCAGCGAGGTGGCCGTCGCCAGGACCGCCGCCGTGGGGATCGGCGTGGTCGCGATCGCCCTCGGTCTGCTGGCCCGCGATCTCAACGTCGCCTTCCTGGTCGGCCTCGCCTTCGCCGTCGCCGCGTCCGCGAATCTGCCCGTGCTGCTCTACTCGCTGTTCTGGCGCGGGTTCACCACCCGGGGTGCCGTCTGGTCCGTCTACGGCGGACTGATCCCGGCCCTGACCCTGGTCCTGCTGTCACCCGTGGTGTCCGGCAGCCCCGACTCCCTCTTCCCGGGCGTGGACTTCCAGTACTTCCCGTTGCAGAACCCGGGGCTCGTCTCCATCCCGCTGGGTTTCGTCGCGGGCTGGCTCGGCACGGTCACCTCGGCGGAGGTCGCCGACGAGGCCAAGCACGCGGAGACCGAGGTGCGGTCACTCACGGGGGCGGGGGCGGTCTAGAGGGGCGCCAGCCCTTTCTCAAGGGCGGCTACGGCGCCACCCAGGCGTACCGGTGCTCCGGGCGCCCCGTGTCGCCGTATCTGAGGGACAGGCTCAGGCGGCCGGCCTGTTCGAGGTGGCGGAGGTAGCGCTGGGCGGTGGAGCGGCTCAGCCCGGTCTCGGCGGCGACCTCGTGGGCCGACAGCGGGTGGCCGGCGTGGTGCAGGACGCGGCAGATGAGGTCCGTCGTCGGTTCCGAGTGGCCGCTGGGCAGGCCGGGGGAAGCCGGTGCCGGGGTGGTGCGCAGGGCGCCGAAGATCCGGTCGACCTGTTCCTGGCCGGCGATGCCGTGGCCGCCGACCCGGTCGACGGTGCGGCGCAGGGCGGCGTAGGAGTCCAGCCGTGTGCGCAGCGCGGCGAAGGTGAAGGGTTTGACCAGGTAGTGGAGGGCGCCCAGGCGCATCGCGGTCTGGACGGTCGTCACGTCCCCGGCCGCCGTGATCATGATGACGTCGGTGCCGTGGCCCTGTTCCCGCATGCGGTGGACGAGTTCGAGGCCCGTCTGGTCGGGCAGGTAGTGGTCGAGCAGGACCAGGTCGATGGTCCCGCGCTGCACGCTGGCCAGCGCCTGGGCGGCGTTGTGGGCGCGGGCGGCCACCCGGAAACCGGGAACCTTCCCCACGTACTTCGCGTTGATCTCGGCGACACGGAAGTCGTCGTCCACGACCAGGACGTCAATCATCGGGCCTCTCTCCCTCAAGGCCTGGCGGGCGGCTCGCCCGTGTTTCGGCTCCGCTGTTGTAGCGCGCGCAAAACGAGCACAACAGGCCGTTGCAGGCAAAAGAACGGCATGTGCCCAGAAGACTGATGCCGTGGCACAGGCCACATCTACCGTCCCCGGCCATGAGCGCAGACACCAGCCCCGCCATCGAACTGCGGGGCGCGAGCAAGACATTCCGGACCCCGTCGGGGGGTCTGCACACGGCTGTCAGGGGACTTGACCTCACGGTGGGGCGTGGGGAGTTCGTGGCGGTCGTAGGACCCACGGGCTGCGGCAAGTCGACCACGTTGACGCTGGTCAGCGGGTTGGAGGAGCCCTCCGAGGGCGAGGTTCTGGTCGTCGGGGAGCCGGTCAGGGGAGTCGGGGACAAGGTCGGTTTCGTCTTCCAGCAGGACGCCACCTTCCCTTGGCGCACGGTCCTGTCCAACGTCATGTCCGGCCCCCGCTTCCGCGGGGTGCCCAAGGCGGAGGCCAGGCAGAAGGCGCGGGAGTGGCTGGCCCGGGTCGGCCTCGCCGCGTTCGAGGACCGTTACCCCCACCAGCTCTCCGGCGGACAGCGCAAGCGGGTCGCGCTCGCCGCGACCTTCGTCAACGACCCCGAGATCCTGCTCATGGACGAGCCGTTCTCCGCGCTCGACGTGCAGACCCGGGCCCTGATGTCCGACGAACTCCTCGAACTGTGGGAGGGCACGGGCGCCTCCGTCGTCTTCGTCACCCATGACCTGGAGGAGTCCATCGCGCTGGCCGACAAGGTCGTCGTGATGACGGCCGGGCCCGCCACCGTAAAGCAGGTCTTCGAGATCGACCTGCCGCGGCCGCGCAAGGTCGAGTCGGTGCGCCTGGAGCCGCGGTTCATCGAGATCTACCGCGAGATCTGGCAGTCCCTCGGCGAAGAGGTCCGCATCACCCGCGAGAGGGGCGCCGCCCATGTCGCCTGACGTCATGCCCGAGGCCCAGGTCGCGCCGACCACGACCGAGCCCGGCAACAAGACCGACCGCGCGTACTCACGCGCGCGTGCCGCCCGCAGACGCAGGATCGTCGTCGGCGCCGCCCGGGTGCTCCTCCTGGTGGCCGTCCTGGGCCTGTGGGAGCTCCTCTCCCGGGCCGAGGTCATCGATCCCTTCAACTTCTCCATGCCCTCGAAGATCTGGGACCAGATCTGGACCTGGGTGACGCACGGCACCGCACTCGGCTCGCTGGGCGAACAGATCTGGTACACGCTCTACGAGGCGCTGCTGGGCTGGGTCGTCGGCGTGGCGGCCGGCGTGGTGTTCGGTATCGCGCTGGGCAGGATCACCTTGCTCGCCGACGTTCTTGGTCCATACATCAAGGTGCTCAACTCGATACCGAGGATCGTCCTTGCACCCATCTTCGTGATCTGGTTCGGACTCGGACCGGCCTCCAAGGTGGCCTCGGCCGTCGTCCTGGTCTTCTTCCCGGTCTTCTTCAACGCCTTCCAGGGCGCCCGCGAGGTCGACCGCAACCTGGTCGCCAACGCCCGCATCCTCGGCGCGAGCGACCGCAGGGTCACCTTCCAGGTCGTCATCCCGTCCGCGACCTCGTGGATCTTCACGAGCCTGCACGTCAGCTTCGGCTTCGCCCTCATCGGCGCGATCGTCGGCGAGTACATCGGCGCGACCAAGGGCATCGGCCTGCTCGTCGCCCAGTCGCAGGGCACCTTCAACGCGGCCGGTGTGTACGCCGCGATGGTCATCCTCGCCGTCGTCGCCCTCCTCGCCGAAGGGCTGCTCACCTTCGCCGAGCGCCGCATCTTCCGCTGGAAGCCGGCGCATTCCGACAGCTGAGGCCGGGGCGTCGTCGTCCACGGCGACCGCTCCGAGCCGAGCCCTCCCAGTTCTCCCCAGCCCTGCCCGCACCGCCCCTCACAAGGACGTGAACCCCATGCGCAAGACCGCCAGATACGCCTCCCTGGCCACCGCCGGCCTGCTCGCCCTCTCCTCGCTGACCGCCTGCGCCAACGACGCCGCCAGTTCCGCCTCGGCCGACTCCGGCAGCAAGGGCGACGGCAAGGGCACCAAGGTCAAGATCATGGTCGGTGGCCTCGACAAGGTCATCTACCTGCCCGCGATGCTGACCCAGCGGCTCGGCTACTTCGACTCCGAGGGACTCGACGTCGAGCTGCTCAGCGAGCCCGCCGGTGTCCAGGCCGAGACCGCGCTCGTCTCCGGCCAGGTCCAAGGAGCCGTCGGTTTCTACGACCACACGCTCGATCTGCAGGTCAAGGGCAAGGACGTGGAGTCGGTCGTGCAGTTCTCGCACGCGCCCGGTGAGGTGGAGATCGTCTCCAACAAGGCGGCGGGTGACATCACCTCGCCCAAGGACTTCAAGGGCAGGAAGCTCGGCGTCACGGGCCTCGGCTCCTCCACCGACTTCCTCACCAAGTACCTCGCCGTCAAGAACGGCGTGAAGGTCAGCGACTTCACCCCGGTCGCCGTGGGCGCGGGGCCGACCTTCATCTCGGCACTCCAGCAGGGCGCGATCGACGGCGGCATGACGACCGACCCCACCGTCGCGACGATCCTGGACAAGAAGGCCGGCAAGGTCCTCCTGGACATGCGTACGCCGCAGGGCTCGGAAGAGGCACTCGGCGGGCCGTATCCGTCGTCAAGCCTGTACATGCAGACGGACTGGGTCAACGGTCACAAGGACACCGTCCAGAAGTTGGCCAATGCATTCGTCAAGACGCTCAAGTGGATGTCCACCCACAGCGCCACCCAGATCGCCGACAAGATGCCCGCCGACTACTCGCAGGGCAACAAGCTGCTGTACGCCGTGGCCATCAAGAACACGCTGCCGATGTTCACCAAGGACGGTGTGATGCCGCAGAACGGTCCCGAGACCGTCGAGAAGGTCCTCAAGGCGTTCAACCCCAACATCCAGAACGCCGACGTCGACCTGGACAAGACGTACACGACGGAGTTCGTCGAGAAGGCCGCGCAGAGCGCCGGCTGAGTACGAGAAGCCTCCTCACACGCGGGTCGCCCACACGTAACGGTGTTCCGGGCGGCCCGCGTCGCCGTATTTGAGGGTGAGTCTGGCCCGTCCCGTGCGCTCCAGGAGCTTCAGATAGCGCTGGGCGGTCTGCCGGCTCACCCCTGTCCGGTCGGCGATCTCCTGGGCCGACAGGGGCCCCTCGGCGGTCATCAGGGACCTGCGGACGAGTTCCACCGTCGTCGGGGAGTGGCCCTTGGGCAGATCGGGCTCCGCCGGTGAGGAGAGAGCGCCGAAGATGCGGTCGACCTCCGCCTGTTCCGCCTCGCCGCCGCCGTCCAGGGTGCGCCGCAGCTCGGCATACGCCTCCAGCCTGGCCCTGAGGCCCGCGAACGCGAACGGCTTGACCAGGTACTGCAGCGCGCCATGGCGCATCGCCGCCTGCACGGTCGTCACGTCCCGGGCCGCCGTCACCATGATCACGTCGGTCTGGTGGCCGCGTCGGCGCATCTCCTGGACGACCGCGAGGCCCGTCTCGTCGGGCAGGTAGTGGTCCATGAGGACCAGGTCGACATGAGGGAGGCTCTCCAACTGGCGCAGCGCGTCGGCGGCACTGTGCGCCTCGCCCGCCACGTGGAAGCCGGGCACCTTCTCGACGTAGGCGGCGTTGACGCGCGCCACGCGGGTGTCGTCGTCCACGACCAGGACCTCGATCATCACGACTCCTCCTCGGTGGCCGCCTGCCGGGCGGTCGATGCGGTGAGCGCCGGCTGCGGCTCGGCCAGTGCGTCGGGCAGGACGACGGTGAACTGCGCCCCGCCGCCGTCGGCCTCGCCGACCGTTGCGCTGCCGCCCTGGCGTTCGGCGAGCTTGCGCACCAGGGAGAGGCCGAGGCCGCGTCCCCGGTGCGCGGGGGGCTCCTTGGTGGACCAGCCCTCGGTGAAGACCAGCTCCCGCTGCTCGACCGGGATTCCGGGCCCGGTGTCGCGCACTCTGAGAACCGCGGTACGGCCCTCCGCGCGCAGTTCGACCTCCACGCGCGCGTGCGGTGCGCCGCCGACGGCGTCCAGGGCATTGTCCACGAGGTTGCCGACGATCGTGACCAGACCGCTCGGGTCGACCAGCCGGTCCGGCAGCCGGGTCCCGTCGGAGATCCACAGGGCGACCCCGCGCTCGGCGGCCACGGTCGCCTTGCCCACCAGCAGCGCGGCGAGCAGCGGGTCCTCGATCTTCTCGGTGACCTGCTCCGCGGTGGCCCGGTGGTCGCCGACGACCTCTCCCACGAACTCCACGGCGTCGTCGTACATCTCCAGCTCCAGCAGCCCCAGGAGCGTGTGCATACGGTTGGCGTGCTCGTGGTCCTGTGCGCGCAGGGCGTCGATGAGACCGTGGGTCGAGTCGAGTTCCCGGCCGAGCTGCTCCAGCTCGGTGCGGTCGCGCAGGGTGGCGACGGCACCGCCGTCGTCGGTGGGCATGCGGTTGGCGACCAGCACCCGCTGGCCCCGCACGGTGACCAGATCGGTGCCCGTCACCCGTCCGGCCAGGACGTCGGCCGTACGGCCGTCCCCGAGCGCCTCGTCGGGGGAGCGCCCGACGGCCTCGTCGCCGATGCCCAGCAGACGCCTGGCCTCGTCGTTGAGCAGGCGGATCCGTCCGGCGCGGTCCAGCGCGACGACGCCTTCGCGGATGCCGTGCAGCATCGCCTCGCGCTCGGAAAGGAGCGCCGAGATGTCGGAGAAGGCCAGGTCGCGGGTCTGCCGCTGGACCCTGCGGGAGATGAGCCAGGCTGCCAGCGCGCCTACGGCGAGAGCCCCGCCGGCGTAGGCGAACAGGCCCGGGATCGCGTGGATCAGACGGGCGCGCACGCTGTCGTAGGCGATGCCGACGGAGACCGCTCCGACGATGTGGTGCCCGCTGTCGTACAGCGGCACCTTGCCGCGGGCGGTGCGGCCCAGCGTGCCGCTGTCGATCTGCATGATCTCCTTGCCGCCCAGGGCCTGGCCCGGGTCGGTCGAGACGATCCTGCCCACCTCGCTGCGGGTGGGGTGCGACCAGCGGACGCCTCGCCAGTCCATCACCACGACGTACTCGGCCCCGGTCGCCCTGCGGATCCTCTCGGCCTCCCGCTGGACGGGGCCGTCGGGCAGCGGGGGCGTGTCCTTTACCTGCTCGGCGATCTGCGACTCCGCGGCGGTGGTCTGGGCGATGGCCAGCGCCCGGCGCATCGCCTGGTCGTCCAGCTGGTTGCTCAGGGGCGCGAGGAACAGTCCGGTCGCGAGCACCGCCACTCCCGCGGCGATCGCCAACTGCATCAGAAGTACCTGCGAGAACACCCGGCGGGGCAGTCCGAGGCGCAGGCGGCGGGCGGGGGCAGTGCGGCTCATACCCATGACGGTACGGGCAGGCGCCGTATCCGCCGCAGGGGGTGTGGCATGGATCTCTTGATCAATGAGTTGACCGGACCGCGGGTCCGCTCAGCTCGCGAGCGCTGTCGACGTCCTCAGCTCGTGCAGCGCCACCACGTCCATCCGCGCGGGCGAGCCCAGCGCCGACGCCCCGCAGCTCTCCGGGCGGGGCGGCAGGGCGGCGGTCTGGGCCACCAGTACGCGCCAGTGACGGCCGTCGGCGTGCGCGACGGTCACCTCCCAGTGCGGGGCCGCGCCGTCCGTGCGCACGACCGTCAGGGCCTCGGCCGCGTATTCGCGCGCTGCCGTGCGGACGGCCAGCTCGGCCGCCTGCCCGGGGCGCTGCCAGGCGGAGTTGCCGCGGCACCCCTCGACCACGATCCGGCCCTCCTGGACGCCGTGGAGGACTTCCTTGACGGCATGGGCCTCGGCGCGGCCGTAGGCGTAGCCGTACGGCAGGACGAGCAGCGTCGGGGAGAACCGGTGACCACCCAGATGGGTGACCTCCCAGGCGCCCTCGACGCCCGAGGCGGCCAGTTCCGCGGCGAGCGGCCGGCCGAGGAGCGCGCAACAGCGGTCCCGCTTGCCGTTGGTGCAGACGAGCGCGAGCGGATCGCCGGTGTGGGGGCGTCCGCCGAGCGCCGCGCCGAAGCTGCTGTGGTCGCCACTGCCGAGGGCGGCGAGGTCCAGGTCGAGCAGGTCCCGCGGATCGCGGGTCGTCGCACTGTGCAGCCACACGTTGCCGGGCGCGGTGTGGGCGGCGTACACCTGCCGGGTGGTGGGTGTGCCGCTGTCGGCGTGCCGGCCGGGGCGGCGGATGAGCGCGATGCGCACGCCCGTGTCCTTCGCCGCGGCTTCCAGGGCGCGGCCCAGCGCCGGGTCCAGGTGGCTCGAAGTGAGCGCCTTGGCGCCCCAGGGACCGGGCTGTTCCAGCAGCAGCCAGGTCCGCGCGGTGGCCGCGGTTCCGGAAACGGGCTCGTCGAGGTCGTGCGAGACCGTTGAGCAGGTACTCACAGAGGTGAGCCTAACCTGACTCGGGGCGCGGCGACTTCCGGCCGCGCCCCTTTCAGCGCTCCGGCAGTGGTTGCGGCGGCTTGGGGCCCACATAGGTGCCGCTCGGACGCATGCGCAGCGGGCGTTCGCCGTACTCCTCCAGCGCGTGGGCGATCCAGCCCGCGGTACGGGCGACGGCGAAGATCGTCTCGCCGGCCGTGGCCGGCATCCCGGAGGAGACGGTGAGGACGGCGAGGGCCAGGTCCACGTTGGCGTGCAGGGGGGTGTGGCGGGCGGTGGTGGCCACGATGTCCCGGGCCGCGAGGAGGGCGGGCTCGGCGCGCGGGATCTCCTCCAGGAGAGCGAACAGGGCACGCGCGCGGGGGTCCTCGCCCGGGTAGAGCCGGTGGCCGAGGCCCGGGATACGGCGACCGGCCCGCAGCTCCTGCGCGATCACGGGGGCTGCGTCGCCGTGGTCGAGCACGTCGAGCAACAGCTTGTGGGCCAGTCCGCTGGCCGCGCCGTGCAACGGGCCCTCCAGGACGCCCAGTCCCGCGGAGACGGCCGCGTACGCATGCGCGCGTGCCGACGCGGCGACGCGTACCGCGAGGGTCGAGGCGGCGAGGTCGTGGTCGACGAGAAGGCCCAGTGCGGTGTCCAGGGCACGCAGGGACGCCTCGTCGGGCTTGCGCCCGCTTAGCCGTGTCCACAGCCGGGGCGCCAGCCGGACGTCGTCACGGCGGCGGTCGTGGAGCACGGGCGGCAGGGCGGCGACGAGCGTGGGGATGAGGGTCCGCGCGGTGCCGAGCACGGCTTCCTCGGAGAGGTCGAAGCGCACCGGGTCGGCCGCCGCGGCGGCGATCGCGGCGACGCGCAGCCGGTCGGTGGGACTCGTGTGCTCGGGCAGCGCGTCCACCGCGCGGCGGGCCGTGTCGACGGTGGCGTCGGGGGCGCTGAAGGTGACCCCGGGCCGCATGTGTCCGGTCCAGAGCCACTCCGCGATCTCTTCGTAGCAGTGACGCGCGGCGAGTTCGGTCGCGTCGACGCCCCGGAAGTAGTAGCGGTCCCGGTCGATGAGCGTGATGCGGGTCCGTACGGACAGTTCGCCGCCGGAGCCCGTACTCCCGGCGCTCTCCCGGCGGTTGCGCCGGGCCAGGGCCTCCACCTCCTTCGCGTCGAAGGTGCTGCCCCGGCCGCCGGGGACGCGTCGGCTGCTGAGCTGACCGCGGCTCACGTAGGCGTACACGGTCTCGGGCTTCACGCCCAGCAGCTCGGCGGCTTCCCTGGTGCTGAGCCGGTGTTCCGCGGGGCCGGGGAGGGGGGCTTGATCGCGCATAAGAGGTCACCGTATCCGCAGCCAGGTGGGTTGATTGATGTATATTGATTCAATCAATATTGACAGGGAATGAGTCAACCATGGACAGTCTAATCAAGTCCAGGGAGGAATCATGTCGGTCAACAGGTCCGCAACCACACTCGTCGACGTACCGCGCGGACTCGCCGGAGTCGTCGTCACCGACACCGAGGTGGGGGATGTCCGGGGGCGCGAGGGGTTCTATCACTACCGCCAGTACTCGGCCGTCGAACTCGCCCGGACCCGCGGCTTCGAGGACGTCTGGCATCTCCTGATCCACGGCGAACTGCCGGACGCCGGACAGGCCGCGGCGTTCCGTGCCGAGACCGCGGGGCTGCGGCGGCTGCCGGAGGAGGTGCGGGCGGCGCTGCCGGCGATCGCGGCGGCGAGCGGGGGATGGGGGCCGCTGGCCGGGATGCGCTCCGCGCTGTCGCTGCTCGGTGCGGCGAAGGGGTTCCGGCCGGTCTACGACATCGACCCGGACGAGCGGCGCCGGGACACGCTCGTGGCGGCCGCGGCGGTGCCGACGTTGCTCACCGCGTTGCACCGGCTGGGCAAGGGGCTCGCGCCGGTGGAGCCGCGGGAGGACCTCTCGTACGCGGCCAACTACCTGTACATGCTGACGGGTTCGGAGCCGGAACCGCAGCGGGCCCGGGCCGTCGAGCAGTACTTGATCTCAACCATTGATCACGGCTTCAATGCATCAACCTTCACGGCGCGGGTCATCGCGTCGACGGGGGCGGATGTGGTGGCGTGTCTCGTGGGGGCGGTAGGTGCCTTGTCGGGGCCCTTGCACGGGGGAGCGCCGAGCCGGGCGCTGGACACCCTGGACGCGATCGGCACGCCCGACCGTATCGATTCCTGGATCCGTGAGCGGGTGCTCGCCGGGGAGCGGATCATGGGATTCGGTCATGCGGTCTACCGCACGGAGGACCCGCGTTCCCGGATGCTCCGGGAGGTGGCCCAGCGGTTCGGCGGAGCCCGGGTGGACTTCGCCGTCGAGGTGGAACGCCAGGTGGAGGCGATCCTGGCCGAGTTGAAGCCGGGGCGGGAGCTGCACACCAACGTCGAGTTCTACGCGGGCGTGGTCATGGAGCTGTGCGGGCTGCCGCGCGAGATGTTCACGCCCACGTTCGCGGCCGCTCGGGTGGTGGGGTGGAGCGCGAACATCCTCGAACAGGCGGCGGACTCGAAGATCATCCGGCCGGTGGCGCGGTATGTGGGGGCCGAGGCGCCGGTGGCGGTGCCTCAAGTGGCCTGACCCGCGCCGATGGTCCGGCACCGGAATGGTGCCGGACCCGGTTGGCCGCCGCTCAGCGAGGTTCGCCGGTTCTGCCGAGGCGTCGCAGGATCCGGGTCGGTAATCCCGGACGTGGAGTCGAGGCGCGCTCCTCAGGAGTTGCCTCCGCGGGTGGCATCACCACACCGCTGCCCGAGTGTTCCTGATGGGGACGGGACTTGAGCGCGGCCACCAGACCTGTGACAGCGGTGACAATCGCGGCACCCGAACTGACGAGTGCGGCCGCCTGCTCGATGTCAGCCATGAGCCCGTCTAGACGTCCGGGATGTCGGTCTTGGCCCGCACCAGGGTCTCGCGGGTGATGACCACGATCCGTTCATAGTCGGCTCGTGCGGCGTCGGAAGGGAGCTCCGAATCGAGTTCCGCGGTGGCTTCGCGCCCGATGACAGCGAAGTCGCCGTTGCTGAGCTCGAAGATGTCGGGGCAGGTCGAGCCAGTGGCGCTGCCGCGCTCGCGAGGAGAAGCCCCGACACGTCGCACGATTTTCACGAAGAGGTACCGCCTTCTTACGGGCTGGGAGAGGGGGTGTGACCTCCCGGCCGGCGGCCTCCGGACAGGTGTGTCGGAGCTGACTTCCTCCGAGCAAGGGGTGTTCGCCGGAGCGCGCCCGGCGAGGGGCCAGCGACAACCTACCGCTCTCCGGAGCGTCTGGTGCGCCAGTTGTCACAGGCGTTGGGGTGAACTCTCGCAATGCCTCTTGACCGTTTCGGGCATACCGTACGGGTGCCGCAAGGACGTGGGGGCCGGCGGAGTCGATTGTCGTAGCGCCGCTACTCGTCCGGAAGTTCGCCGACGACCCACCATTGATCGGTCTCCGCCTCGGCGAGCTCCTGGATGAGTTCGTCCGTCATCCGCCCCAGGGCGGACTCCTCCGAGGTGTCGGGCAGGCTCTTGCGGTGGTGACGAGTTGCCTCCCAGTAGTCGCGGAACACCTGGTTCTGGCACATCACGCGCAGGTGACCGTACAACTCCGTCTTCGAGAGGGCGCCGACGCGGTAGTAGTACAGGGCGTTGATGTAGAGCGCGTTGGCGAAGAGGAACTGGCGCTGTTTCTCCAGAGGGATGTCGGTCTCGTAGGTGTCGAGAACCGCAGCCAGGGCCGGATCGTCCATCGCTTTGCACAGCAGGTCGAAGTGGAGCCTGTGCTGCTCGGCGAGTGTGGCTCGCCTGTGCTGCCGCTGACCTGGGGCCGAGACCGACTGGATCACGGCTGCGACCCCCGCTTTGACAGCGGATCCGATCCTCCGTACCGCAGAGCTCTGTGTGGCCATGTAATCCCCGATTCAAACGGCCGTCCGCCGGTCGTCGGGGTGCGGGTCGACTGATGGGGACCGGCGAGCGGTGGGCGGCGCTTGCCGTCTCCCAGGGTGCCGAGCGGCTCTGATCGGCGGGGGAGGCGGAGAGGAGGCGCACGGAGGGAAGCGAGGGTCGCACGAACCGGCGCCTTGCCCAACGTCTGCCCCGCAAGTGCTGCTAACAATCGTTCACTTCGAGGGGATTGTTCCGGCTCGTATCCTGGTCCGGCATTTTCACCCCGTCCGTGCGCCGGGACCGCGATCCGGTGTACGCAGCAGCGCGAAAGAGGTCGTACGTTGAGTCAGCCGAGCGGGAGCCCCCGGCAGATCCCGGTCGTCGTGCTCGCCGGATTCCTGGGGTCCGGCAAGACCACGCTCCTCAATCATCTCCTCCATCGCAGCGGCGGCAGCCGGATCGGTGCCGTGGTCAACGACTTCGGTGCCATCGAGATCGACGCCATGGCCGTCGCCGGCGCGCTCGGCGACTCGACCGTCTCCCTCGGGAACGGCTGCCTGTGCTGCGCGGTCGACGTCAGTGAGCTCGACGGGTACCTCGCCAGGCTCGCCCGTCCCGACGCCGGGATCGACGTCATCGTCATCGAGGCCAGCGGACTCGCCGAGCCGCAGGAACTCGTCCGCATGGTGCTCGCCAGCGAGCAGCCCGACATCGTCTACGGCGGTCTCGTCGAGGTCGTCGACGCGGCCGAGTTCGACGACACCCGTGCCAAGCACCCCGAGCTCGACCGGCATCTCGCCCTCGCCGACCTCGTCGTGGTCAACAAGCTCGACCGGGCGGCCGACGCCGAGCGCGTCCTCGCGCTGGTCCACCGACTCGTCGACCGCGCCGCCGTCGTCCCCGCCAGCTACGGCCGCATCGACCCGGAGTTCCTCTTCGACTGCCGTCCCGGCGAGGAGCGCGTCGGACAGCTCTCCTTCGACGACCTGCACACCCCCGACGGACCCGAGGGCCACGACCACGCGGGGCATCTGCACGCCGCCTACGACAGCCTGTCCTTCACCTCGGACACGCCCCTCGACCCCCGCCGCCTCATGGGCTTCCTCGACAGCCGGCCCGAAGGGCTGTACCGGATCAAGGGGTACGTCGGCTTCGGGCCGTACGACGTCCGCAACCGGTACGCCGTACATGCCGTGGGACGGTTCCTGCGGTTCTACCCGGAGCCCTGGCCGCCCGGGGAACCCCGTCTCACCCAGCTCGTCCTCATCGGCTCCGGCATCGACACCCCCGCCCTCGGCAAGGAGCTGGAGGCGTGCAAGGCGGATCAGCGGGACGCCCCGCACGCCGACGAGGCCGGCATGTGGGGCGTCCTGCGATACGTGCGGGGGACCGAGGAGGAACCCGGGGAACCGGCCTAGACCGGGCCCGCCACCACCGACACCGTCTTCGCCAGCGACACGCCCGAGCCGTCGCGGCGCGGGTCCATCTCCGGGAGGTCGGCCGGGGTGCCGTTCTTCTGCGCGGCGCGAGCCGGGACGGCGCCCGCCCAGGCCAGGGACAGGCAGTCCTCGCCCTTGAGGAACCGCTGGCAGCGGACGCCGCCCGTGGCGCGGCCCTTGCGCGGGTACTGGTCGAACGGCGTCAGCTTGGCCGTCGTCTGGACGGAGTCGTCGAGCGTGCCGCGCGAGCCGGCGACCGTGAAGACGACCGCGTCCGCCGCCGGGTCCACCGCCGTGAAGGAGATGACCTTCGCGCCCTCGGCGAGCTTGATGCCCGTCATACCGCCCGCGGGACGGCCCTGCGGGCGGACCTGGGAAGCCTGGTAGCGCAGGAGCTGGGCGTCGTCGGTGATGAAGACCAGGTCCTCGTCGCCGGTGCGCAGTTCCACCGCGCCGACGATCCGGTCGCCCTCCTTGAGCGTGATGACCTCCAACTCGTCCTTGTTGGACGGATAGTCGGGGACCACACGCTTGACGACACCCTGTTCGGTGCCGAGGGCCAGGCCGGGCGAGGACTCGTCCAGCGTGGTGAGGCAGACCAGCGTCTCGCCGTCCTCCAGGGAGAGGAACTCGGTCAGCGGCGCACCGCCCGCCAGGTTCGCGGCGGTCTCCGGGAGCTGCGGCAGGTCGATCACGTTCAGTCGCAGGAGACGGCCGGACGACGTCACCGCGCCGACCTCGCCCCGCGCGGTGGCCGGCACCGCGGAGACGATCACGTCGTGCTTGACACGCTTGCCGCCGGGCTCCTCCGCGAGCGGCTCGCCGTTCGCCGTACGGGCCAGCAGCCCGGTCGAGGACAGCAGCACCCGGCACGGGTCGTCCGCCACTTGGAGCGGTACGGCGGCCACGGGGGCCGTGGCGCCGGCCTCCAGCAGGACCGTGCGCCGCTCGGTGCCGTACTTCTTGGCGACCGCGGCCAGTTCGGCGGAGACCAGCTTGCGCAGCTCGGCGTCCGACTCCAGGATCCGGGTCAGCTCCGCGATCTCCGCGTTGAGCCGGTCCTGCTCCGACTCCAGCTCGATGCGGTCGAACCGGGTCAGGCGCCGCAGGGGCGTGTCCAGGATGTACTGCGTCTGGATCTCGCTCAGCGAGAAGCGCTCGATCAGGCGCTCCTTCGCCTGCGCGGAGTTGTCGCTGGAGCGGATGATCCGGATGACCTCGTCGATGTCGACCAGGGCGGTGAGCAGGCCCTCGACCAGGTGCAGCCGGTCGCGACGCTTGGTGCGGCGGAACTCGCTGCGCCGGCGCACCACTTCGAAGCGGTGGTCGAGGTAGACCTCCAGGAGCTCCTTGAGGCCGAGCGTGAGGGGCTGCCCGTCCACCAGCGCCACGTTGTTGACGCCGAAGGACTCCTCCATCGGCGTCAGCTTGTAGAGCTGCTCCAGGACCGCCTCCGGCACGAAGCCGTTCTTGATCTCGATGACCAGGCGCAGGCCGTGGGCGCGGTCGGTGAGGTCCTTGACGTCGGCGATGCCCTGGAGCTTCTTCGCGCCGACCAGGTCCTTGATCTTGGCGATGACCTTCTCCGGGCCGACCGTGAAGGGCAGCTCGGTGACGACCAGGCCCTTACGGCGGGCGGTGACCGTCTCCACCGACACCGTCGCGCGGATCTTGAAGGTGCCGCGGCCCGTCTCGTAGGCGTCCCGGATGCCCGAGAGGCCGACGATCCGGCCACCGGTGGGCAGGTCGGGGCCCGGGATGTGCTTCATCAGGGCGTCCAGATCCGCGTTCGGGTAGCGGATCAGGTGGCGGGCGGCCGCGATGACCTCGGTGAGGTTGTGCGGCGCCATGTTGGTGGCCATGCCGACCGCGATGCCGGAGGCGCCGTTCACCAGGAGGTTGGGGAAGGCGGCGGGCAGCGCGCCCGGCTCCTGCTCCTGGCCGTCGTAGTTCGGGGCGAAGTCGACGGTGTCCTCGTCGATGGACTCCGTCATGAGGCTGGCGGCCTCGGCCGCGCGGCACTCGGTGTACCGCATGGCGGCCGGCGGGTCGTCGTTGCCCAGCGAACCGAAGTTGCCGTGGCCGTCGATCAGCGGCACGCTCATCGAGAAGGGCTGGGCCATGCGCACGAGGGCGTCGTAGATCGACGCGTCGCCGTGCGGGTGCAGCTTGCCCATGACCTCGCCGACGACGCGGGCGCACTTCACATAGCCGCGGTCGGGGCGCAGGCCCATCTCGTTCATCTGGTAGACGATGCGCCGGTGCACCGGCTTGAGGCCGTCGCGGGCGTCGGGGAGCGCGCGGGAGTAGATGACCGAGTACGCGTACTCGAGGTACGAGCCCTTCATCTCGTCCACGACGTCGATGTCGAGGATCCGCTCCTCGTACGAGTCGTCGGGCGGCGGGGTCTTCGTGCTGCGGCGGGCCATCGCTGCCGGCTCCTCTTTTCTGGTCGCTCGCCTACGGGTCGCTCACGTCGGCCCTTTGGCTCACTCTTGCTGAAGCGTGAACGGGATCTGACGCGGACCATTGTGGACCGCGGCACTGACAGTCCGGGCAGGGCCCGGACGAGCCGTCCGGCCCGGGGGACCGCACAGCGCCTCCCTCACGGTTGCCCGCAGGCTACGCGATCCGCTGTGGGCGTACGCGCTCCGGGAACTTCGCCGAGGGTCCGCACGCTTGCATACAGTGGCAGGACCGGCAGGAAAACCGCGGTTTCCACGACCGCGACCGCGATCGAAGGGACGTACATGCCCATGGGTCACACGGCCACAGACCAGGCAGGCACCGGGGGCCTGACAGCGACCGAGCACCGCCTGGCCAACGGCCTGCGCGTGGTGCTCTCCGAGGACCACCTGACCCCGGTCGCGGCGGTGTGCCTCTGGTACGACGTCGGCTCGCGCCACGAGGTCAAGGGGCGTACCGGCCTGGCTCACCTTTTCGAGCACCTGATGTTCCAGGGCTCGAAGCAGGTGCACGGCAACGGGCACTTCGAGCTCGTACAGGGCGCGGGCGGTTCGCTCAACGGCACCACGAGCTTCGAGCGCACCAACTACTTCGAGACCATGCCGACCCATCAGCTGGAGCTCGCGCTCTGGCTGGAGGCCGACCGCATGGGCTCCCTGCTGGCCGCCCTCGACGACGAGTCGATGGAGAACCAGCGCGACGTCGTCAAGAACGAGCGCAGGCAGCGCTACGACAACGTCCCCTACGGCACCGCCTTCGAGAAGCTCACCGCGCTCGCCTACCCGGAGGGCCACCCCTACCACCACACCCCGATCGGTTCGATGGCCGATCTGGACGCGGCCACCCTGGAGGACGCGCGCGCGTTCTTCCGCACGTACTACGCGCCCAACAACGCCGTCCTGTCGGTCGTCGGCGACATCGACCCGGAGCAGACGCTCGCCTGGGTCGAGAAGTACTTCGGCTCCATCCCCTCGCACGACGGCAAGCCCGCCCCCCGCGACGGCTCCCTGCCCGAGATCATCGGCGAGCAGCTGCGCGAGGTCGTCGAGGAGGAGGTGCCCGCGCGCGCGTTGATGGCCGCCTACCGGCTGCCGCACGACGGCACCCGCGAGGCGGACGCGGCCGACCTCGCCCTCACCGTCCTCGGCGGCGGCGAGTCCTCCCGCCTCTACAACCGGCTCGTACGGCGCGACCGTACGGCCGTCGCGGCCGGCTTCGGACTGCTGCGCCTGGCCGGCGCGCCCTCCCTGGGCTGGCTCGACGTGAAGACCTCCGGTGACGTCGAGGTGCCGGTCATCGAGGCCGCGATCGACGAGGAGCTCGCCCGGTTCGCCGCGGAGGGCCCGACCGCCGAGGAAATGGAGCGCGCCCAGGCTCAGTTGGAGCGCGAGTGGCTGGACCGGCTCGGCACCGTCGCGGGCCGCGCCGACGAACTGTGCCGCTACGCCGTCCTGTTCGGCGACCCCCAGCTCGCCCTGACCGCCGTGCAGCGCGTCCTGGAGGTGAGCGCCGAGGACGTCCAGGCGGTCGCCCAGGCCAGGCTGCGGCCCGACAACCGCGCGGTGCTCGTCTACGAGCCCACCGCCCCCGCCGAGATCGCCGACAGTGCCGAGGACGCCGCCGAGGACCCGCAGTCCGCGGCGACCGTAGAAGCCACCGAGAACGAGGAGGCGGCCAAGTGACCGAGCTCGCCGCGATGGAATTCCACCCGCAGCCGCAGGCCGGCGAGCCCAAGGTCTGGGCCTTCCCCGCCCCCGAGCGCGGGACGCTCGACAACGGCCTGACCCTCCTGCGCTGCCACCGCCCCGGCCAGCAGGTCGTCGCCGTCGAGGTGCTCCTGGACGCGCCCCTGGAGGCCGAGCCGGCCGGCCTGGACGGCGTCGCCACGATCATGGCGCGCGCCTTCTCCGAGGGCACCGACAAGCACTCCGCCGAGGAGTTCGCCGCCGAGCTGGAGCGCTGCGGCGCCACCCTCGACGCGCACGCCGACCACCCGGGCGTCCGCCTCAGCCTCGAAGTGCCCGCCTCCCGTCTCGCCAAGGCCCTCGGGCTGCTGGCCGACGCGCTCAGGGCGCCCGCGTTCGCGGACAGCGAGGTCGAGCGCCTCGTCCGCAACCGCCTGGACGAGATCCCGCACGAGCTGGCCAACCCGTCCCGCCGCGCCGCCAAGGAGCTCTCCAAGGAGCTGTTCCCGGCGGACTCGCGCATGTCGCGCCCGCGCCAGGGCACCGAGGAGACCGTCGAGACCATCGACTCCGCGGCCGTACGCGCCTTCTACGAGAAGCACGTGCGCCCCGCCACCGCGACCGCCGTGGTCGTCGGCGACCTCACCGGCATCGACCTGGACGCGCTGCTCGCCGACACGCTCGGCTCCTGGACCGGCTCGCAGGCCCAGTCGCGCCCGGTGCCGCCGGTGACCGCCGACGACACCGGCCGGGTCGTCATCGTGGACCGCCCCGGCGCCGTCCAGACGCAGCTGCTCATCGGCCGTATCGGCGCCGACCGGCACGCACGCGTGTGGCCCGCGCAGGTGCTCGGCACGTACTGCCTCGGCGGCACCCTCACCTCCCGCCTGGACCGCGTCCTGCGCGAGGAGAAGGGCTACACCTACGGCGTACGGTCGTTCGGGCAGGTCCTCAGGTCCGCGCCGGACGGCTCGGGCGCCGCGATGCTCGCCATCAGCGGCTCCGTGGACACCCCGAACACCGGCCCCGCGCTGGACGACCTGTGGAAGGTGCTGCGCACGCTCGCCGAGGGCGGCCTCACCGACGCCGAGCGCGATGTCGCCGTGCAGAACCTCGTCGGGGTGGCGCCGCTCAAGTACGAGACGGCCGCCGCCGTCGCGAGCACGCTGGCCGACCAGGTCGAGCAGCACCTGCCCGACGACTACCAGGCGACCCTGTACCAGCAGCTCGCCGCGACCGGCACCGTCGAGGCCACCGCCGCCGTCGTGAACGCCTTCCCGGTGGACCGTCTGGTGACGATCCTGGTCGGCGACGCGGCCGCCATCAAGGAGCCCGTCGAGGCCCTCGGCATCGGCGAGGTCAAGGTCGTGAGCGCCGAGTAGTCAACGGCACGCGCGTGGAGGGGCCCTGGTGACGACCGTGTCACCAGGGCCCCTCGATGTCCGAATTGGGTGGGAGGTTGCCTGTCTGCCCTGTGGGATGCGCTACAAACCCCCTGATCCGTTTGGGTCTTGAAAGCCGCCCCGCTTAGCGTCTTCCGGGCTGTCCGTCAGGCACTGCGCCGCGTCCGCGGCACCGGACAGTCATCGCCGAGTCCCCGTACGGCGCGAGCCAGGGGAGCCGGGGACCCACCACACGTCCCTGGGGTGAATCGGACGCCCGCGCACCGCGAGGGGGTCCGTAGGAGACCTTCCTGCTCCGAACCCGTCAGCTAACCCGGTAGGCGAGAAGGAAGGAAAGGACCAGCCACCACATGGCGTTCACCTGCGCCACCGGGAAGCACCGTCGTCCCAGCCGCATCAAGCGCACCACCGCCCGTGCGGCCGGTGTCGCGGCCCTCGCCACCACCGGCGTCATCGGCACCATCGCCACCCCGGCGCTCGCCGCCGACAACTCCGTCGAGCAGACCGGCCTCATGCCCGTCGTCTCCGTCGACGGCGACTCCCTCGCGGACCAGCTCGACGCCCAGGCCGAGGCCCAGGCGCAGGCCGCCGCGCAGAAGAAGGCGGCCGCCGAGGCCAAGCGCAAGGCCGAGGCGCGCGCCAAGGAGATACGCGAGGCCAAGGAGCGCGCCGCCCGTGCGGCCGAGCGCAGGCGCCTCAACGCCTTCGTCGCCCCGATCTCCGGCTCCTACATCTCCACCGGCTATCAGAGCAGCAGCTCCCTGTGGTCCTCCGGCAGCCACACCGGTGTCGACTTCCACGCCGCCAGCGGTACCTCCGTGCACGCGGTCGGCCGCGGCACCGTCGTCGAGGCCGGCTGGGGCGGCTCCTACGGCAACAACGTCGTGATCAGGATGGCCGACGGCACCTACACCCAGTACGGTCACCTGTCGTCCATCGGCGTCTCGGTCGGCCAGTCGGTCACTCCCGGCCAGCAGATCGGGCTGTCCGGCGCGACCGGCAACGTCACCGGACCGCACCTGCACTTCGAGGCGCGCACCACCCCCGAGTACGGCTCGGACATCGACCCCGTCGCCTATCTGCGCTCGCACGGCGTGAACGTCTGACGACCCGAAGCGCGATCCCCGCGAGACCCCGGCTCCCCGAGCCGGGGTTTCGTCGTTTCCAGCGCCCCGTTGTCCAAAAAATATCCCTGGATTCCGGTCCGCCGTCGGAAATTCCCGCTCATTGCAATAGAGTCACTGAACACACGTCAATCGGCGACGTTTCACGGGGATTAAGACGGAGGTCGGACATGCGTATTCCGGCGCACTCGGTATGCACGGCGATCCGGGACGACATCGTCGCCGGTGTCCACGAGCGCGGGAGCCGGCTCACCGAGGAACTGCTCGCCCGCCGCTACGGCGTCTCCCGCGTCCCCGTCCGCGAGGCCCTGCGCACCCTGGAGGCCGAGGGCTTCGTGGTGACGCGGCGGCACGCGGGCGCGTGCGTGGCCGAACCGACCGAGCAGGAGGGCGCCGACCTCCTGGAGATGCGCATGCTCCTCGAACCGCTCGGCGCCTCCCGGGCCGCCCAGCGGCGCACCGAGGCCCATCTGAAGGTGCTGCGCGGCCTGGTCAGGCTGGGCCAGGAGCGGGCCAGGCGGGGCAACAGCGACGATCTGCGCTCCCTGGGGGGCTGGTTCCACGAGACACTCGCGCAGGCCTCCGGCAGCCCCGCGCTGACCTCGATGCTGACCCAGCTGCGGCACAAGATCGCCTGGATGTACGCCGTGGACGCGCCGGCCGACCCCGTGGAGTCCTGGGCGGAGCACGGGGCGATCGTGGACGCGGTGGCCCGCGGGGACGCCGAGCGCGCGCGGGCGATCACCGCGGTGCACACCGAGCGCTCGGGGGCGGCGCACCGGCTGCGATTCACCTCCGGGCAGGACCGCTCGGACCGTGTGAGGACCTCGCAACATCCTGTAAACGTGACAGGCGTCCGGCATTAACACGGGCACCGTATACAAAGAGGGAGTAATTCGGGGGCGTTATTTCCGCTGCCCGTGAAAGGGAAATGCGAAGGGCCCGCCCGATAATTCGGACGAGCCCCTCGGTGCTTTTCGGTGCAGCCGTGCTCAGACGGTCTCGGGAAGCTCCTCGAGTCCCTCGGCGACCAGCTTCGCGAGCCGGTCGAGGGCCACCTCCGCGCCCTCGGCGTCGGAGGCGAGGACGATCTCCTCGCCGCCCTGGGCACCCAGGCCCAGCACGGCCAGCATGGAGGCCGCGTTGACGGGGTTGCCGTCGGCCTTGGCGATCGTCACCGGGATACCTGCGGCCGTGGCGGCCCGGACGAAGATGGAAGCGGGGCGGGCGTGGAGGCCCTCGGCCCAGCCGACGTTGACGCGGCGCTCAGCCATGTGATGCTGCCCTTCGGTGTTCAGGGTTGTCTAGACCAGTTTCCCACACGTGAAGTGTCTCCGGACAGGACCAGGAGTCCCTCCGGGGTGAGACGTCGGACCGCGGCCTCGGCCCGACTTTTCGTCCCTGTGCGTTCTCGCGCGTTCTCCACAGACTGCCTCGCGCCGTTGTCGTACGCGAGCCGTACTCTGGGGCCCATGCAGAGCGCGTCGGACCGGCACGAGTACCCCGCCCACTGGGAGGCCGACGTGGTGCTGCGCGACGGCGGCACCGCGCGCATCAGGCCCATCACCGTCGACGACGCCGATCGCCTGGTCAGCTTCTACGAGCAGGTCTCGGACGAGTCGAAGTACTACCGCTTCTTCGCGCCCTACCCTCGCCTGTCCGCCAAGGACGTCCACCGCTTCACGCACCACGACTTTGTGGACCGGGTGGGACTCGCCGCCACGGTCGGCGGCGAGTTCATCGCCACCGTACGCTACGACCGCATCGGCGCCGACGGCATGCCCGCCTCCGCCCCCGCCGACGAGGCCGAGGTCGCCTTCCTCGTGCAGGACGCCCACCAGGGGCGGGGCGTGGCCTCCGCGCTCCTCGAACACATCGGGGCCGTCGCCCGTGAGCGCGGCATCCGCCGCTTCGCCGCCGAGGTGCTGCCCGCCAACGTCAAGATGATCAAGGTGTTCACCGACGCCGGGTACACCCAGAAGCGCAGCTTCGAGGACGGCGTCGTACGCCTGGAGTTCGACCTGGAGCCCACCGACCGCTCGCTCGCCGTGCAGTACGCGCGCGAGCAGCGCGCCGAGTCGCGGTCCGTGCAGCGACTGCTGACCCCCGGCTCCGTGGCCGTCGTAGGCGTCGGCCGCACCCCCGGCGGCGTGGGCCGCAGCGTGCTCGGCAACATCCGGGACTACGGCTTCAACGGCCGCCTGTACGCGGTGAACAAGGCGTTCACCGAGGAGCAGAAGGAGCTCGACGGCGTCCCCGCGCACCGCTCGGTGCGCGACATCGACGGCCCCGTCGACCTCGCGGTCGTCGCCGTCCCCGCCGAGCAGGTCCCCGAGGTCGTCGCCGAGTGCGGGGCCCACGGCGTGCAGGGACTCGTGGTGCTCTCCGCCGGGTACGCCGAGAGCGGCCCCGAAGGACGCGAGCGCCAGCGTGAACTCGTGCGGCACGCACGCGCGTACGGCATGCGGATCATCGGCCCGAACGCCTTCGGCATCATCAACACCTCCCCGGACGTCCGGCTCAACGCCTCACTGGCCCCCGAGACCCCCCGCCCCGGCCGGATCGGCCTGTTCGCCCAGTCCGGAGCCATCGGCATCGCCCTGCTCTCCCGGCTGCACCGGCGCGGCGGCGGCGTCACCGGCGTGACCGGCGTCTCCACCTTCGTCTCCGCCGGCAACCGCGCGGACGTCTCCGGCAACGACGTCCTGCAGTACTGGTACGACGACCCGGACACCGACGTCGTCCTCATGTACCTGGAGTCCATCGGCAACCCCCGCAAGTTCACCCGCCTCGCCCGGCGCACGGCGGCGGCGAAGCCCCTGGTCGTCGTGCAGGGCTCGGGAACCGCCCCGCAGGGCCACGCCGTCCGCGCCACGCGCCTGCCGCACGCCACGGTGTCCGCGCTGCTCCGGCAGGCCGGAGTGATCCGCGTCGACACCATCACCGAACTCGTGGACACCGGCCTGCTGCTCGCCCGCCAGCCGCTGCCCACCGGACCCAGGGTGGCCATCCTCGGCAACTCCGAGTCGCTGGGCCTGCTCACCTACGACGCGTGCGTGGCCGAGGGGCTGCGGCCCTCGACCCCGCTGGACCTGACCACCGCGGCCACGCCGGCGGACTTCCACGCGGCCCTCGCGCGGGCGCTCGCCGACGACGCGTACGACGCGGTGATCGTGACGGCCATCCCGGCGGTCGGCGAGGGATCCGCGGGCGACGCCGCCCTCGCCGAGGCGCTCAGGTCCGCGGCCGAGCAGGTGCCCGGCAAGCCGGTCCTCGTGGTCCACGTCGAGCTCGGCGGCCTCGCGGAGGCCCTGTCGGCCGCGACCAGCACCGCGCCCCAGGCCGCCGCGGGCCCGCCGAAGATCCGCGCCGACCATCCGTTCCGCGCCCTGGACCGGCTGCGCGCCGCACCTGCCCCCGGC